>NZ_JBWVBI010000005.1:0-449763 GCF_057221175.1 Ruegeria sp. HKCCD3925
TCCTGCTCCCGCAACCAACTTTAGAAAATCCCAGAGCAGCCCGTGCAGACTACAAACAGTCCACCGGACTGTTCGATTAACGATCAAACCTCGTCAGGCTCATAACATGAAGGCCGTAGGTTCAAATCCTACTCCCGCAAACAAAAACATCGTGCAACATCAGATGTTTACGCACCGCCCTAGGGCGGTGTTCCTATTTGCGCCAACACTTCTAGAAGCACTGTGGAAGCAACGATAGGAAACTTCTTTTCGTAACTAGCCACTTACCCCCTCAGCTCTTTTTTGCCTATTTCTGCGCTTCGCCCATGGTGATCTTGCCGTGACGACCGATCGAAATCCTCTCGCTGGAGCGTGTTGAAGCATTCAGGGAACGATCAACTGGTTCGGCGAACTGCCGTCTTTGGTATCAACTATTCTGGTAATAAAACGATAGCCTGCGGCTTGACCCGCTTGGTGGGCGGGGAAATGGAGCGGCGCGGATGACTTGATCTCTGGCGGCGCGTTCGATTTCGGGTGAGCCAGAGCTATCGACGATATCAACCCACGCCAGTGATCCATCCGGACTGATTTCAAAGAATACCTGCGCAAACCCGCGGACCGGGACATAGACGACGGGCGTTTGATTGAGGTGGACCAGGACTTGTCCGGCATAGTTCGTGGTATCGGAGTTTCCAACGCCGCGACCCGAGGATTGATTTCGGCCACTGCTGGCTCGGAACGGGTCAGCCCCTTCCTTTTGATAAAGGCTAAGCGGCGACTCCAATGTCTGCGTAGGGTTGCGCAAGTTATCGAAGTTACTGAACCCATCAAGTGATTTTGGTGTTTCAGTTGATGGCCTTCTGTCCGGGAGGCGGGGGCGTTTGGAAACAGATACGGCCTGATCGGAGGGCGCGGCTTGTTCTTCTGGTGGCTCGTTTGTTGGCTCATCGACCGAACTTGGGATTTCTGGTTCGACTGCCGTACTCTCGAGTGGAGGGACCGGCGCTGTTGAGCCGTCTGTGGGCGGTAAAGCTGCCAAGCGCTCGGGTTCCGGGTCGACCGCTGGCGTTACGGCGGTATCTGCGTCTGTGGCTGGTTCCGGATTGGACGGGGCGACCGGTTCGGTCGGCACCTCTTCCTGTAGCTCTGATCGTGGGGCGACGGGCGCTCCGACATCGGGTGAAGATACCTGCTGAGGATTGGGGGAAGCGACGAGTGTTTCGCTGATCGGGATGTCGGCAGTATTGGGCTTAATAGTGTCTTCAACCGGGGGCTCGGGTGTTTCAGCAGATTCCGGTTGGACCGGGTCTGTCGTGTCTTCGGTGAATTCTTCGAATGTGTTGCCAAGCTCGATCAAACTGATCGTTTCCTCATTGGCTCGCAGTTCTGGCAGGCTGGACCCATACAAGCTGATCCCAAAGATATGCAGGATAAGCGAAAGCACACCCGCCAACGCAGCGATGGCTGCTGACTTCCGGATCATTTCAAAGCCTGCTGGGTCACAAGGAAAACAGAAGGCGCGCCATACCGCCGAAGGGCACCGGTTACCTCCATCAATCGTTGGCCTGAAACATTGCGGTCGGGGACAATCCTGACGGGCCCGTCATCATGGCTGGCCATAAAAGCCTCGGGATCGGTTTGCACTCCGCGAAAGCTGAGGATGCCATCGGCGTTCAAGACAAGCGCATCGGGAGGGTCGCGGCCTTCTAGTTCCGATGTGTCGACAAGCTGAAGCTCTGGATCAAGCGGTGGTGCCAGGGTGCCCGCAATCAGAAAGAAGATCAGCATCAGAAAGACGACGTTGATCAGAGGGATGGTCGAGTCTCGTTTGCGGATTGGGCGACCAAAGCGGACCATCGGTCTACTCCAACACCGTGACGGTCAAGCCATCGCGGCCACGCAGCCTGGTCAGCAAATCCACAAGCCGTTGGGCGGACGTATCGGCATCAAGGCTCACCAGAGCCTGACCAGTCCCTATCTGCGCCGGCAGTTCATCCAGCGTCAGCGTTTCGCCATTCAAAGTCACGCGCTCCGCACCGATCTGAATGAAAATTCTCTCCACCGGCTCAGCCGAGGCTAATGCTCCTGAGGTTGCGCTGCTGATTTCGATTTCCGCGAACTTTGAGAAAGTTGAAGACAACATGAAAAACAGCAACAGCAAGAAGATGACATCGATGAGCGGGGTCATCGACATCGGGCGTCTTACAAAGGGCGCCGTGTTACGCATGTTCAGCGTTCAGAATCTCGGTCCTGCCTGAGGCGGGCTGGTTCGAGTTGTTCGGGACCAGAACCGTGCGCAGTGCTTTGTCCGCAAACACCCGTTCCCGGGCAGTTCGGCTTTCAAACCAAGACAAGACCATTGAAGTCGGCATTGCCACCGCAAGGCCAACGGCTGTTGTTACCAGAGCAACCCAGATGCCACCTGCCAACAATGAGGGATCGACAGAAGACCCGGCAGACTGAAGGCTTTGGAATGCATTGATCATTCCCAAAACTGTTCCGAACAATCCAAGCAGGGGTGCAAGCTGGGCGACCGTATCCAAAAGCCGAAATCCGCGCTCCAGCCCGGCCAGGGCCAATCCAGCTTCGGCATCCAGTCGAGCGTCCAGATCAGGAGTGTCCGGCGCGTCCATGGCGGCTTCGACAAGCGGTGCAAGATAGCTGCTGCTCTGTGCGAGGCGCGCGCGTGCAGTGGCTCGATCTCCAGCATCCCAGGCCTGCAGCGCTTGTGACAGAACCTTGTGCCGCCCTACGCCACAGGCTGCGAACTGCCAAAGCTTGTAAAGAGTAACTGCTACGGTCAGGACCGACATGACAATAAGGATAGCCACAACGGGCCCGCCAAGGGTCAGGATCTCTCGAAGAGAAGAGAGAATATTCATCCAAGCAACTCCACTTCAATCCGGCTGCTGAGCGTTAGGGTCGATTGACAGATGTCGCTCTGGGAGCCTTTTACCACGCATGAACTCGCGCCATTGATCAATGCGCGCCCAACAGTCGTGCAAGACATCTCTGGCAGATCGAACTGACGGACACGTGGGCGATCCAAAGGTAAGTCGCGAAAATCAAAAAGCGAGAGGGTAACGACACTGCCTTCGGTGTCAAATATCACCGTCTCGAATACGGCTTCATCGATAGTGGCTCCGGATTGGTTGGTCACCAGAAAGGTCAATCTGCAGGCACTACCAACGTCTTCCAAGGCATTGAGCTCTAACGAAATCTCTACGGCAGGTGCCTCAGCGGATTGGGCCAGAGCTGCAAAAGGAAGCAGGCATGCGAAACAGGTAAGCAGGACACGGAGAGATCTCATTGAAGGCACCTATATGCTTGGGCGAACCGCGATTGCCCGCGTTGTATAGCCGACAATGGTCCTCTCATACCTGATAGTACAATCACTTCAAAGGAGCGCTGAAACGATTGTGAATTCGACCATGTTCGAAGTCATATTCGAGTAAGTTATTTAGCAAAGTGACGTATAATATGGCAAAATGACGGAATATTACCTCATTTCGTCAAGATACGATCTGCAATCCGAACAAGTCGCCCTTCATAATCAAAAGAAACACAGAATGGAGGCGCGTTTTGAGCTGGAATATTTGCGTAGTCGGGGCGGGGAAGATCGGTCAGATGATCGCGACTTTGCTGAAAACCTCGGCACATTACACGGTGACTGTTGCCGATCACGATCTTGCGGCCCTGTCAGCATTCAAGAAACGGGGCATTTCTACGCGGCAGATTGATGCCAGCGATAGCGCGGGCTTGGAGAAAGGCCTTAAAGGGTTTGATGCGGTGATCTCTGCCGCGCCGTTCTTTCTGACACCGGCGATTGCGAGCGCGGCCAAAACTGTTGGGGCGCATTACTTTGACCTGACCGAAGATGTCGCCGCCACCAACGCGGTGCGCGAGCTGGCGCAGAACAGCGAGACGGCATTTATGCCGCAATGCGGGTTGGCCCCCGGGTTTGTCGGGATTGCGGGCGCTGCGCTGGCGGCCGAGTTCGATGAAATCGACAGCCTGCATATGCGGGTCGGGGCGTTACCGCTCTATCCGACCAACGCGTTGAAATATAACCTGACTTGGTCAACTGATGGGCTAATCAACGAATACTGCAATCCATGTGATGCCATTGTGAATGGCGAGAGGGTCAAGACCGCCCCCCTCGAAGATTATGAGCTGATCGGCCATGACGGAGTCGAGTACGAGTGCTTCAATACATCGGGCGGGCTGGGCACCTTGCCCGAGACGCTAGACGGTAAGGCGAAGGCGGTATCCTATCGCTCGATCCGCTATCCGGGCCATCGGGATATCTTGCGCTTGTTGCTCAGTGACCTGGGACTAGAGCGTCGCCGCGATCTGCTGAAAGAGATTTTTGAAACGGCCTTGCCGCGTACGGATCAAGATGTCGTGTTGGTCTATTGCACGGCAAAGGGCATCGTTGACGGCACGTTGCGTGAGAAATCCCTGATCAACAAATCCTTTGCGCGCACCATCGATGGACAAGTCTGGAGTGCGATCCAAGTAACCACTGCGGCAGGTGTATTGGGTGTCGTCGATCTGATGCGGACAGGGGTTCTGCCCTCGAAAGGCTTTGTTCGGCAAGAGCAGGTAAAGCTTGCCGATTTCCTGAACACCGAATTTGGCCGGCTTTATCGCGCCGGTGACGTTACCGAACAAAACAAGGCGGCTTGAGATATGAAAGACATTATAATGACTGCTGAAACCACGCTTGCGAATTTGGACCTGACTGCAGCTGAGCTTAGCGGCGGGTCGCTGCGGGTGACCTCTCCGATAGATGGCAGCCTGTTGGCCGAGGTTCACGAAACTCCGGTTTCCGAGATGGGGGCCATCTTTGCCCGCTCGAAAGCGGCGTTCAAGGAATGGCGCGTTGTGCCGGCTCCGCGCCGGGGTGAGTTGATCCGACTGCTGGGCGAAGAGCTGCGGGCCGCCAAGGACGACCTTGGCGCGCTTGTCAGTTGGGAGGCAGGAAAGATCACCTCGGAAGGTCTGGGCGAAGTGCAGGAGATGATCGACATCTGCGATTTTGCTGTTGGTCTATCGCGGCAGCTTTATGGTCTGACCATTGCTTCGGAACGCCCGGGTCACCGGATGATGGAAACGTGGCATCCGGCGGGACCGGTCGGAGTGATCTCGGCCTTTAATTTCCCCGTGGCGGTATGGTCGTGGAATGCTGCGCTGGCGCTGGTTTGCGGCGATCCGGTGATCTGGAAACCGTCCGAGAAAACGCCTCTGACCGCGTTGGCTTGCCAGAAAATCTTTGAGCGGGCATTGGCCCGGTTTGGTGACGCCCCCGAGGGGCTATTGCAGACCCTGATCGGTGGTGCCGACCTGGGTGAGGCGCTGGTTGCCAGCGAGGATGTGCCGATCATTTCAGCCACCGGCTCGACCCGGATGGGCCGCGCGGTTGCGCCGATCGTGGCGCAGCGCTTTGGCAAGTGTATTCTGGAACTCGGCGGCAATAACGCGATGATCGTTGGGCCGTCGGCGGATCTGGAAATGGCGGTGCGCGCGATTGTATTCTCGGCTGTGGGAACGGCAGGGCAGCGCTGTACGACACTGCGGCGGTTGATTGTACACAACTCGATCCGCGAGGAACTGGTTGGGCGTCTGAAGAAAGCCTATGCAGGTCTGCCCATCGGTAATCCGTTGACCGAGGGTACGTTGATTGGGCCGTTGGTGGATGAAGCTTCGGGCAATGCGATGACCGCAGCGCTTGAGTCAGCAAAGGCCGAGGGTGGTGCCGTGTTCGGAGGTCAGCGCGTGACCGATGGTGTGCCGGGCGGTGTTTATATGCAACCGGCCATCGTTGAGATGCCGGGCCAGACCGCGACTGTGAAGGCCGAGACCTTTGCTCCGATCCTTTACGTCATGGGCTATGACGATTTTGCCGAGGCGATCGAGATTCAGAACGACGTGCCACAGGGCTTGTCGTCCTGCGTTTTTACACTGAACATGCGCGAAGCTGAGCAATTCCTGACAGCGGCCGGGTCGGATTGCGGGATTGCCAATGTGAACATCGGCCCGTCCGGGGCCGAGATCGGTGGCGCATTTGGTGGCGAGAAGGAAACCGGCGGCGGGCGCGAAAGCGGATCAGATGCCTGGAAAGCCTACATGCGCCGTCAGACCAACACGGTAAACTATTCGGCCGAGTTGCCATTGGCGCAAGGTGTCAAATTCGACATCTGAACTCGAATGTCCGGCGGCACCTGATCGTGCCGCCGGATTCAATCAGCGAACAGGTAATCCAGTTGCATGATCGCTTTGGCCTTATCGGCACTGATCCCCAGAAATTCCGCGATAATCACCTCATTCTCCGAACGTTCCGCCGCCTCACGCAAATGGAACAGCCCATCATTCTGGGTACTGCGGATCAATTCGGATTCGTAAGCCAGCGCATTGCGAAGGGTCGGTAGCAGACGTGCAAGAGAATCCTGTGAGCTGTTCTGGCCCGCAAGACCGACGCGATAGGCATGGCCGGTCAGATATTCATCTGAATAAGTACATTCGATTTCCAGAACTCGTGTTTGGGCCTGATCTGCACAGAAATCCTGAATGACGTCCAGATTGGCCGGATCTATGCAGAGTACCAGCCTGTCGCTTTGGAAATAATCGAACAACATACGTGCAACGGCCCGCCGATGGCGCGACCGCTTAATCAGGGTCGTCTCGATTCCACCCAAATCGGGCAATGGCGTATCCTGCTCATCATAGATGTATTCGATGCAGGGAATGGGGGTTTCGGATGCGATCTGGTCAACAAGCCGTTTGGCGACATGCCACTTCTTGCAAACAATCAAAAACGCCTGACGCTCGGGGCCTAACGTATTGCCGACCTCCCAAAAGCGCTGAGCGAAACGTCGTCCTACCCGACCGCGACCGGCAAGGAAGTGATACAGATTACGCCCTTCGTCCGAGATGTGGAACGTGACCCCTTCGCTGGCATAAAGCTGACCCAACCGTTCCTTCAACTCATGGGCCTCGGGGCTGATCTTGCGAGCGAACAGGTAGTTCTGCCCCAACAGCATGTCATAGTGATCATTGTAGAAGGTGACAGGCATGCCATAGTCGGAAAACATCAAAAATGTCAGTGTACGGTTTTCGATTTCCTGCTTCGGGACGAGGTGGCGAACAAGCGTCTGAAAGAACGTCTCGTCCGGAATCCAGGTGGTCGAGAAAAACCGGACCACATCGCGGCGTTGGCGCAGGAAGTCCAGAATCATCTCGACTGTGCGACGGCGCAGGCACCACCACTGGCTACCGATCTTGACCTGCAGGTCTGCAGGTATGCCGCGGGTCAGACCGAAACGCTTTTGCATTTCGTATGCGGCATAGAACAGGCGCGGCTGATTGCGTTCGTTGAAATAGTGACGATAGATCAGCCGGTCTTCTTTCATTCCGGTCTTAATCCAATTGCTTTCGAAGAAGTCATGGCTTTCGATGAAATCCATGTCGCGGTCATCAAGAAAGCTGTGCACATACTCGGCGGTTTTAATTGCCATGCAATCGCCGGACAGCATGTAAAAATGGGTGACCCTTGGGAACTGATCCACCGCCGCCTGTAATGCATGGAGCGTGGCCTGAACCAGTGACCATTCGCCCCATCCGCATTTGATCCGCTTCGTTGCAAATGTGACATTGCGGTTATCTTTCAGGGCGTCGCGTATCTGCGCATAATCCGTATCGTTGGCGCGGGCGTCAAAATGGATCGCCATACAATCGCCGGCAGCCGTCAGCTGACGTGCCTGCGCAATGATCGCGTCAGGATCTTTGTGGCACAGCAAGATATAGGCAATCTTTGCCATTTGCGTCTCGTAATTCCCCGTTTCTGCCCAATTGCAACCGTGATACTGAGGATGAGCGATTGAATAAACAGAATATTTTTGGTTCTTTGGGTCAAAATGCCGGAGTATCAATGCGATAACTGGCTAAGGAGGCGCAGTAGATGGGTTTTCCCGGAACGTGGATGACCGAAAGTCAAAGCATGGTCTACCGTGTTGTGCCGAAATGCGCCTGTTCGACGATCGGGCAAATCATGTATTTCTCGGATCATGGCAGCTTCTTTGATGGCGACATTCACGATGCCAAGGACGGAATGCACAAGTGGGCCTTTGGTGCCAGTCAGGATCCGATTGCCAGAAATGTTCAATCGCACCAGTCCTATACATTCACCTGCGTGCGTAATCCCTACACACGCATTCTCAGTTCCTTTTTTGACAAGATCTGTGGCATCCAGCGCAACGGCAAACGATATCGCGGCAATCTGGTGCCAACGCTGATTTACAACTATGGAATCGAGGTTGGCGGTGACGATGGCAAAGGCGAGTTCGATCAGATCGCCAGTTTCCGCCGGTTTCTGTTATTTGCACGTGACACGATCCGTTGGCGGCGTCCGATGGACCCCGACATTCACTGGTCGGCCATGTCTGGCCATGTCTCGACGCTGATCGCTAATGGCGGGCGATATGATCGGATTTTTTGGACCGAGAAGTTCAACGATGGGATGCAGGGTGTATTGGACAATCTTGAAACCTCGCATCCCGTGACTCTGTCCGAAATCCCGCGCTTCAACGAATCCGAAGGCCATGGGCCAAAACGCGTGCATCCGGTCGAGGATTACTTTGACGATTTGTCGATGCATCTGGTCTACGAGATCTACAAACAGGATTTTGAACTGTTCAAGTATGATTTCGAGAATCCCGCCAACAAAATGCCGACGGGTGAGATCGATCTAGATGAGATTCACGCCAAGCTGGGTGATTAAGACGCTCGAAGTGTGAGGCTCCCGCCCATCGCCAATGTCTCTTGTGAGACATCTCCTCTGGTTGGGCCCGGCGCCGCGCAATGCGCGGCGCCGGGCCCAAATTCCGAAAGTGGAATCGGCGCAGCCGATTCCATGTATCGGGTGCGGGAGTGTTCGCTTACCCGCAGTGCTTAGACCTGACGGACGGCACCTTTTGCGGCACTGGTCGTCAATTTGGCATAGGCTTTTAGCGCGGTGGACACTTTACGCTTACGTGGTGCAACGGGCTGCCAGCCCTTCTCATCCTGCTCTTCGCGCCGCGCGGCCAGGTCTTCGTCGGAGACCGCCAGATGGATGCTGCGGTTGGGGATGTCGATCTCGATTTTGTCGCCGGTTTTCACCAGCCCGATCTCGCCTCCTTCGGCGGCTTCGGGTGAGACGTGTCCAATCGACAGGCCGGACGTGCCGCCCGAGAAACGACCGTCTGTCAGCAGGGCGCAGGCTTTGCCCAGCCCTTTGGATTTCAGATATGAGGTCGGGTAGAGCATTTCCTGCATGCCCGGCCCACCGCGCGGGCCTTCGTAGCGGATGACCACCACGTCGCCTTCCTTGACCTTGCCGGTCAGAATATCATTCACTGCCTGATCCTGGCTTTCGCAGACATAAGCTGAGCCTGTGAATTTCAGGATGTTCTCATCCACACCCGCAGTTTTCACGATACAGCCGTCGCGCGCAATGTTGCCGAACAATACCGCCAGACCGCCATCCTGGCTGAATGCATGCTCTTTCGAACGGATCACGCCGCCTTCGCGGTCAGTGTCCAGCTCCTTGTAGCGGTTCGACTGGCTGAAGGCTTGTGTAGTACGCACGCCGCCGGGCGCCGCTTTGAATAGGTCCTGAGCCTTCGGGTTGTTGGCGACTTTGATGTCCCAGTTGGCAATTGCTTCGCCCATGGTGCCCGAATGCACTGTATGGCAATCCTCATGCAGCAAGCCTGCGCGGCTGAGTTCACCGAGGATCGAGAAGATGCCACCAGCGCGGTGGACGTCTTCCATGTGCACGTTTTCGATGTTGGGCGCGACTTTGCACAAACAGGGCACTTGGCGGCTCAGGCGGTCCATGTCGGACATGGTGAAATGCACTTCACCTTCGTGCGCGATGGCCAGCAAATGAAGCACCGTATTGGTCGATCCACCCATTGCGATATCCAAGCTCATGGCATTTTCGAACGCGTCGAACGTGGCGATTTCACGCGGCAGGAAGCCTTTCTCGTCTAGATCATAGTGGCGCTTGGTGATCTCGACGATGCGGCGACCGGCCTCTAGGAACAGCTCTTTCCGGTCGGCATGGGTGGCTAGAGTTGAGCCATTTCCTGGCAGCGCCAGTCCCAGTGCTTCGGCCAGACAATTCATCGAATTCGCGGTAAACATGCCCGAACACGACCCGCAAGTAGGGCAGGCGTTTTCCTCGATGTGCTGAACTTGCTCATCGGTGAAGCGATCATCCGCCGCAGCAACCATCGCGTCGACAAGGTCGATCTTCTTGGCGTCCAGATCGGCGATGTCGATCTTGCCCGCCTCCATAGGTCCACCCGAGACAAAGATCGCAGGGATGTTCAGACGCATGGCCGCCATCAACATGCCGGGCGTGATCTTGTCGCAGTTCGAGATACAGACCATAGCGTCCGCGCAGTGGGCGTTAACCATGTATTCAACAGAATCCGCAATCACCTCACGCGAGGGCAGCGAATACAGCATCCCGTCATGGCCCATGGCGATGCCGTCATCGACCGCGATGGTGTTGAACTCTTTGGCGACACCGCCAGCGGCCTCAACCTCACGCGCAACCATCTGTCCCAGGTCCTTCAGGTGGACGTGACCGGGTACAAACTGGGTGAACGAGTTGACGATGGCGATGATCGGTTTGCCGAAATCGTCGTCTCCCATACCGGTGGCGCGCCACAGGCCGCGGGCACCGGCCATGTTGCGGCCATGGGTGGAGGTTCTGGATCGGTACATTGGCATGATGCTGTATCCCTATTGCCCAAACTGCGATATTGGGTGTGTACGTTATAGCGCACGTATCATATGTACGTTATAACGCACAAGACAAATCGCAGGGCGCGGGTATGGAATCGGACGAACTAACGCTGAAACTAAGGGATGTGCGGGCGGCATCCGGGCTGAGCCTGTCAAAAGTCGCGGAACTCACCGGGGTCAGCAAAGCCATGCTGGGCCAGATCGAGCGTGGCGAATCAAGCCCGACCATCGCGACCCTGTGGAAGATCGCGAAGGGTTTCCAGCTCCCGCTGAGTGCATTGATTGGTACTGCTGCAATGCGTGACACGACAGATGCTGATGTGTTCAGTACCGTGAGATTTCCGGGAAGTATCGAAGTCAAGATTGTCTTTCCTTTTGATCCCGCACTGGGGGCCGAAACATTTCATGTCGAGTTGTCACCCAATCAAAGCCACGAATCTCCGGCCCATGCAGCAGGCGTAACCGAAGAGGTTTTTGTTCTGAGCGGAGCTTTGGACGTGCTGCGAAATGGAAACTGGGTTCCGCTGCAATCCGGTCAAGGGTTGCGATTTTCTGCGGATGTGCCGCATGGATACCGCGCTGGTGAACAGGGAGCTGCTTTTCTAAATATGCACCACTATTCGCAACCAGCGGAAGTTTCAGAATAGGAAAGCCCCATACAATGACCGCACTACTGGACAGTTTGACCGTCGTCGATGCCATCGGCTCATTCGGGGCTTTGATCGTTGTTGCGGCATATTTTGCGACCCAGATGCGAGTGATGAACTCGGAGGATCTGGCCTTTCCGCTGGTGAATCTTATCGGTTCGGTGCTGATCGTGTTCTCACTGCTGCAGAACTTCAATCTGGCGTCGATGCTGATCGAAGGCTTCTGGATCATCATCAGCGTTATTGGGATCATCCAGTATTATCGCCTGCGTCGTTTGCGATAAATCCAGTGTGGTCGGGACGCTAGCGCTATCCAGCCTTGAACCTGCATCCTGCCAAGTATAGGGAAAACCCAAGCTCGCTTAGGGGAGGCATAGATGCAGGACGATCCAAAAACCCTCGTTTCTACCGAATGGCTTGCCGCACATCTCAAGGATCCGGATCTAAGGATTCTGGATGGGTCGTGGTACCTGCCGCAGCAAGCGCGAGACGCCAAGACAGAGTATGTCGCTGCCCACATCCCTGGTGCGCGGTTCTTTGATATTGATGAGATATCCGACCATCGTTCCGACTTGCCGCATATGGCACCTCCGGTCGAGAAGTTCATGTCGCGCCTGCGCGCGATGGGCGTTGGCGATGGCCATCAGGTCGTGGTCTATGACGGTGCGGGGCTGATGTCGGCGGCGCGGGTCTGGTGGTTGTTCCGTCTGATGGGACAGGACAATATTGCCGTTCTGGATGGTGGACTGCCAAAATGGCAGTCCGAAGGGCGCGAGATCGAAGACCTGCCCCCCATTATTCGCGACCGTCATATGACGGTGCGGGTTCAGAACCACCTTGTCCGCGATGTGACGCAAGTTTCATCAGCCGCGAAGCTTGCGGATCACGAGATCATCGATGCCCGTTCGGCGGCCCGTTTCTTCGGGACCGAAGCTGAACCGCGCGAGGGGTTGCGCTCGGGTCATATCCCAGGCTCGCGCAACGTGCCTTTTGGAATGCTGTTGAACAAGAATGGCACGATGAAGTCGCCCGAAGACTGCCGCGCGGTTTTCGAAGATGCCGGCGTCGACTTATCGAAACCCGCGATCACATCCTGTGGCTCTGGTGTGACTGCCGCAATTCTCAGCCTTGCCTTGGAACGCATGGGCAAGAAAGACCACGCGCTTTATGACGGCTCCTGGGCTGAATGGGGTGCCTTCCCAACCCTGCCCGTCGCAACCGGAGAGAACTGATGTTCGAGAACCTTAAACCGCAGCCAGCAGACAAGATTCTGGCGTTGATGCAGATGTACCGCGACGACCCACGTGATCAGAAGATCGATCTGGGCGTTGGCGTCTACAAGAACGCCGAGGGGGTCACTCCGGTGATGCGCGCGGTGAAAGCAGCTGAAAAGCGTATTCTCGAAGAGCAGGAGAGCAAGGCTTATACCGGTCTGGCTGGTGATCCAGCCTTTGCGGACGCGATGATCGACTTGATCCTCGGAACTTCTGTCCCGCGTGGCAACATTGCAGCCGTAGCCACCCCTGGTGGTACCGGTGCCTGTCGTCAGGCGTTTGAGATGATCCGTATGGCCAACCCCACCGCGCGTGTTTTCGTGTCGAACCCCACATGGCCAAACCATTTGTCGATCCTGAACTATCTAGGGATCGAGACAGTCCAATACCGTTATTTCGACGGAGAATCGCGTGGCGTCGATTTCGACGGTATGATCGAGGACCTGAAAACTGCCAATGCAGGCGACGTGGTTCTTCTGCACGGCTGTTGCCACAACCCAACGGGTGCCAACTTAAATATGGTGCAATGGCAAGAGGTCGTGAACCTGATCAACGCGCGTGGCCTCGTCGCAATGATCGACATCGCCTATCAGGGCTTTGGCGACGGTCTGGAAGAAGATGCGCAGGCAACCCGTCTGGTAGCATCGTCAGTGAAGCGCTGCCTGATCGCGGCGTCTTGTTCGAAGAACTTCGGCGTCTACCGCGAACGCACCGGCCTGCTGATGGCGATCAGTGACGATCCGGCACAGACTGCACTGAACCAGTCTACGCTGGCATTTTTGAACCGCCAGAACTACTCATTCCCGCCTGATCACGGCGCGCGGGTGGTGACGACGATCCTGAATGACGATGCTCTGCGGGCAGATTGGGCGACCGAATTGGAAGATGTCCGCCTTTCCATGCTGGGCCTGCGTCAGCAACTGGCTGATGAGCTGCAGAGCCTTAGTGGATCGGATCGATTTGGATTTATCGCCCAGCATCGCGGCATGTTCTCGCGACTGGGGGCCGCGCCAGAACTGGTTGAAAAGCTGCGTGCCGATCACGGCATTTACATGGTCGGTGACAGCCGTCTGAACATCGCTGGTTTGAACGCCAATACTGTGCCCATTTTGGCGCAGGCGATTGTAGATGTCGGCGTCTGAGCGATATCTTTGAATGAAGGAAAACCCGGGCGCGAACGCCCGGGTTTTTTTGTTTTTACTTGGTTGGCTATTAGCCCTTGGAGAATTCCGGATACGCTTCCATACCCAGTTCAGCCATGTCGAGGCCGTTGATCTCGTCCTCTTCGCTAACACGGATACCTACGGTGGCCTTCAGGATCGACCAAAGGATAAGAGCAGCACCAAAGGTGAAGACCCCATAAGCAATGATGCCGGTCAGCTGCGTGATCAGGCTGGCTTCGCCATAGAAGATCACGGCGATGGTGCCCCAGATACCGGCGAACAGGTGAACCGGGATGGCGCCGACTACGTCATCGATCTTGAACTTGTCCAGCATCGGAACCGCGAAGACCACGATGATACCGCCCACAGCACCGATCCACAGAGCGCCGAACAGGGTTGGGGCCAGCGGCTCAGCAGTGATCGACACCAGTCCCGCCAGCGCGCCGTTCAGCACCATGGTCAGGTCGGGCTTTTTGTACAGCAGCTGTGTCATGATAAGGGCGGCAACGGCTCCGGATGCAGCAGCCATGTTAGTGTTGGCAAAGATGCGCGATACGTCCGAGACATCTCCTACAGTGCCCATCGCCAGCTGCGAACCACCGTTGAAGCCGAACCAACCCAGCCACAGGATAAAGGTACCCAGAGTGGCCAGAGCCAGGTTCGAACCAGGCATCGGGTGCACTTTACCGTCCTTGTACTTACCGATGCGCGGCCCAAGGATGAGGGCACCTGCCAGAGCCGCCCAGCCACCGACCGAGTGCACGATGGTCGAACCAGCGAAGTCCGAGAAGCCTGCTTCGGACAGCCAACCACCACCCCACTGCCACGAGCCCGAGATCGGGTACATGATGCCGGTTAGGACAACAACGAAGGCAAGGAAGGGCCACAATTTGATCCGTTCAGCCACCGCACCGGACACGATCGAGGCGGTCGCTGCGACAAAGACCAGTTGGAAGAAGAAATCCGAACCGATTGAGGCGTAGTCAAGCGCCGCAGCATCTGCACCGACACCCACTGGGTCAAGCACGGTGGTCGAGAAGAACGGGCCCAGCCAGCCAGAAATGGTCCAACCATCACCGGGGTACATCAGGTTGAAGCCGATCAGCCAGTACATGATCGCGGCGATTGAAAACAGCGCGATGTTTTTGGTCATCTGCATCGCGACGTTCTTTGAGCGCACCAGCCCGCCTTCGAGCATGGCAAAGCCTGCAGCCATGAAGAACACCAGGAAACCGCCCATCAGGAACAGCAGCGTGGTGAATATATATTGGGTGTGTTGCGCGGGCTCTCCGGTAGCGGCCTCTTGCGCAAGACCCATCTGCGGCAGTGCGACGATCGCAGCGGCAGGGATGAGAGATTTCATCAGGTTCATTGTTAGTCCTCGAGTGATTGTGAGTAAGCGCGCTTAAAGCGCCTCTTCGTTGGTTTCCCCGGTCCGCACGCGCAGGGCTTGCTCGACATCGAGGACGAAAATCTTGCCGTCACCGATCTTGCCGGTCTTGGCGGTTGTGGTGATGGTTTCGACGATCTGGTCGGCCATGGTGGCGGGCACCACGATCTCAAGCTTGATCTTGGGAACGAAATTCACGGCGTATTCGGCACCGCGATAAATCTCGGTGTGACCCGATTGCGAGCCAAACCCTTTGATCTCAGTCACCATCATGCCGCGCACGCCTGCATTGGTCAGTGCTTCACGCACCTCCTCAAGCTTGAACGGTTTGATTGTCGCAATGATCAGTTTCACGTCTTTCCCCTCTACTACTCCGGGCGGCCCGGCATTTTGCACCTGCAGAAAAATGCGCGACAGAGGTTCAGATGGAACGTTTTCGGAGGGTAAATGAGGGTAAAAAATCAGCAATTATGCACAATTTTTGCACAAAACACGCTATTTGGTGAAAATATAGGCAAAATTGTGAGGGGAAATACGGGTATTTCACACCTCTACATGGCCGTTCCGGCGGGGTATGGTGCCCCAAAAGCATAACCGGGCAGAGTTTGAGCATGACTGAGTCCAACCGTCGCAAATCGCGCCTTGTCGCGGATAAAAGGTACCCGACCAAAGGCCGAAAGCCTGCGGCGACCAAGCGGGCTGCAAAACCCGCTGGTAAGAAGTCGACGACCCGAAAAGCCGCTCCGCGCAAAACGGCGCGGAAGAAAACGCGGCTCAGTTCTGGTGGGAAGGGCGGTGGCATTTTCCGCCGGCTGTTCCGCTGGTTCTGGCGCATAATTTGGGGGATCAGTTGGAGGGTCGGCGCAGTGGCGGGGTTGCTGTTGGCGCTGGCGGTGGGTGTTGTTTACACCTCATTGCCGGATGTCGATGCCCTGCTTGATGGGCGGGCACGTGGTTCGGTGACCTTACTGGATCGCGACGGCAAGGTCTTTGCCTGGCGCGGCGATCAGTTTGGCGGCGTGATTACGGCGGATACAGTTTCGCCGCATCTCAAGAACGCCGTGATTGCAACCGAGGATAAACGGTTCTACCGCCATTTCGGCGTCAGCCCGCGCGGTGTCGCCAGCGCGGTACGCATCAACCTGAGCGAAGGACGTGGACCGCTGTCTGGTCACGGTGGTTCAACGATCACCCAGCAAACCGCGAAACTTCTATGCCTGGGTGTGCCTTATGAGCCCAGCGAATGGGAGTCTGAGGCTGCATATGAAGCCGATTGCCGTCAGGGTTCGCTATGGCGCAAGGCGAAAGAGGCAGTTTATGCCATTGCGATGGAGGTCAAATACTCCAAGGATGAAATTCTGACGATCTATCTGAACCGCGCCTTCCTCGGTGCGGGAGCCCGCGGCTTCGAGGCCGCCAGCCAGCGGTATTTTGGTATTTCGGCAGCCGAAGTGTCTCCGGCCGAGGCGGCAATGCTGGCAGGTCTATTGGTGGCCCCGACACGCTATGCGCCAACGAACAACCTGCAACGTTCACAAGATCGGGCACGTTTGGTGGTTGGGCTAATGGAGACTCAGGGCTATCTGAGCAGCGCGCAGGCCAGCGAGGCCCGCAGCCGTCCGGCGCAGTTGTCCGAGGCCGCTGCCGCGCGTGCTGGTGGTTACTTTGCCGATTGGGTCATGGCCAGTGGGCCTGAGTTTTTCACACGTAACACAACCGAGGACGTGGTGATCCGAACCACACTGGATCAGCGCATTCAAACGTCGGCGGAAGAGGCGCTTAAATTCATCTTCCAGGAGAAAGTGCGCGAAGGGTCCAAAGCGCAGGCCGCTATTGTGGTGATGTCAGCGGATGGCGCGGTTCGAGGTATGGTCGGTGGGCGCAAGACCCGTGTTTCGGGGGCGTTCAACCGGGCTACGCAGGCTCTGCGTCAAACGGGTTCGTCGTTCAAACCGTTTGTCTATGCGACGGCCTTGGAGTTGGGATATTCACCGTTGGACACGGTGATGGATGAACCAACGTGCTGGAACATCGCAGGTTCAGGTCAGTGGTGTCCGAAGAACTACACCAATAAGTTCTATGGCCGGGTGACATTAGCAGATGCGTTGAAGAATTCGTTGAATATTCCCGCGGTCAAGGTGGCGGATATCTCGGGGCTGGATAACGTGCGCACGGTTGCCAGTGGTTTTGGCCTTTCAAGTGATCTGGCCGAGGGCCTCGCGCTGGCGCTCGGCGCATCGGAAAGCACGCTGATAGAGATGACGGGCGCTTACGCTGGTATCCTGAACGGCGGTTCAGCGGTGGAACCCTATGGTCTGACCGAGTTGAAGCTGCTTGGTGAGACCGATCCAGTTATGATCACGACAACCGGTATTGGTGAACGCGTCATCAACGACAAGGCCGCCAAACAACTGACCTGGATGATGGAGCGTGTGGTCTCTGAAGGTACAGGCGGACGGGCAAAGCTGCCGGGCTGGCAGGTGGCGGGCAAGACCGGCACGACCCAGGCCGCACGTGATGCGTGGTTTATCGGATTTACCGCGGACTACGTTACGGGCGTTTGGATGGGGTATGATGACAATACGCCGTTGTCAGGTGTCACGGGTGGAGGCTTGCCGGCGGAGATATGGAAAGAGACCATGCTGCGCGTGACAGAAGGGATGACGCCCACGCCGTTGCCCATGTTGGTGCCGGACCCACCGGTTAGAACCGCGCAGCCGCAGCAACAGCGCCGTAAGAATCAAACCGGTTTGGACCGTGCGATCAACAACCTGCTGAACAACATCTTCGGAAACTGACCAACAAAAAAAGGCGGTGCGCTGGGCACCGCCTTTGATGTCTGAATGATCGTAAGATCAGACGCTTTCGTCTAGCGCTGCCAGAATTGCATCACCCATTTCGCTGGTCGAAACCGGCTCAACCCCTTCTTCGGCCAGCAGGTCAGCTGTGCGAACGCCGTCGGCCAGAACCTTCTCGATCGCGGTTTCCAGACGATCCGCTTCGTCGCCCTGGTCAAAGCTGTAGCGCAGTGCCATGGCGAAGCTGAGGATACACGCAATTGGGTTGGCCTTGCCTTGACCTGTAATGTCCGGGGCCGAGCCATGAACGGGTTCATACATGGCCTTAGGGCGGCCATTCGCCATCGGTGCGCCCAGCGAGGCAGACGGCAGCATGCCCAAAGACCCGGTCAGCATCGCTGCGCAATCGGATAGTACATCGCCAAACAGGTTGTCGGTGACGATCACGTCAAACTGTTTGGGCGCGCGCACAAGCTGCATCGCGCCGTTGTCTGCATACATGTGTGACAGCTCGACCTCGGGGTATTCCTGACCGACACGTGTCACGACCTCGCGCCATAGGATGCCCGATTCCATCACATTGGCTTTTTCCATCGAGCACAGTTTCTTGTTCCGGCGCATCGCCAGCTCAAACGCGGAACGTGCTGCGCGTTCGATCTCGGATTCGGTGTAGCGCTGGGTGTTGATGCCAACGCGCTCATTGCCTTCTTCAAAGATGCCGCGCGGCTCACCGAAGTAGACACCCGATGTCAGCTCGCGCACAATCATGATGTCGAGGCCAGCGACCACATCCTTCTTCAGCGAAGAGAAATCCGCCAGCGCGTCGAAGCACTGAGCTGGGCGCAGGTTGGAATACAGGTCCATTTCCTTGCGCAAACGCAGCAGTCCGCGTTCGGGTTTCAGGCTGAAATCCAGATCGTCATACTTAGGGCCGCCAACAGCTCCCAGCAGAACAGCGTCGACCTCTTGTGCCTTGGCCATGGTCTCATCCGATAGGGGCTTCCCGTGCGCATCATAGGCAGCGCCGCCGACCAGATCCTCGCTCACGTCAAATTGAAGACCGCGATTGGCGCCGAACCAATCGATGATTTTGCGCACTTCGGCCATAACTTCCGGGCCAATTCCGTCTCCGGGCAGGATGAGGAGCGAGGGGTTGGACATCGACAGTCTCCTTGCGTTTTGTCGCACAGGCCCTAGCGTTTGCGGCGCATCGGGTCAATGAGACGAACCCATCAAATCACGAGGAAACCACATGCTGACACCCGGAAATCCGGCCCCATCGCTAAAAATCGAAACAGTAGGCCATGGCACCTTTGATCTTGAGCGCGACACTGGCGAAAACGGAACGCTGGTGATTCAGTATCGCGGTCTGCATTGCCCGATCTGCGTTCGCCAAATGGGTGAGGTCGAGGCTGCGCTGGATGAATTCGCCGAGCTGGGGATTGAGGTGATCATGATCACCACGGATACCGGCGAACGTGCGGCCGAGACGGTTGAGAAGGCCGGAGTGTCGAAGCTGCGCGTAGGATACGGCCTGTCCATGGCTGACGCGCGGGATGTCTGGGGCCTGAACATCTCGGTGGCTCGTGAAGGTAGTGCCGAGCCAGCGTTGTTCGCTGAGCCAGGACATTTCTATATCAAACCTGATCAGACCCTCTATTACGTCTGGCAGCAGACAACGCCTTTTGCGCGGCCGCCGATGTCGGACATCGTCGGCGGTTTGAAATTCACCTTGGCCAATAACTATCCTGCGCGCGGCACCTATACCGGCGCGCTGTAGGCGGTTTTAAAGCCGGGCCTTCAACCCGTCGGCCAGTAAATCCCAGACTCTGCGAATGCGCGGGGTCTGTCGCATCGCCTGAGGGGCAGCCAGCCAGACCGGCAGCACCGGTATCTCGACATCAATATCTAGCACTTCGACCAGAGGATCGGACTGCGCGATGCTGAGTTGGCTGAAGCCCACCCCACACCCTGCGCGGATCAATTCCCAATAGGCAGTCTGGTTGTCGCATCGCGTGGCAAAGCTGTCCCGGCTGGCAGGCCAGCCCTTGTTCCGCATAGCGGTGATAATGTCTTCATTGGTGTCAAATCCCACAAGGTCGTGCTGCATCAGCTCTGTCGGCGTTGTTGGTCGCCCCGCACGATCCAGATAGCTTTGGGCGGCGCAGAAACATAACGGAACCTCACCGATATGCTTTGCCACGATGTCAACCTGTTCGGGCCGATACATGCGCACGGCAATATCGGCCTCGCGGAACAGCAAGTTTTCGCTGGCATCCGAGGCGACCAGATCAAGCTGAATCGCCGGTTCTGCCTCACGGATTGCGGCAAGTATCGGCGGCAACAGGTGATGCGATACAAATACCGAAGCGGTGATCCTGACCGACCCTTCCAGCTGTTGCGCCTGACCCGCTGCCGTCAGCCCCAGGGCATTGACTGCGCTGTACATCTGCTGCGCCATTGGCAGCACTTGCTGCCCCACCTCGCTGAGCGTCAGTCCACGCGCGTGACGATCAAACAGCGAGACCCCCAATTCTTCTTCCAGCGCATGCACCTGACGACCAAGCGTCGGCTGGCTGCGACCCAGTTGCTTTGCGGCTGCGGATAGTGAGCCGGTTTCGGCAACCGCCAGAAAGCTTTGAACTAAGGACCAGTCGGATAGTTGGAGTGTTTTAGCCATTCAAAAACGAATACATAATCTGCGATTTTTCGCAATTTCCAAAACATCGTGAATGAATAGATTGATCCGGAACGGAGGGATCAATGCCACAAACGGTACTTATTCTCGGGGCCACCGGTCGATTTGGACGCAACGCTGCAAGAGCCTTTTCGGATGCGGGATGGATTGTGCAAAAGTTTGATCGACGCAGGGAGGAATTGCGCGCGGCGCTACATGGAGTAGACGTCATCGTGAACGCCTGGAACCCGCTTTACCCCGACTGGGCGGAGCAGGTGCCAGAGTTGCATCGTCAGGTAATCGCCGCTGCATCAGAGCGTGACTTGACGGTCATTGTCCCGGGGAACGTTTATGTTTTCGGTGCGGATACGCCCGGCCCCTGGTCTACCAGGACACCGCATCTTGCGCGAAATCCGCTGGGACGCATTAGGATCGAGATGGAAGAGGCTTATCGTGCCTCGTCGGTTCGGACCATCATGTTGCGGGCAGGTGATTTCATAGATACCACGGCCTCTGGCAATTGGTTCGATCAGATTCTCATCAAACACTTGCGGCGCGGGCGCTTTGTGTATCCCGGCAATCCAGATATCGAGCATGCTTGGGCCTATCTGCCCGATTTAACTCGCGCTGCTGTGGAATTGGCAGAAATGCGCAGCCTGCTACCGCGTTTCTGCGATGTCCCCTATTCTGGATACACCTTGACCGGCAATGAAATGGCATTGGCGCTTTCGCAGGTTGTGGGGCGTGAGCTTACCCTCAAACAGATGGCATGGTGGCCTTTGCATCTGGCCCGCCCGTTCTGGCGTATGGCGCCTCATTTGCTTGAGATGAGGTATCTATGGAATACTTCTCACCGGCTGGACAGACGCCTCTTTGATGCTCTGCTCCCGGAATTTGCGCAGACCGACCTAAATGATGCGTTGAGGAACGCCGTGTCTGAACCTGTGCAATATGAATCCCGCCAGCGACTCGGCACAGTCATACGGTCATGATCGAAGCCTATTCGTCGAATAGATCGACCCAGACAAGCCGGTGACGGCTTGCGACGACGGCCGCGTCACGGGATGTGGGTTCCGGCCAGTAAATGCCCGCATCGTGCACACGCCAATCCGCCGAAGGTAGGACATAATCCACTCTCATCTCGCCAACGCCCTTCCACAAAACTGTTGAAGTTGACCCCGCAGGGTCAACAGGCATCGGATCCTGCAGTTGCGGATTGGCCAGAAGATCACGGATTGCCGATTTGCGGCCCTCGCCTTTGTAAGGATCCTGGTTCGCATCACCTGCGATGACAAAACGCCCCATAGGTTTCTCACCCAGATCACCGTTCAGCAAAAGCGACCAGAGCCGAATTTCATCCCTGTTGCGCAGTCCGTTCCGATCTTCAGGTCCATCAAAGACAGGCGGGCTGGCGTGAAACGTCATCAGGTTTAGGCGACCACCCGGGGTGTCGACCGGAACGACCCAATGCGATGTAGAAGACAGCCGCTGAACAGCCTGCGCTTGTGGTGATGGGAAGGGCTCTCCATCCTCGGCTGGCAGCTGGGCATTCGGCAAGTCGCGCCACCGCATCTGGGTGAATGACCGCACTTGATCGGTAGCGATAGGATAGCGGGACAGCACTGCCAGCCCATTCTGGCCGGTGAACCGCCCCCAGCCTTGTGCATCGCCCGGGCCGCCCGTCTCGCCGTCCCCATCCAGATCCAACGCGGTTTCGATCCCGGAATTGGGTTGCCCGGCGTAACTGTATTGATAATCCAAGCCGTTGCTTTTCAGCGCCTCGACCAGCGCAGCAAGGGCAAGCCCGTCTAAATCCCAATCGATGCCTTGCAGCGCGACGATATCGGGACGGGTTGTCATCAGCACCTCGATAACCGCAGCGACCTGAGGGTCGTTCCGCCGAATATCACGCGGCAACAGGCCGGGACCTTCGCGACTGAGTTCTGTATTGAAACTTGCGATGCGCAATGTCTCTGCCTGTGCCGTAAACGGCAACAGCAACAGAACCAGCAGTCGGATCATGCGATCTGAGTTGACTCGGAAGTTGAGTATGCGCGGCGCTTCTCAACGATCAGGCCGGCAATGCGCAGTGTCGCCATGCCTCGCATGATCATGCTGGCAGGCAGGAATGCCCATGCGCAAAGGGTCCAGATCAATGTCTGCGGATTGCTGAGCGCGATCGGCGTGATGAAAGCAGCCATCAGTTTGATCAGGGCGGGAATCAGGAAAGGCAGCAAAGCCCCAATTGCGATGTTGAGCCGCCCGTCACGCTGCAGACGGGTGACCACATCACCACCCTTGGTTGGGTCAAACAGCGGTAGATTGGTCCAGACGTTGAACGCGCCGTTGCCTGTTGGCCATCCCCGAAGCTTTACTGCATAGGCAAAGCTGGCGATGGTAACCAAGGCCGCGACATAAGCGACGCTGGCGGAGATACGCACCAAATCTACGAGGGGCTGGCTGGCATCGGCGGGCAGCATCAGAACCACAAGACGAACGGGGGAGTAGGGGAAATCCACCACATTCGCGACCATCAGGCCAACTGAATAAAACAGGCCGGTAAGTTCCGAGGGGGCATAGGCGTTTTTGCAGATCAGCGTCAGGAAGGTAACCATCGACATCAAACCGACAAAGCGCAGCCTGTTCACAGGTGGTGCGTCACGAAATTCGATAAAGCTTGGAAAGGCCGAGTTGTATTCCGAGAAAGTCAGGATAAACGCAAGGATCGCCAGAAAGACGACAATCTCAGTCCCATTCGACGTCGATGTAGGCAGGTACAACGCAGGGGTAAGCACCATAAGTGCTACCAATAATCCACGTATCGCCGCCCCCGTTGTGCGTGCAATCACAATCCGAACCCTTTTTCAAACCGGCGTAGTCGATTCTGTGCCGACTTATCGTCCAACTTGTGCTCACCGCTCGTTCGTTGGCGGCTACCTCATGGGTGCCAACTTTGCCGATAAGCGGTATTTCGCTCAAGCCAATGAGCAAATAACACGCAATTTCGGGCAAAATGATGGCGCAACTGGTGCGGGATTGCATCAATTTCGACGCAAATCCGACGTGTATCTCAAATTGATACCTATATGTTGTGGTGCACTGGGTTTTTGCCCCAAGAATGCGAACAGGGCCGCGCTTGCGACCCTGTTAGGTTGAGTATCAACAGATTCGTCCCCAGAATCATACCCAGGGTCGGGCCTGACTCGCATGATCTTCGAACTTGTCGATGTGATGGTCTTTTTCCATCGTCAGGCCAATATCGTCCAGACCGTTCAGCAGGCAGTGCTTGCGGTGTGGGTCAATGTCGAACTCGATGACCATGCCATCCGAAGTGGTAATCTGCTGATCTTCCAGATGCACGGTCATGCGGGCGTTTTCACCCTTGTGCGCGTCATCCATAAGAATCGCGTGATGCTCTTCTTCGACTACGATGGGCAGGATGCCGTTCTTGAAGCAGTTGTTGAAAAAGATGTCGGCGAAGCTGGTCGAGATCACCACCTTGATGCCGAAATCCTTGATCGCCCATGGCGCATGTTCCCGCGACGAGCCGCAACCGAAATTGTCGCCAGCCACCAGAATCTCGGTGTTGCGATAAGCAGGTTTGTTCAGAACGAAATCTTCGTTCTCGCCGCCATGATCGTGATAGCGCATCTCATCAAACAGCACGACACCCAGGCCAGAGCGTTTGATGGTTTTCAGGTGCACTTTGGGAATGATCATATCGGTGTCGATATTGATCAGTGGCATTGGGGCGGCCACCCCGTGGACTTTTTCGAACTTTTCCATTTCTACACTCCTGCGGGGTAGGGCCGCGCCCGTGCTCCGCGTTTAAGCTTCTTTCGCTTCTGTTGTTTCGTCCTTGGGTGCGTTCTTGACGAAGAACGCCATGAAGACCAATCCGAACCCGTTGAACAGCATCTCAATGCCCAGGAAGATCCCCAGTATACTCAGCAGAGCAGCCGGTTCCTTGCCCACATAGGTCCAGATGATGCCGGCGAGGATGATCGACAAGATGCCCGAGATCATCGTGGGCCAGAAAAACTGCGTTCCTTTCATCTGGAACGACAGAATGACCCGCGCGATGCCGCCTGCCATAAACAGGATCAGCATCACAGTTGCCAGCGTCAGCGTGCCCTGCAGCGGGTGATCCAGAAAGGACCAGCCCAGAAACAGCATGACCGCACCCATGATGAGTGACAGGATCTTGTTGCCAGTGCCTTCAACCGTGAAGCCACCAACGATCTGCATTCCGCCCGCAATCAATAGCAACACACCAGTTACTACTGTTACGGCAACGGACGCCACGACCGGTGCGCCCAATACGAACACCCCGAATGCTATGGACAAAAGTCCAAGCAGTAGCCATTTGACCCAATCACTCATGTTAGTCTCTCCATCAAATATCTAGATATGAGAGACTCTTACATCAATTCACGGACGTCTGTCAGCCGTCCTGTGATTGCCGCAGCGGCAGCCATTGCGGGGCTCAGCAGATGGGTACGCCCACCTCGACCCTGACGGCCTTCGAAGTTGCGGTTCGAAGTCGCGGCACAGCGCTCGCCCGGTTGCAGCTGGTCGGGGTTCATCGCCAGACACATTGAACAGCCCGCGAGACGCCACTCGAAACCGGCATCTTTGAAGATCTCGGCCAAACCTTCTTCTTCGGCCTGTGCACGCACCAAGCCCGAGCCTGGTACGACCATGGCGCGCATGCCGTCCTTGATCTTCTTGCCTTTCAGGATTTCCGCCGCAGCGCGCAGGTCTTCGATCCGACCGTTGGTGCAAGAGCCGATGAAAACAGTGTCGATTTCAACATCGCTCAGCTTTTGACCGGCTTCCAAGCCCATATACTCGATCGAACGGCGGGCCGCGTCGACTTTACCGCCTTCGAAATCTTCGGGATGCGGTACGGATGCGGTGATCGGCAGCACATCTTCGGGACTGGTGCCCCAAGTGACGACCGGCGCGATATCTTCACCACGCAGCGTGATGACTTTATCGAAATGCGCATCTTCGTCGGTGTAAAGCGTCTTCCACCAGTCCATCGCGGCTTCCCACTGCGCGCCTTTGGGGGCATGCGGGCGGCCTTTGACATATTCAAAGGTGGTCTCATCCGGCGCGATCAGGCCAGCGCGGGCACCGCCTTCGATGGCCATGTTACAGACGGTCATGCGCCCTTCCATCGAAAGATCGCGGATCGCTTCGCCGCAATACTCGATGACATAACCTGTACCGCCAGCAGTACCGGTCTCGCCGATCACAGCCAGAGTGATATCTTTGGCGGTCACACCCGGCTGCAGTTTGCCGGTGATTTCGACCTTCATATTCTTGGACTTCTTCTGGATCAGAGTCTGGGTGGCCAGAACGTGTTCAACCTCGGACGTGCCGATGCCGTGCGCCAGAGCGCCGAATGCACCATGAGTCGCCGTGTGGCTGTCGCCGCAAACAACGGTCATGCCGGGCAGGGTCCAGCCCTGTTCGGGGCCGACGATATGCACAATGCCCTGACGGACGTCGTGCACAGGGTAATAGTGAATGCCGAAATCTTTGGCGTTCTTGTCCAGTGCCTCGACCTGAATGCGTGATTCCGGGTTTTCGATACCATTCACACGGTCCGGCGTGGTCGGAACGTTGTGATCCGGCACGGCGATGGTTTTTTCTGGCGCGCGCACCTTGCGGCCCGCCATGCGCAGGCCTTCGAATGCCTGTGGGCTGGTCACTTCGTGTACCAGATGGCGGTCGATATACAGCAGGCAGGTGCCATCATCGGCCTCGTGGGCGACATGGGCATCCCAGATCTTGTCATAGAGTGTTTTGGGGGACATCGGTCCTCTCCCGTATGTAATGAGAAATAGCTGGCGAGTTGGCTTAGGCCGCCGATAGGCGGGCCAAGACCGTGCGGGCAGCCCCAAAGAACCGTTCACGCAGACGCGCGCGATCTTCCAGATTCTGTTCTTGGGCCACATTGAGTCTCATACGCACCAGATATAACGGGCATTCGTGTCAATCAAGGTTCAATCCCAACCGTCTCACTGCGGGCTTGCATCATCCAGCATCGCTGTCCAAGCTGACCTGCAGGAGAGGTGAATGAACCAGGATTTACTACCGGAGACGCTCTCGGTGCTTTACGCCAACATGACGGCGGCGTTTTCCTCGCAAATTGAAGGTCTGGTCGAGTTGATCGTCACCCCGGGATGGCGGCAGTATCAACTCATCATCATCCTATTCCTCTGGGCAATTTCATTTTTACTGAAACTGCTGACGCAGGGCCGATGGGAAACCTGGGCGAGGGCCCGGGTGGGATGGCCGAAATGGCGCTTGCGGATATTGATACAACTGATGCGCCGTCTGACGCTGGTGTATTTTGTGTTGCTGTCTGGTGGGCTTTATCTGGTGATGCAACAGGTCACATGGCCGTCGCGGAGCTATATACTTGGTGTCTTCGCAACACTGGCTGTTGCATGGCTGGCCATCGCGTTGGTTTCGCGATTGGTGAGAAACCGAACGCTGCGACAAATATTTAAATGGTCTATGTGGGTCTATGCTACGCTGATTGCGTTGAACCTGACGGATGATGTAGCCGGTTTCCTAGACGGCGTCGCCATTTCTATCGGTGATCTTCATATCTCGGCGCTGGGCATCATCAAGGCTGTACTGCTGATTGGCGTCCTGCTGACTTTGGCGCGTGTCGGCACACGCGCGGCTGAGCGCGGCCTTACGAACAATCAAGACATAACCCCATCGATGCAGGTTCTTCTGGCCAAGGGTATTCAGGTGCTGCTCTACGGGGCGGTGTTCATGGCGGCGATCCGCACCCTCGGGTTTGATCTGACTGGCATAGCGTTGCTGTCCGGGGCTATTGGCGTCGGGATCGGGTTTGGCCTGCAAAAAGTGGTTTCGAACCTGATCTCAGGCATCATCATCCTGATGGACCGGTCGATCAAACCGGGCGACGTGATTTCACTCGGGGACACGTTCGGTTGGATTAACGCGCTGGGCGCGCGCTATGTCTCGGTGGTTACGCGGGATGGTCGGGAATATCTGATTCCAAACGAAGATCTGATTACCAATCAGGTTGTAAACTGGTCGCATTCCGACCGTTTCGTGCGGTTGGATCTTGATTTCGGCACCAGCTACGACGACGACCCGCACAAAGTCCGCGCGACAGCGATCCGTGCCGTCAAGACGGTTGGTCGAGTGCTGAGTGGAGGCAAACATGAACCTGTCTGCCATATCACTGGTTTCGGTGACAGCAGCGTGGACTATGTGTTGCGCTTCTGGATCAGTGATCCGAACAAGGGTCTGACAAACATTCGGGGCAATGTCTTCCTGGCGCTGTGGGATGCGTTCAAGGTCGAAGACATCTCGCTTCCGTTCCCGCAGCGTGAAATCCGTGTATTGGGCGGCCCGGAGGCCGACGCCGAGGTGCAACATCTCGCCAAAGAGTGACCGGATGTGGGGCGCAGCGTCGGCCCTTTCATTGAAATGTTGCAATCCCCTTGTTACCTTATTAGTACCCCGGCGCCGGGGTTTGGCGGCGCGCAGCAAAGGAGGACTATGTCCTGTCTCTACATACACAGGCGGGTTTGCCCGCCGATGATGGGGCCGGTGTAATGGCCCACTCTCAGTCAATCAGCGACAAGCTGCTTGAACGTATCCTTTCCTCACTTTCCGATGACAAGGCCGAAGACGTCGTGCAGATCAACCTGCAAGGTAAGTCTTCTGTTGCGGATCACATGGTGATTGCCTCGGGTCGGTCGACCCGTCAGGTCTCGGCCATGGCGGAAAAGCTGACGGATCGCATCAAGCAGGAATTCGGTTTCACCTCGAAGGTCGAAGGCAAGGATGCCGGCGACTGGGTGCTGATCGATACGGGCGACGTGGTCGTTCATATCTTCCGCCCCGAAGTGCGTGAATTCTATCAGCTGGAAAAGATGTGGCTGCCTCAGGGCGGCAGCGCCTCGGCGAATTGAGGCGCTATCCCGGCCTGTATTGAGGGGTCGGAGGCGAGAGAGACATGCGTATCAGCATCGTTGCGGTCGGGCGATTGCGCGCCGGACCGGAGAAATCCCTGCTTGACGACTACCTGACCCGATTTGACAGGACCGGCCGCGCGCTGGGCCTTGGTCCTGCGAAGGTGATCGAGGTCGAAGACAAGAAAAACGCAGGCATGGGGGCCGAGGCGGCCCTGCTGCGCAAGGCGCTGCCCAAGGGTGTGGTGATCTGTACGCTAGATGAGCGCGGACGGGTGTTGTCCTCGCCTGAATTTGCAAAAAAGCTGGGTGGATGGCGCGACGCGGGCCGACAGGATCTGGCGCTGATCATCGGCGGAGCGGACGGAATAGACCCAAATCTGCGGGCGGAGGCTGATTTTTCCCTATCCTTTGGGTCAATGGTCTGGCCCCATATGTTGGTCCGTGTGATGCTGGCCGAGCAACTTTACCGGGCCTCGACCATCCTTTCAGGCGGCCCTTATCACCGGGTCTGACATGGCGCAGCTATTGATCGTCTACCACTCGCGCACCGGCGGCACCCGGCAAATGGCTGAAGCCGCAGCCGAAGCAGCGCGGGATGAAGCGAACACCATCCTGAAAACCGCCGATCAGGCCGGGCCAAACGACCTGCTGGCCGCCGATGGCTATATCTTCTGCGCACCCGAGAACCTGGCTGCGATTTCGGGTCTGATGAAAGAGTTTTTCGACCGCTGTTATTATCCTGTGCTGGGGAGGATCGAAGGTCGACCCTATGCGCAGATGGTCTGCGCCGGATCAGATGGTGAGAATGCCGCGCGACAGATGGCTCGGATCGCAACGGGGTGGCGGTTGAAAGAGGTGCAACCGCCCCTGATCATCTGCACTCATGCGCAAACACCCAAAGCGATCTTGGCCGAAAAGATCATTCCTGAAGAACAACTTGAAAACTGTCGTGAGGTTGGAGCGGCCTTGGCCGCAGGTCTCAGCCTCGGGGTGTTCTGAGGGTCAGTTCAGATCGACCACGGTCATGTCTTCGCTCCAACCACCGACATTGTCGCGCGCCTGAATTTGCACCTGCGTGGTCCCGTCCGGAATCACCACCCCGCCAAGTGACCGTGTAAAGGGCTGCTCATCGACATGAGGGTGATGCAGCACACGCATCCCCAGCTCGTTCCCCTGCATATCCAGAACACGCCAGCCATCGGCATAGTCATCCCATCCGGTGTCGGAGTGGCGGATCGTGACGTCGAACCGCCAGGTATCCCCATTTGATTGGGCTGAAACCTGTTCGACCGTCGGAGGGTCGGCGAATGCGGGGCTGGCCAGTAAGGCGCTGAGAATCAGATATCGCATAGGGTCAAACTATGCTCTCGCGCATGGCATTGCGATCACGACTCTGTGTTTGGTGGCGCAGTCATGATTACGGTCCGTGAATGCGAGGCGAATTCGCGACGATAGAGCACACCGAATGTGACGATTGAGCTTAGGATCAGGGCTACCGGTCCAAGTATCCATGCGATTGAAGCCAACGCAAAATATGTCGCCCGCAACGCGCGATTGAAACTACGAGCCGCCGTGATGCAGATATCAGCAGATTGTGTGGCGCGTGGATAGGCCTGTGGATCATCGGGATCATTTGGAACAGCGGCCATCAGAATTGCGCAATACCCAAACAGGCGATGCGACCAGACAAATTTCAGAAAAGCGTTCGACAGAAAAAGCAGAATAATCAGTATCTTGATTTCCCAAACCATGGCAGGCGCACGGCCGATGGCAAGATCTTCAGCAACCCCAGCAAGGCGTTCGGTATTGCCAAGCAATGCCAAGCCGCCGCCTATTGCAATCATGATTGTCGAAGCGAAGAACGTGCTGCCCTGGCGCATGGCCGAGATCACTTGTGCATCGAACACACGCGGCTGGCGCGTCACCATTTCACGCATCCAGACCTTGCGAAAATCATCCATCATCAATGAAACCGATGGTTTCTGAGAGGACGGATTTTCGATCCGCCACCCAATCCCCAGCCATGTCGCGAACAATAGCAAAACGGCTGCATAGTCCAGCGAGGAAAACAGTAATGTGCGGTCGATCCAGGTCATGCCACGACACTATTGTTGGATTCGGCAACTTGCCAGTCGATAAAATTGGTAATATAATTTTACCAAATGGAGGATCAGCGATGGAAATGCCCAAGCCAAATCCGGATGTCTTAGCACGCAAGCAGGCATTGGTTGCGCGACTACAGCAAGTGCTGCCGAAGGATGCTGTTATCCATGAAGAGGCCGAGACCAGGGCTTATGAATGTGATGCGCTGACCGCCTATAAATGCCCGCCAATGCTGGCTGTACTGCCTTCGACCACGCAGCAGGTTTCCGATGTCTTGCGCATTTGCCATGAACTGGGTGTGCCGGTTGTACCGCGCGGCGCGGGCACGTCATTGGCCGGTGGCGCCCTGCCGACGGCAGATTGTGTGATTCTAGGCGTTGCACGGATGAACGAAGTTCTGGAAATCGATTACGACAACAGGTTTATCAAGGTGCAATCCGGCCGAACCAACCTGAGTGTAACCGGTGCCGTTGAAGAAGAGGATTTCTTTTACGCCCCCGATCCCTCATCTCAGCTTGCCTGCGCCATTGCCGGGAATATCGCGATGAATTCGGGCGGGGCGCATTGCCTGAAATACGGGGTGACGACCAACAATCTGATGGGTGTGACTATGGTCATGATGGATGGCAGCGTGGTCGAAATTGGAGGTGCCTATCTGGACGCTGGCGGGTTGGACCTGTTGGGTGTTATCTGCGGATCCGAAGGGCAATTGGGTGTCGTAACTGAAGCAACGTTGCGCATCCTGCGCAAACCTGAGGGCGCGCGTCCCGTTCTGATGGGCTTTGACGATAATGAAGTAGCCGGTCAATGCGTCTCTGACATAATCAAATCGGGCATATTGCCTGTCGCGATCGAGTTCATGGACCGCCTTTGTATTCGAGCCTGCGAGAATTTCGCCCAAGCGGGTTATCCTGATTGCGAGGCGTTGCTGATCGTCGAAGTTGAAGGATCAGAGGCAGAGATCGATAGCCAGTTGTCGAAGATTATCGAGATCGCCAAGCGGCATAATCCGGTTGAGCTGCGAGAAAGCCAATCGGCTGATGAAAGCGCCCGTATCTGGCTGGGGCGGAAATCGGCCTTTGGCGCGATGGGGCAAATCAACGATTATATGTGTCTGGATGGGACGATCCCGGTCTCATCGCTACCCTTCGTCCTGCGCCGGATCGGGGAGCTGAGCAAAGACTATGGCCTGCCAGTCGGCAATGTGTTCCATGCCGGTGACGGCAACATGCACCCCTTGATCCTGTTTGACGCCAACAAACCCGGCGATCTTGAGAAATGTGAAGCGTTCGGGGCGGACATCCTGAAGCTTTGCGTTGATGCGGGAGGCTGCCTGACTGGTGAGCATGGGGTCGGCATCGAAAAGCGTGATCTGATGACACACCAATATGAACCACAGGATCTTGAGGCGCAGATGGCGGTGAAAGATGTGTTTGATCCGAATTGGCTGTTGAACCCAGCCAAGGTGTTTCCGCTAAAGGCGTCTGCCACGCGCAGGATGGCCGCGGAATAGATGAGCCTTCCCCATCAATACCCAGAGTATATTCGAAAAGATGAAGTGCCATGACACCTGAAACCGAGGCTGAACTTGCGGACATCGTTGCCGGCCTGGATGGCCCAGTGCATATTGCCGGAGGCGGCACGCGCGGCCTTGATGGGCCCGAGCCTGTGCTGAACCTATCGGGACTGCACGGAATCACACAGTATGAGCCGGGCGCATTGACTCTGGTCGCACATGCCGGGACTCCAGTGACTGAGATCGAGGCGGCTTTGGAGGCCGAGGGTCAGCAACTGGCGTTCGAACCGATGGATCATCGCGGTTTGCTGGGCACCACGGGGGAACCGACAATCGGCGGTGTTGTCGCGGCCAACATCTCGGGGCCGCGTCGAATTCAGGCGGGCGCGTGCCGGGATTTCCTGTTGGGCGTACGTTATGTCGACGGGTTGGGGCAGGTGATCAAGAATGGCGGGCGGGTGATGAAGAACGTCACCGGTTACGATCTGGTCAAGCTCATGGCGGGTTCCTGGGGCACGCTAGGGGTGCTGTCAGAGGTCTCGCTGAAAGTGCTGCCTAGACCTGAGATCGAGACCACTCTGGCAGTCGGGGCCGCTGATGTAGGAACCGCAGTTGATCTCATGTCCACTGCCCTGAAATCCCCCTTCGAGGTGAGCAGCGCAGCCTATGATCCACTGGATGGGCAGGCGCTGTTGCGGATCGAAGGATTTGCCGACTCTGTTGCCTATCGGGTAGGTCGATTGCGCGAAATCCTTGGGGGCGAATGCACCGAGTTAGAGAATTCGAGGAACCGCTGGGTCGATCTGCGTGATCTGCGTGCGTTTCAGGATCTGGAAGGTGATGTCTGGCGCTTATCGGTGAAACCCGGCGATGCAGCCAGCCTTGCAGAACGGATCGACGCGGATCGAACCCTATTTGACTGGGGCGGGGGCTTGATCTGGGTATTGGTGCCAAAGGGCACCGATCTGCGTGCACGACTGGGTCACTTTGAAGGACATGCAACGCTGGTACGTGCAGAGGCTGACACCATCGTTGAATTTGGGCGGTTCCAACCAGAGAGCACGCAGATTCGGGCTCTAACAAAGGCAATTCGGAAGAGATTTGACCCTCGGAACGTGTTCAATCCGGGTCTGATGGGGTAGGCGATGCAGACGAAATTTACCGAAAAGCAGTTGCAAGACCCAGCGATTCAGCGATCCAACGAGATACTCCGAAATTGTGTTCACTGTGGTTTCTGTACAGCAACCTGCCCGACTTATCAGGTGCTAGGCGATGAGTTAGACAGCCCACGCGGGCGCATCTATCTGATCAAGGACATGTTGGAGAATGAGCGTGTTCCGGACGAAAAGACTGTCAAGCATATCGATCGCTGCCTATCCTGCCTCGCCTGCATGACCACGTGCCCCTCGGGCGTGCATTACATGCACCTCGTGGACCACGCACGGGAATATATCGAAGACAACTACAAGCGCCCGTTCTCGGATCGGGCTCTGCGCTGGATATTGGCCAGAATCCTGCCTTATCCGACACGCTTTCGCTGGGCTCTAATCGGGGCAAAGCTGGGTCGTCCGTTCCGGTTTCTGATGCCGGATGCCCGGCTAAAGGCGATGCTGGACATGGCGCCGAGATATATTCCACCAGTCAGTCGCAATGATGACCCTCAGAGCTTTGCAGCAAAAGGCGCTAAGAAGAAACGCGTCGCCCTAATGACGGGCTGTGCGCAAAAAGCGCTGAACACCGACATCAACGACGCCACGATTCGCTTGCTGACCCGATTGGGCTGCGAGGTCGTTGTCGCCGAAGGTGCCAGCTGTTGTGGCGCATTAACCCATCACATGGGTAAAACCGGTGAAAGCCATGCGTCTGCTGCAGCCAATATCCGGGCCTGGACACGCGAAATGGATGGTGATGGTCTGGACGCGATCGTGATCAACACCTCGGGGTGTGGGACCACGGTTAAAGATTATGGGCACCTGTTCCGTAGTGATCCGCTGGCGGTGGATGCGGGGCGTGTATCCGCCCTGGCGATGGATATCAGTGAGCTTTTGGTGCAGCTAGAGATGCCGGACAGCGACAAGAAAGAACTGGTTGTTGCCTACCACGCGGCGTGTTCATTGCAACATGGGCAAAAGGTTACCTCTTATCCCAAGAACCTGCTGAAATCTGCTGGATTCACAGTGTTAGAGCCTAAAGATAGTCATTTGTGCTGTGGCAGTGCAGGAACCTACAACCTGATGCAGCCTGAGATTTCGGGTAAGTTGAAACAACGAAAAGTGCGCACGCTTGAGGCTAGGAATCCTGATGTTATCGCGGCAGGTAACATCGGATGCATGATGCAGATCGGCTCTGGGACTGACACGCCCGTTGTCCACACAGTCGAGCTGCTGGACTGGGCCACCGGAGGGCCGGAACCGCGCGCATTGCGCGACGGCATGGCTGGGGTACCCCAACTGCGCTGATCGATTGCTGCACTCGCGCATCAGGTCCGGTTGAATTTCATCCAAGGGGCAATTGCCCTATTTTCGCCGCACCAACGGCATACGAATCTTGGTCGGACCTCATGACCGGAGACCCGCGTGCGCAACTGGATCACGGCTATTGTCTTCAGCTTGCTGCCCTTGGCAGGACAGGCGCAGGATACTGGGCTTAGGAGCCTTGAAACCACCGATGCTGGGCGCGAGTGGATGGCAGTTGGTCGGCTGGATATCGACGGCACCGGGTTTTGTACCGGATCGCTGATATCTCCGACTCTGGTACTGACGGCTGCGCATTGTCTGTACGACAAAACCACGAAACAGCGAATTAATCCGGCCCGGATCGAGTTTCTGGCCGGTTGGCGCCTCGGTTCCGCCTCGGCTTATCGCCCGGCGCGTCGAACAGTGGTTCACCCCGATTATGTTTATGAAGGCAATGTTTCTGCAACGCGGGTGCGTCATGATATTGCGCTGATCGAGCTGTGGCAGCCGATCCGCAACACCTCGGTCATTCCTTTCGAAACCGGACGCCGTCCTGCCCGCGGTCAAGAGGTGGGGGTTGTCTCGTACGCGCATGACCGCGCCGAAGCGCCAGCACTGCAGGAAGTCTGTTCCGTCATTGGGCGACAGGCTGGAATTCTGGTTATGTCCTGCAACGTGGATTTCGGGGCATCCGGCGCGCCGATCTTTTCGTTTGACGGCGAGCGGCCACGCATTGTGTCGGTCGTTGCAGCGAAGGCCGAATTGCAGGGTCAACGCGTTGCGCTGGGCACCGCCTTGGATGAATCGCTGGAATTGTTGCGGGCCGAGCTTTCGCAGGGGCGGGGTATGAACGCCACATTGGACAACAACACCAAAAACCTCGGAGCAAAGTTCCTTAAGCCATGATGCGTGTTTTTCTAAGTATCACCTTGCTTGTTTCTATTCTCGTAACTGCCGCGCAGGCCCAGACCAGCAGCAAGCGCCGACTGACGGATCGCGATGATCTGTATGGGTGGGAGGCGGTCGGACGTCTGGATATCGGCGAACAGGGCTTTTGCACCGGTACTTTGATCGCAAAGGACATCGTGCTGACAGCGGCGCATTGCGCTGTGAGCAAGGCCACCGGAAAACCCTATGCCCCCGGTGAATTGACCTTTCGCGCCGGTTTGAGCGACGGTCAGGCGCTTGCGGATCGCAAGGTCATCCAGATTGCGACCCATCCCGATTTTGTTGCCAATGCGCCGGTATCGGCGTCACGTGTTCGAATTGATGTGGCTCTAATGCGGCTGGAAGAGCCGATTCCCTATTCGATTGCTGATCCGTTCGCCCTGCACAGCGGCCGCGTCAGCGACAGCGAAATCAGCGTCGCCTCGTATGGTCGCGGTCGGGCCGAGGCGATCACGCGCCAACGCTCTTGCCGCATCCTGCAACGCGGGCAGGGGCTGATCAGCTTTGATTGCGATATTACATTCGGTTCGTCGGGCTCCGCTATTTTAGCAAAAAAAGGCCCGCGTTGGCAGATCCTGTCGGTTGTTTCGGCGGGCGCATCGGATGGTCAACGCAAGATCGGCTACGGGATGGAGCTGTCGGGGATTGTCTCGGAACTCAAGGCGATATTGCGTCGTGACGCGCCCCGACCCACGGCAACAATCCGCAGATTGCAGCCGGGTTCAGCCAAGTCCAATTCGGGTGCTAAATTCCTCAGCGCGGGCGGGTCTTGAACCCAGTCCTTTTACTTCCCATCTGAGTTTTACCGGATCGCCAAAGCTGGGGTCCGGCATAAATCACCGCCCGTCCATTTCGGAGGGCAATTTCGTGAATCGCTCAAAGATGAGGATACGACATGCGTACATTTGACTTCGCACCACTTCACCGCGCAACCATCGGTTTCGACCAGATTGCAGACATGATGGACCGGGTTTTGACCAATGACGTGGCTCAGCCCAGCTATCCCCCTTATAACATCGAAAAGACCGATGCTGATACCTACCGCATTTCGGTCGCTGTTGCCGGGTTTTCCGAGGCCGATCTGTCGGTTGAGGTAAAGGAAAATTCTCTGGTGGTTTCCGGCAAGAAAGCTTCGGACGAAAAAGAGCGCAGCTACCTGCACCGTGGCATCGCCACCCGCGCGTTCGAGCGCCGCTTTGCTCTGGCCGACCACGTTCGTGTCACCGGCGCGAGCCATGAAAACGGCATGCTGAACATCGATCTGAAGCGCGAAGTGCCAGAAGCGCTGAAACCGCGCCGGATCGAAATTTCGTCTGGCAAGGCCATTGAAAAGGACGTGGTTGACGCCAAAGCCGTGAACTGAGGCTGTTGATCACTTAGCGACAGTCCCGCCTCTCTGGATTGTCGCACCACACGCCCCGCGTTCCTCCAGGCGCGGGGCGAAGTTGTATCCATCGCAACAAGGACTTGGTGGGCAACACGTTTTCACGAAAATCTGGCAATAGTTTAGGTCGTCAGGCTAGTCTCTTCTGGAACACTTCAATGAACTGAATTTTGTTCACTGCCTACAGAGGGAGACGAAATAGATGCGAATGAAATCCGTTTTTGCCGCTATAGTCTGTGCCGTTGTTGCATCGACCACACTGACCGCGACATCAACCCGTGCCAACGATACAGGAGCGCTTATCGCTGGGGTCGCGTTGGGTGTGCTGGGAGCGTCGATCGCCAAACACCATCACAAGCACGGATCAAAATACCAGAAGCACCCGCATGTTTCGCCCGAGGAGAATGCGATCGGGCTTTGTATGCATCGGACCCACACCGCCATGAGCAATCAAGGCTACTATGCCGTCGATTTTGAGCGGACGCTTTCCTATACGACGAATTCTGATGGCATCGATCTGATTGATTTGGAGGTCGCGCGCTCAAAGGACAGCAATGACGCGCGGAGCCACATAAAAGCCCATTGCGCTATTCAAGATGATGCTGTGGTCAATTTCCGGTATTCGAACTACTGAGCTTGCCATCGGCAGCTTCAACTTAAGAAATCCAAGAGCTTCTATTTTCCCTTCTGAAAACCAGTAGGCAATGTGTCTCGGCCTTGTCTCTGCGTCTATCTTTTTAGCGTCGAGTTTGTCACAGTCTTGGTGATTTGGAGACCCAAGGGGATGTAAATTGCCATAACATTCCCTATGTCATTGGATGATAAAAAGAATAGGGATAGCAGATGTCGAACCAGCAATTCGAAGCATTGATTCAAGAGACGCAACAGAAAGTCCGCGAAAGCCAGTCGCAGATTGAAGGCTTGACCTCACGGATCGAAGCGGCGCGTGCCAAGATCGGAACCGCAGAGGCAGATATCGACATTGAAAATGCCACTTTGGAAGATGTGCACGCCCATACCGAGGTGATGAACGCCAACATCGCTGAGCTGATCATGGGGCTCGACGACGTGACCAACGCGTTTTCCAAGGATTTCGACGAAATGCGTTCGAAAACCGGGTGGGAGTCGTTCGTCGGCATCTTCGCCAAGGCCAAATCCGAGTCCATGCGGCAGGAACGCATGCGCACCGCCAATATTGATGACAAGCTGCAGGACCTGATCGCCAAGTCCGATGTGATCGTAAAGTTGCTGGAAGGGCAGTTGTCGGTACTGGAGGAACAGCGCGTCAAGGTCGAAGACAACCTGACTGTCACGCTGGATGACCGTGAGGCGACGGTGGCCGAGTTGGAAGCACTGCGCGCCGAGATTCAGGGTATGGACCCGACAATCATCACGCTGGAAAACAAAATCAGCGTCGAACAGGACGCCGCCGCGCGGACCCAGCTGGAAACTGAACTGGCCGAGCTGAACAAGCAATACAACGCCAAGGTTCAGGAAGAGCAGGTCAAGCTGGCCAAGTCTCAGACGTTGGAGCGGTACATCGAAAAGGGTAAAACTTGGGTCGATTCACTCCAGAACCAGGCAGCGACGCAGATGGTGCTGATCAACAAGCTGCAGACAGACACGCAACAACGCGTGGTGCTGTATGACGCCCTGACCAAATCGCTGAAAACTGCACAGCAGCAGGACGTGGCCCATCGCATCAACGAGATCGGTGTGCAGACCGATCAAGAGGCGCAAACCGCCATGGCCGCCATCGGCACCGCGACCAACCAGAAAATGGCCGACATGCTTGAGGCGCATGAAGACCACATGGTCTTTGCCCGCGACGTGCTGGAGAAAAAGGCCAAGGCGGATGAGCGGTTCGCGCGGCGCTTTGCCTCGATTGTCGAGAAGCATGACAAGAATTTGTATGGGGGGTAAATGGCCTCTTTCATATTGATGTTTGGCCCAATGGTCGTGTTGATACCGGTATTGGCAATTGCGTTGGTTGTTTATGTACTAGCACTGTGGGTTTTGGCGCTTTTGGGCCTGCACAATGCCGCCAACGTGGAGGGTGTCGCAGTTACTTTCGGAGTGCTGCTATTACCGGCCTACGTCTATTTCGTCGTCCGTATTGTGGTGCCAGCTTTTTGGTTCGGCATGGTGAATATGTATGAAGAAATACTTCACAGTGATGGTATGACGTCAGCCGAAGCCTTTGGTTTTTGGCGGGATCGTTTCCGGCTCGTCTTTGAAGATTGGGGCAGATACAGGAAATTTATCCGTGGTCGAAACTAACCCCACCAAAGACCATGTCGGCTTGACCGACACTTTCGCCTCACGCCGCTATTTCCGCAAATTCGAGGTGATCACCGTCCACCTGCTGCGCGTGGCTGCGACGATGGAGGCGGAGGGCGCAATCAGCAAGCAAGAGGTGCGGATCGTGTCGCGCTACCTCTCGGGACTGCTCTATACGTTCCGCGCGCTTTCCATGAAATACCTACTGGTCGGGCGCGATACGGGGCGGTTCTTTGGTAGCCTCGCCATGGACAAGCGCGACAGTGGATTTCCGGTGGCGGCTGAGCTGCTGACCATGGCCAATGACGCGCAGCAGGCGCAGGTGCATCTGGCGAATATGCCATCCGAGGATGATCTGAAAACCGATATGGTGCGAACGATCATCGGCGATCAGGAAATCCCCACCAAGCTGCAATTCGCATTGTCCCAAAGGCTCTATTACGAGGAGTTGTTGAAGGGAGAGCTGTTCTGGGCCCGCAACGATCCCGAGTGCCACTGGATCGGGAATGAGGGCGATCGGCGGAAGTTCATGATCCATTGGGCGGTCTATGACAGCCAGATCAACCTGCCGGTCATCTATCTGATGCAACTGGAGGATAGCGGCAAAACCGCCCTTCCCAAAGACCAACGCCGCTGGCCCGAAGTGCAGGCGCATCTGATGGCGCAGTCTCTGGGCGGGTTGAAACTGGTGACCATAGCCAAAGGGTTCGATCAGGATTTCGACGACCTGCACCCCAAACACCTGCGCCGCATTCTTGTGGGGCCAATGTATTCCTCGGCCTATACCGAACAATCCGGCCCCCTGCGGCAGGTGCTGGAGGATGCGCAATCTCCGCAAGGTCAGGATTGGGCGCTGGCCTGGACCACGGAAGAGCTGGAAAGCGAAGATGTGATCGAAGAACGCGCCGGTTGGTTTTCCACCGTCGAACGTGAGGTCTTTGCTCTCGACCCATTCGGCGCGCAAGGGGCCGAAACCGGGGCCACACGCACCCAACGGTCGATCATCTTGCCCCAGCGTCCGTTTCAGGTGCTGGCCGAGCGTAACCCTCCAGGGTTTGCCGATGTGCGCAAGTTCGTGGTCAGCAAGTCAGGGCAGGTGTTGAGGTATTAGTTTCGCCTTCGGCGAGAGTATTTTTGAAAAAAATGAATCAAGGGCGGTTTTTAAGATGAGTTTGACGTCAGATCAGATGGAATTGCGCGAGGCGGATATTCGCAAGCATTACCCGGCAGCGACCGCCTTGCTGAATGGGTTCGAACACGCGCCGCGGATTGCCAAGGCGGTGGAGACGTCGACGGAACGGTCGCCGGGGGTGTCGACCGGACGGAGGTTTCGGTCCACCACGCCGGGTTTGGTGACACGGCGCACAGTGCGCGCAGACGGGGTGCATTTGGTCGAACGGATCGAGGCCTCGGATGATGGCGATGCGCTGGTCTCGCCACCGCAGGCCACAACGCAGCAGGCAATCCGCCGTGCGGTTGCCATCGCTCTGGCGGTGAGCGAGGCCTACGCCGAACAGACACCGTTGGCAGACTTGAAACGCGCGAACCTTGCGGGCGATTTGCCCGCCGCGCGAAAGACCGAATTCTCGCAACTGCTGACTGCCGAGGCTCTGATCACCTCGCACACCTTCGGCAATGCGCTGGCGTACTTGATGTCCTCGCATCTGGGAGAGACCACTGTCGATATCGGTGAGATCGAAGAGGTCCTGACCGACAACGGCCAACTCGCCTTGCACGGCGCGCTGTGGGAGTTGGACCAGACCCTTGCCAAACACGCCCCCGATGATGCCCACCTGATCGCGGCCACCAGCGCCTATGCCGAGCAACTGTTGGAAAAGGTAGCTCTACGCGCCCAGTCCGCAGGCCATCTGGCACCGTTCCAGAGTGCCGCTTGGCATATCGAGGCAGATGATCTGACCATCCGGGGCTTCGAACCGGCATCAAAGGCCAAATCCACCACCCTGACCATGACGTTCAAGAAACCGAACGAGGTGGTCGGCAACCATATCGCCAAATATCAGGCCATGAAGCTGGCCAAGATGGTGATGGCCTATGATTTCGACCGCCGCCTGAACCCGTTTGCGGAACTTGGCGGGTTCATCTTTACCTTCATGGGCGACGGCAAACCGGGCACCGGCAAAACCACCCTGATCCAGATGATGGCCGGGTTGATCAACGACTATTGCCAGAACGCGGGCTATCCGTTCCGCTATCAGAACCTGAGTACCGACAATATCGACAGCTATCAGGGCAAGTCCGGCCAGAACGCCAAGGCGTTTATCAATACGATCATCGACCCCTCGGTCATCGGGTTCGGCACCATCGACGATATCGACCAACTGGCAGGCAAGCGCGGCGACCGGCAGTCCTCGGCTGGGCAACTGGAAATCACCGCCGTGCTGATGGAGAGCTTTGCGGGGGCCAACACCGTCGTGCGCGGCAACTGCACCTTTGGCATGTTCTCGAACTACCCCGAGAATGTGGACGACGCCCTGCGCCAGCGGGCAGGCGCGCGGTTCCTGGTGGACGGGCCGCAAACGCGCGAGGATTACATCGACATCCTGCACCTGCTGATGGGCCGCAACCACGACATTCCGCTGGGCGAACACGAAGCCTATGCCGCGCAGGAGATCAAAAAGGCCGTCGCCGCCAGTTTCGAAGGCCATTCCCGCCCTCGTGAGGACGCCTTGCTGCAGGTCTACGACCGGGTCTCTGGCGATATCGGCCAGATGGACACCATCGCCAAACTGGGCACCTACCTCAAGGCGATTCAGCAAGCGGATGAGCGGTTTACCGGTCGTGCGATCAAGAACATCACCGACGCGGTCAAGGTCCGCGCGATGGATTTCGAACTGCCCGACGAATGGATGGAAAACCCCGACCTGTTCCTGTTCCGCGACTACGACACCAAGAAGGCCATGATCGAGGACCTGCGCCAGCCGATCACGGTTGAGATGGTGATGCAGGAAATCAACCGCTACGCCGACAGCGAGTTCCGCTATGCCGACAAGAGCGACGAGGTCGCCATCGAGAACGCGGTGCGTGAGATGGGTCGGATGGAGGAGGCTAAGCGGCGGTATCTGGAGGGGAAGGGGTGACTGAAAGTCTAGTCCACTTCCATGAGTTTAATCTGAAGAAGTCTGATCTTGGTTCGATGACCAAGGAAGAGATAGCTGTATTGGGTATGCTGTCTTACATCTGTAATGAACTTAACGTTTTCGCGCGGTTCCTCAGGCTTACGGAGCGGCAAGATGACGAAAGAGGTCCAGTAAAATTTGCTTCGGATCTTCAGTTCCATGTGGTCCTGAGAACGTTATCTTCCCGCGTTTTTGAGGCATACGAGTTCCTCAAAGAAGCAACCAAGAAAAATGAAAAGCTAGATCCGGAAATGCTGGCGCTCATCCAAAAAAGTACGGAAGAAATTGAAAGATTGGGCGCTTCGGAAGGTCACGCAATAAACCGCAACATTAGAAACGAAACGAGCTTTCACTATAAACTTAATACGGCCCTAAAAAATGCAGGAAGTCTGCCCTGCGATGCAGATGCATCAGTCTATGTCAATTCTCTGGACGGCAACACATACTTCGTGCTCGGAGAAAGCTTGGTGTTTTTTGAAAGACTGCGAAGGTTCTCCGCTGCTGACAAGAAATTTGAAGACCCTGAGATACTGGCAGAAAGCTGGATAAAATGGTCTTTAGAGGTCGTTATGCTTATCAAAGACTTACAAGCGAATTTGTTTGGTATCGTTCTGGATAGGGCGAAGAAAGTACCGAGGAAAACCCACTACTTCGTAAAATCCGAAGTCGTCGCAAAGGATAGGCGTGCAGTAATGCCAGTATTTATACAGAGCGACCAATGATCCGCCTCATCGAAAAAGGCCTGATGTTCGGCAACCTCGTCCACATTTCCAGCCCGGCTCTGGTCGAGCGGTATAACCGCGCGCTGCAGCATCTGTCGGGCAAAACCACGGCGCTGACGGATTTCCATGTCGATATCTCGGGCTATTCGCCGGAGGTGGGGATTGAGCTTGAGGACGAGCTCTACCTCAACCCCAACGGGATTAACCGGCAGTTCATCCTGCTGACGACCGAGCAGAAACGCGCGCCCCTTCTGAACGTCAAGTTCTCGACCTCGCGCGATATCCTGCGTGAGTTCATCGAGATGAACGAGGCGCAGCTGTTTGCTCTAACCGCCACCGATGCGGTGGCCGGAGAGCTGGTGAACTCGGTCATCAAACTCACCACCCCGCGCGACCTGTTGAACCTAAGCAAGATCGAGATCGAGGCCGACACCGTGGGCGGCACCCTGCGCAAAGCCCAGCAGCTAGCGGGCATGGTCGAACGCTTCAAAACCGAAGAGGATGCATGGTTCGACGATGTGCTGATCGCAAAGATGATCGAAACGGCCAAGGAAACCGGCGACGTCACTCGCAACCCCGTCCGCCTGCGCCACACCGCATTCGAGCAGCGTAATTTCTGGACGGCACACTTTGGCGGGCTCTACCTGTTCCCGGATATGGATCACCCGGCGGCGATTTGCATAGGCGAAAAGCCCGACGATATGCCGATCAAATACATTTTTGACCCGTCGCAGCGGAACCAGATTGCCAAGTTTCTCGACTACAACGATCTGGTTGAACCTATCGTTAAGGCGCGCGGCGTGGATGCTGCCGCGATCCTGCAACAGAAAATGGATTTTCTGACCATTGCTGCGGCTGCTGACGCAGACGTTGATCTGAGCGGGCTGGATCGCAGCGACATGCGCCGACTGGCACGCAACCACGCGGATCGCCTGCCCGAGGCGTACCACGGCCTCGCACAACTGTTGCGCTGGGCGACAGATGGTGGGCGCTGGCCACGCATCACCTCGGATCATCCCGCCTATTTCTACACATTGCGCGCAGCCGATACGCCGAACCGCGATCTGGTGAATATGCTGTTGACCGAATTGGCTCCGCTGGATCCGCGGCAGATGTTCATCTGCCACAAGGAATTGTTTTATAGTACTTACAGGACCTGGCCCGAGACCAAGAAAGCCTATGTTGCCGACTTCCTTGCCCGCGAGTATCAGGTGGACAAGGCTGGTGCGCGGGCGGCTCTATTTGGTCATGAACCGGATATGACCGGCAATGACCGGGTCAGCGAAACAGTGATCGCACGGGTCGGCCCTTGGGGCGCGGTCAGGAGAGATTAAGATGTTCGGAGCGATGCGCCTGTTTCTGATCCTGCTGGTGATCCAGACGATTGCCTATTTCGCGCTGTCCTTTTATTCGCGAGGAGTTAGGCGGCGAAAGTTGGAGACGTGGTGGGACGAAAAGGGCAAAACCGGTAACAAAGAAGCGTTTGTTGCGCGTGGTTTGCACGTCTACGACAACTCATTCCGGCGCAAACTGATTTTGGGTGTCTATATTGTACCTTGGGTGGCGATTGGCGCGCTGATCTACATCGTGAATTACATGTGAGGGTTAAGGCATGGCCTATGTGAAATGGGCGTTCATTATCATCTTCTGGGGCACGATCGCCGTGATCTTGCAGTATTCCCTACCGCAGCACGATGTGGTGCGGATCGTCAACACCTATGAGGAACGTCAGGACCTGACGGACTGGACGCGAATTTTCTGGTCCGAGCCTGAAGATCAATCCACCAGCCTGTCAAACCGCGATGTACAGTTCATTCAGGCCGTACGCGCCAACGGGAAGCCCATTGTCTATCGCAACGAAGACACCGGTTGGGGCTGGCCGCCTTATTTCAAGTTCGACACTGCGAATCTTTACACCGAGGCCAACGATGCCAAGTCGACCAAAGATAACCCCGATTGGGTGGTCGTAACGCATTACGGCTGGCGCAATGAGTTCATGTCGATTTTTCCCAACGCAATTTTCATCCGGCATGTCGAGGGGCCGGATGTCCGCATCATCCCCTGGTTCAATATTGTCTTCCTGACGGTGTTTGCTGCGCTGGTTTGGGCCATCTGGGTTCGATGGCGGCGGTTTCGGCAAAAGAAGATCGATCCTGTTTTGGAGAACATGGAAGATGGTCTTTACGCCGCTGGTGATGCAATAGATGAAAAGCGCAAGGGCTTTCGCCGCTGGCTGGACAGTTGGAAATCCAATTAAAGTGGTACGCCAAAAGGCGTGCGCTGTGGTCTGACTGCTCATCTCACGATGAACTCAGCATGAAGCGCCCCGGCAGCCTTGATGGTTTTCAGGATGTCGATCATATCGCGTGGCGACACGCCCAAGGCGTTCAACCCGGCGACCACTTCGGACAAGGTGGTTGCCTCGGGGATTTCTGCAAGCCCCGTTCCTTCTTCCTCTTCGATCCCAGCGTAGGTGCGCGGAACAACGACTGTTTCGCCTCGCGCAAACGGATTTGGCTGAACAGCAATCGGGGCTTCCTCGACTGTGAGGGTCAAGTTGCCCTGCGATACCGCCACGCGTGAAATCCTGACGTCCCGACCCATGACAATTGTGCCGGATCTCTGATCCACCACGACGCGGGCTTTGCTTTCGGGTTCGACCAGAATGTTTTCAATACGTCCAATCGCATGCGCGGTTGATACGGCCCGCGTCGCCTCGACGCTTAACTCCACAGTGCCGGAATCGCGCATGAGTGCGACGGCGCGGTTGAACTCCCTGTTGATGGCGGCCTCAATGCGGCTTGCGGTCGTGAAATCCGGTTCTCTCAGCGCCAGCCTCAGTTGAGTCAAATCAGCAAGCTGAAAATCAATCTCACGCTCCACCCGCGCGCCCGCGGGTATGACACCCGATGTCGGCACCCCACTGACAACCGACGCTGCATCGCCCTCAACCGCAGCGCCTCCGGCTAGCACTGTCCCTTGTGCCACGGCATAAATCTGACCGTCCGCTGCATTCAGGGGTGTCATGATCAATGTCCCCCCAAGAAGCCCTTTGGAATCTCCAATGGCAGAGACGGTGACGTCAATCTGACCGCCGACGCGCGCGAAGGGTGGTAGGGTGGCGGTGACCAATACGGCGGCGACGTTCTTGGGGCGAAAATCTTCGCCATTCACGTTTACGCCCAGCCGTTCGAGAATGTTGGACATAATCTCTTCGGTGAACGGAGAATTGCGCAAGCCGTCGCCGGTGCCATTCAGGCCAACCACAAGGCCGTAGCCAACCAGATCATTGCCGCGGACACCGTCGAAATCCACCAGATCTTTCAGGCGTATGGCCCCCGCATTGGCAATGCACGGTAAGACTATCAAAAGGAATACGAGTATCTTCATCTTAAGAAATTCACCAGTGACAGGTTGGCGTTGCGAACGGTCACGGAATACAGACTCTCCAGTTGGAACTGCACGGTTTGCAACTGTGCCGCAGTCTCATAGGGATCTGCAGCGATCAACGCATTGCGCGCATGCTCAGCGCTGGTCTTTGCGGCGGCGTTGCGCGTTGCGGCTTGCTCCACACGCGCCTCAGCCGCGCCGACCTGGGCGCGCAAATTGACCGTCGCATCCTGTGTATTGGCCAGCTCAACACCAAGCTGCGTGAACAATGCGGTTCGTAGATCAGGTGTCCATCCAAGCGCATCATCTGTGGCCAGAGCCGCAACCGCAACATCGCGCAAAGCGTCCTTGAGCGTGGGGTCTGTCGCAGTGATCGGAAGCGTGATCCGCTCGTTCTCGGAAATCTGCATCGGAGCCAAGGTGTCTGTGCCACCTTGATATATCACCGCATCAAATCCGGCGGGGTCGTTGAACCAATCCTCAGCGGCCTGTTGGATATCTGTTAGGGAGGTCAGCCCTATCAATTCGGCCTGCAGCGCTGTCAATAGTGTTTCAGCGGAGGGCAGAGGTGAGACGTCAGTCGATGTTCCAGAATACAGGCTGCGCCCTCCCGCCCGCGTATTCAGGGCTGAGATCATTGTGTCGAGCTCATTTCGTGCCTGAACCGATGCTTGTTCATGTGTCACGGTCTGGTTCGCCGTGCCAAATGATAGCAGCGACGCTGACATCTCGGCGACCGAGCCGCTTAGCGTTGTCAGGCTCAATTGCATTGCGTCCGTGAATAGCCGCGCCTCGGCGGTGGCGATGGAAAGCGCGTCCAACCGTTCCAGGCTGCGATCTAGATCCAGTAGGTGCGAGTAATCACCACCCAGACGACCCGAGATATCCTGCACCTTGCCGGTGGACATCTCATACGACAGTGTTTCGATTTGTGATTTGATCTCGGCGCTGCGAGTTCTGAGGGTAAGGCCGCGGGCCAGATCCCCGATCGAATTCAGTGTCATGTTCATAACCTCAACAGGGTATCCATCAGTTCATCCACGACAGCGACGATGCGTGCGTTTGCGGCATAGGCTTGCTCGATCTGCATCAAGCGCTGCAGTTCCGCGTCACTGTCAACACCTTGCTCCGCGACGACTTTTTGCATCTCCAGCTGCGCGTTTGCTGCAAAACTGCTGCGCTGGTCAGCTGTGTGTGCGTTTGCCCCGGCTTTGGAAAGCAACGCCTCGGCGATCTCGGCCGCGCGCATCGTGCCTGTCCCAAACCCCACGCTGGGGGCCGGGCGCGAGTCGGTCAGAACGGCCCCAAAAGCTTGCAACTGGCTGGCATCACCCGGCGCACCGGGGATCAATGCCCCCAGACCCGCGCGTAATCTCCAGCTGTCACCCCCTGCATCCGGGTCGACCACAACATTTAGTGAGATGCGCGACGCAAGACCGGTTTCAGAAACCGGATCAAAGCGGCTGCCGTCATCCGTGAAGACGCCCGGATCGGTCGCGGCAGCGGTCGGGTCCAACCCGGTGGTTTCAAAGCGCTCGATCAGGTCGCGGGCGACGGCGTCCAGATCGGCTTGCGCTTCGACGGTCAGTTCGTCGCGGACCGAGAACTGGGCCATCAATGCGCCGCCTCGGATTTGGGCGAACTCTCCGCTCACGCGAACGGGTCGGCCGTTGATCTCGAGCCCGGACAACAACCCGTTGCCAACGGTCATATGCGGCATGGTATCGCCTGTGGTCGAGAACGAAAACTCGGCCGCGGTTCCTTCCAGCAGGATCAACCCGCCATCGGAATAAAGGGAAATCTGATCATTATCGCGCGCGATCGCGTTGACAGGCACCAACTCGTTGACTTGATCGACCAGAATCTGACGATGATCCAACAGCGCGCCAATATCACCGCCCGAATTGCGGACAGCGGGGATACGAGCATTCAGTTTCTCGATGTCTTTCAGAGTCTGATTCAGCGTATCGACCTGTTTGCCTATCGTGCGATCCGCATCGGATCGCATTTGCCGCACCCCTTCGGACGCTGTATTGAGCGCTGTGCTCAATGTACCGCCTGCACGGGCGGCCTGATCCAGCCGTTGGGCTGAGCCGGGCAGGCTTGCAGCTGTAATCAGGCTGCTTTCGAATTGGGCCAGTCTGGCCGAGATCGAAGTGGCATCGTCGGCTGCCCCCAACAGTTTCTCGTAACCTGAATGAAATTGCGCCACGGTTTTGGCTGCCATCAGGTCTGCATCGGTCGCACGGCGGTTTGCGATCAGTACCGGATCCTGGTGCCGAGTGATACCAACGACACGAACGCCATTACCGGAAACTGTGCTGGTCGCCAGTTCAAGCGATCTGCGGGCATATCCCGGGGTCAACGCGTTGGCGATGTTTCCTGAAACCACCGCCGCACCACGGCTGGCTGCGCTCAGCCCGCCCAGAGCGTTGTTCAGTGCTGTCGACATATTCATCGGACGCATCCCTTTCGTTGATCAATCATCAGATCAGCGTTTGATATTAGTGGTTTCCTGCAGCATCTCATCCACAGTCTGAATGACCTTGGCGCTTGAGGAATAGGCCCGCTGGGTCTGGATCATTGAGGTCAACTCGGTGGCGACATCGGTGGTCGATTCCTCGCGTGCAAAAGAAACAAGATCTCCTGTTGGACCTTCACCCGCGTTCCATAAGAAAAAGGTGCCGCTGTCACGCGAGGGGGCATAGGTCTGACTGTCCAACGCCGTCAGACCGTTTGGATTCGGTACATCGGCCAGTGGAATCTGGAACATCCGGCGGCTGACCCCAGTATCATAGAAAGCATAGACATAGCCGTTCTCATCAACCTGTACGCTTGTCATCGTGCCAACGGCCGAACCATCGCGTGTGATCGAAACCGGAGCAAAGGTATCGGAAAGCTGTGTAATGCCGTCCGCATCGCCGATCTGGCCGATGTTGATCTCCATCGGTCCGCCGGCGACGTTGACGACAACGCTGCCGTTTGCCGGGTCATAGGCACCGCCGGTCACGGCGGTGACGCTGGCTAGTGTACCACCGGCTGTACGGCTATCGGTGAAGGTCAGGGTATATTCTCCGATGACAGCGCCGCCCGAGGCTGAATCGCGCAATGTCATGGTCCATTCATTGCTGCTGCCGGTTGCAGGAACGGTGGGGACCAATTCGATATCGACGCTTTCAGACTTGCCCAAATTGTCAAAATACTCGACCGACAAGGGCTGCGTGTCACCCGGAGCACCGGCGTCGGTCGCTGTTGCAGGCAGGTTCATCCGCAGGTTCATGGATGTTGTGGGGGCGCCCGAAAGTTGATTAACGCTTAGCTGAATGGGTTCCAGAGCGGCGGGCGTATCCCTCGGGACGCTGGGGATCGAGCCATCTGGATTGGCACGCCAGCCAAGAAGTACAAGGCCGGATTGTGTGACCAGATATCCCTCCTCATTGGTGCGGAATGAGCCTGTCGTGGTCAGCAGCATCTCATTTGAACCTGACGCGATCTGCGAACTGGGACGGACAGGCAGCATGCCTCTACCGCGCACGGCCAGATCGGTTGAATTGTTGGTGGTTACCAGCGATCCGCGCTGATCTATCAGGCGTTGGCTGGTGGTTCTGACCCCGCCTGCCGAATAGCTGCCGCCCTGACCAGACGTGACCATGGAGTGAAAGTCGGTCTCGACTCTTTTATAGCCAAATGTCGATGAATTGGCGATGTTGTCAGAGATCGTGGCCAGCCTGTTGGCGTTGGCCTTCAACGCTGCCACACCGGCATTCAGCGAAGAGGATATGGTCATCGGTACGCCCTTTTGTTGCGTCATTCGTTGATGCAACACGTACCGCACTGGCCCTTAACAGCCGGCTAACAGCTAAAATGCTGTCTATCCTTTACCCCTTAAGGGTTGCGTAAAAAGATGATCTCAATCCGATTATTGCGTATCGCCATGGGGTTTTTATCCGAAAGCTCTCGGTCCGCGTGCCCAGTCACGCGGTCCAACCGCTGTGGCTGGATGCCTTTGTTCTGCAGCAGTTGGCGGGTGCTTTGCGCCCGCGCGGTCGACAGATCCCAGACCGGGTTATTCGCCAACACGACGGGCGCAGACCGCACATGCCCTTCGACCGCGATTGCGTTTGTCACCAGATCAGAAGACCGCGCTACCAAAAGTGTCAGCGCGCGCATCATTTGGGTTGGCGTGTCTGTCCCCGATTCGAACAACGGTTGATCATCAGTGGCGAACAGCTCGACCACCAGCCCTTCGTCGGTGACGCGGGTCACGATGTGCTTGCGCATCTTATCGGACACCAGGCTTTCCCCAGCGCGCCCCAGCAACTGCGCCTCGAGCGACGAGAAATCTTCGAACGCACCCTTACCGCCGCCTTTCGCATCCACGCCGGTTGATCCGCGCGCCTGTTTCGCCTCGGTGGGGTTCCGATTGCTGGCACCTGATCCATCCATAACCATGGTTTTTTCCGAAAACATGTTGTCACCGCCGAAGGCACCATCGCCACCGCCCGAGACCGGATTGACCGGTATCGTGGGCGAAAAATAATCCGCCAGACCCTTGCGTTGCGTCTCGGTCGTTGCATTCAGCAGCCACATCAACATGAAGAACGCCATCATGGCAGTGACAAAGTCCGCATACGCGACCTTCCACGCACCACCGTGGTGAGAATCGCCACCCGATACACGTTTCTTCTTGATGATGATTGGCGCCGCATTGGATTGCGCACCCATCTCCACCACCTTCTATTCACCCGCTTACTGGCCTAGCAGGGCAGGTGTTAAGGTGGGCTTAACACTTAAAACTGTTCTGAATTCTAAGACTGCGACACCGGGTTTACACCAGCGCGCCTTAAAACCAGAGATAATCGATTAAAGCTGTTTTCGATACCATCGGGATCGGCCTTCGCAAAAAAGCTATCTAGCTCTTCGTGGACCCGGACGGCGCGATCCAACAAAGGATCTGTTCCTTCGGCATAGAGACCGGCTTTGATCATCACCTCAGATTGCTCATAACTGCCGACCAGCTTTCGGGTTTCTGTAATCAACTGGTTCTCATCTGCGGTCGCCGCACCTGGTAGGCTGCGTGATACGGATCGGCTGAGGTCAATCGCTGGGAAGCGCCCGCGTTCGGCGATGTCTCGGCTCAGCACGACATGTCCGTCCAAGACGCCGCGCAGAATGTCCGCAATGGGCTCGTCCATGTCAGAACCCGCGACAAGAACACTGAAGACTGCGGTGATGTCACCTTGATCGGCAGTTCCGGGACCCGCCCGTTCGCACAGGTTTGCAATCAGCGGCGTGACCGATGGCGGGTAGCCACGTAGCGATGGGGCCTCACCCATTGCGGCGGCAATCTCGCGATGCGCTTCGGCAAAACGAGTAACTGAATCGGCCAGAAACAGAACGTTTAACCCTTGATCCCGCAGGTATTCCGCCACCGACATGGCCGACCATGCGCACCGTCTGCGTATCAGGGCCGATTGATCCGAGGTTGCGGCCACGACGACGGATCGTTTCAGACCTTCGGCACCCAGGGCGTTCTCGACAAACTCATTCACTTCGCGCCCGCGTTCGCCCACCAATGCAACGACCACAGCATCCGCCTGGACTGAGCGGGCAAGCGTCGCCAGAAGTGTTGATTTGCCAACGCCTGAACCAGCGAACAGGCCGATTCGCTGACCTTGGACAATGGGCAGCATCGTATTGAGGATGGCCAACCCGGTTTCCATACGACAGCCCAGCGGCTTGCGCGATACCGCAGATGGCGGGGCCTGCATAAGGTCACGTTCAAGCGTGCCAGGCAGCAGGGGCTTGCCGTCCAGAGGTTTGCTAGACGGATCGATTACCCGCCCAAGCCAATGCATTCCGGGCGCAAAGGCAGGCATCTGGTCGAGAGAGACCTGATCCCCCAGGCTTACGCCATCGGGTGCGGAGGCTGGCAGCATATGGATCGCGCCTGATTCGACATGCAGGACCTCGCCCGGCAGGTCCGGGCCTTTTTGTCGGCGCAGCGTCAGATGATCCCCGATCCGGGCTTGGGCGGTCAGACCATCGATTTCAACCACGCCGCGCGCAACACCGGTCACACGCCCGATATGGTGTACCGCCGACATCCTATCGAATTCGCATTTCAGACGCATCGGATCGAGATCGGCCATCGCAGGTCCTCCAAATAGATTTGTTGAAAACGGTTTCTAAAGGAATCGGGGTTAAGCCTTGATTGAAATTGATCGAGGGAGAAGCCCCGATGTTCAATGACCTGAACGTCTTTAAGACTGCGTACGCAATGGCAACCCATGCCGGACAACGGCAAGCGGTTGTTGCGCGCAACATGGCCAACGCGGATACGCCGGGATACAAGCCCCGCGATATCGAAGCCTTCCAGACAGCGTTTGAAAACACGAGCCAAGAGGTCGCGATGACCGCGACTCGGACGGGTCATCTGAATGGTGATGTGCGCGCTCAGCCTTGGGCTGAATTCACGGTCGCGGCTTCGAGCGATCCGAATGGCAATGGTGTTTCATTGGAAGAAGAGATGCTGAAAGCTGTCGAGGTCAAGCGACAACATGACCGAGCATTAGCGATCTACAAGTCTTCAATCGGTGTGCTGCGCACGAGTCTGGGCCGGGCATAGGGGGTTTCACGATGAGCGATTTTTCCTACTCGTTGGACGCGTCGGCTAGCGCACTGCGTGCGCAAGCAGCGCGGTTGCGTCATGTGTCCGAGAACATCTCGAACGCCGATACGCCCGGATACCGGCGTAAGACAGTCCCGTTTGAGACAGTCGAACGGGACGGAAAAGAGATGGTCCAGGCGGGGCGCGTCAAACTCGATCGTCGCGACCTGAGCCGAATTTATGATCCTGGCCACCCTATGGCTGATGAGACTGGCCATTACAGAGGATCAAACGTCGATCTGATGATCGAAATCGCAGACGCCCGAGAGGCGCAGCGCAGCTATGAAGCCAACCTCAAGATGTTCGACCAGACCCGGCAGATGTCATCGAGTCTGATGGATCTACTCCGTAAATAAAGGAATACCAGAATGGATGTTCGCTCACTTACCGCCGCGCAGAATTATACGGGGGCGCGCCCTGCAACGCAGGCCGCCCCCGAACATCAGGGGACAGCGCAAGGGCTGCGATCCTCGTTTCAGGATTTCGTGGCGACGCTGAAACAAAGCGAGCAAGTCACGCAATCTTCGATGGTTGGGCAGGCCGACCCGCACGCTTTGGTTCAGGCGCTGGCGCAGACAGAGCTGGCAGTGGAAACGGCTGTGATTGTTCGGAACAAAGTCGTTGAAGCCTATCAGGAAATCTTGCGGATGCCGGTCTGAACGATGCTGAGCGAAGGTCTGTTCTACGACATCGTGCGCCAGGCGCTTTGGGTTGCAGTCATCACGTCGGTTCCGATCCTGGCGGTGGCGCTGATCTCGGGCCTTACAGTTGGTTTGTTTCAGGCGCTGACCTCGGTTCAGGAGATGACCCTGACCTTCGTGCCTAAGCTGATTGCAATCGTGGTCGTGTTCTGGATGTCGATGGGCTTCATGACCCAGACCCTTGTTACGTTTTTTACCGGGACATTGGTCCCGCTTATTGCCGGAGGTCGCTAATGGACACCGCTTATGTCACCTTGTCCCGCCAATCCGGTCTCATGGATGAGATGCGAATGGTGGCCAACAATATCGCCAATGCCAACACGACCGGGTATCGTCAGCAGGGGCTGGTGTTCTCCGAATTCGTCCGGGATATGCCGGGCAATCCTTCACTATCGCTCAGCCGTGCGCAGGTTCGAAACACTTCTCTGCAACAAGGTGTGCTGACCGAGACAGGCGGGTCCTTCGACTTTGCCATCGAAGGGGACGGGTTCTTTATGATCGAAACGCCCGCAGGGAACCGCCTGACGCGTTCCGGCAGTTTCTCACCCAATGCTGAGGGCGATCTGGTGACGATGGACGGGCACCGGGTTCTGGACAGCAATGGCGCGCCGGTCTTTGTCCCGCCCGACGCCGCAACGATCGATGTTGGCAGCGACGGCACGATGAGCGTCGATGGACAACTTCTGAGCCAGATCGGTGTCTACAACGTCGCCGATCCCGAAAACCTGGTGCGCGAAGGAAGCACACATTTCCGTGCAGGCGGGCAGGTGGACCCGGTGGACGAGCCGGTCGTGCTGCATCGGTTTCTCGAAGGATCGAATGTCAATGCCATTGGTCAGGTGACCCGGATGATTGAAATTCAGCGGGCCTACGAGCTCGGGCAGAGTTTTCTTGAGGCCGAAGACGAACGGGTTCGCGGGGCGCTTAAGGCATTGATGCGCTGATTACCGGAAGGAGAATACGACATGCGAGCATTGAAGATCGCGGCTACGGGCATGACCGCACAGCAGATGCGGGTTGAGACAATTTCAAACAACCTCGCAAATATGAATACAACCGGCTACAACACCCGCCGGGCCGAGTTTGCCGATCTGCACTATCAACAGATGGCGCGCGCCGGGGCGGTCAATGCCTCGGATGGAACGGTCCTTCCGACAGGTATTCAGCTTGGGTTGGGCGTGCGCCCTGCCGCCGTCACCGTACAGCTGCAACAGGGTGGGCTCTCGGCAACAGGCAGTGATCTGGATATCGCCATCGAAGGGCGAGGTTACCTTGAAGTCACCATGCCGAATGGCCAATCCGCCTTTACCCGAGACGGAAGCCTGAAACGTTCGGCCGAAGGTCTGATCGTAACTTCTGATGGCTTTGCCGTTGCCCCTGAAATTACCATTCCAGACGATGCCAGATCGATCTCGATCAATGCGGCGGGTGAGGTCTATGCCTATTTCGATGATACGGCCGAGGGGCAGTTGCTGGGCGAGTTTACGCTGGCCAGCTTCTCGAACGCCAAGGGTCTTGAGGCCATTGGTAGCAACCTCTTCAAGGAAACCGAAGCCTCGGGTGCACCGGTGGTCGGCACCCCGGGCGAAGATGGGCTGGGCACATTGCGGCAGGGCTATCTTGAGGACAGCTCAGTCGATGCGGTGCGCGAGGTCACGGAACTGATCGAAGCGCAGCGTGGCTATGAAATGAACGCCAAAGTTATTTCCGCCGTCGACCAGATGATGGGCGCGACCACGCAGGTGCGGTGATGCGCCTGTTAACCCTCATACTATGCATGATGCCGATGCCAAGCTTGGCCGAGATCGTTGTGCCGACCCGCACGATCCGCGCCAAAGAGGTCATTGTCTCATCCGACCTCGAAGTCAAAACCTCCGAGGTCAATGGGGCGGTTCGTAGGCCAGAGGATCTTATCGGTCAGGAGGCACGTGTTGCGCTTTATCCAGGTCGGCCAATCCGCCCTGCCGATGTCGGTCCGCCTGCGATCGTGGACCGAAACGATCTGGTGACGCTGGTGTTCGATCACGTCGCGCTATCGATCACTGCCGAAGGCCGCGCGTTGGGCCGGGGCGCAGCAGGCGAGCGTATCCGTGTCATGAATCTGGCGTCTCGCACAACAGTAACGGGCGTAATCCGTCCCGATGGACAAATTGAGGTTAAATGATGCCGAGCCTTTCGAAACCCCTGCTATTTGTCGTTCTGAGTGTTGCGGCGTGTGGACGATTGGACCACCTTGGCAAGCCGCCCAGCCTGACACCAAACACGGAATCGCCTGAGCATGTAGCGATGCTGTGGCCCGGACTACCTTTGCACAGCCAGCCTCAGCGAACCGTTGATCAGTCATCTTTGTGGAGTGGCGGTCAGCATTCCTTGCTTGGGGATCAGCGCGCGATGAAAAAAGGGGACATTCTAACGGTCGTGATCGAGCTGGATGAAAAGGCCGAAATTTCCAACGATACCAATCGATCGCGCGCGGGGTCGGAAAGCCTTGCAGTGCCGGAACTCTTCGGCCTGCCGCAGCGTGCAGGTGAACGACTACCTGAAGGGGCCTCACTTGATGATGCCGTTTCAATTGACTCCGCTTCGGTCAGCAAAGGGAAGGGATCGGTCAAACGCAAAGAGAAACTGACCTTGCGCGTGGCGGCAACGGTCGTCGACGTGCTGCCTAACGGTGTGCTTTCGATTTCTGGATCGCAAGAACTGCGGGTGAATTTCGAACTTCGGGAACTGCTGGTCTCGGGCTATGTCCGCCCCGAAGATATCTCGCGCCAGAATGAAATCACCTATGACAAGATCGCGTCAGCGCGGGTGTCTTATGGTGGCCGCGGGCAGATCACGGATGTGCAGCAACCACGCTATGGACAACAGATACTTGATACCTTGCTACCGTTCTGAGGGCCGTTCTGATGGGAAAACTACTACCGATCGTTTTTCTGGTTTTCGGCCTGGCTGCCGGTGCGGGCGCCCGGATCCTATTGTCCCCTTCCGGGGAAGCTGAAGATCTTGCGGAGGTTGGGCAAAAACCCAATGAAGACAAGAAAAACAAAACTAAACCCGGCAAAGATGATCAATCAGAAACACATGAGTATCTGAAACTCACCAAACAGTTCGTGGTCCCCGTGGTTTCCGAGGACGAGATATCGGCGCTCGTCACCATGTCCCTCAGCCTTGAGGTGAGGCCGGGGATTGCCGAAGCGTTTTATGAGATCGAGCCCAAATTAAGGGACCGGTTTCTGCAAGTTCTGTTTGACCACGCCAATATCGGCGGGTTCGACGGCGCATTCACGCGGTCAGACAACCTGACGGCATTGCGCAATGCGTTGCTGGAGGTTGCGAGAAAGGATCTGGGCGAAGATGTCTCGCAAGTTCTGATCATGAGTGTCAGCCGACAGGATACCTGAACGGGTTCCGGTTACGATTCCTGAGCCTTAGATTGTCGCACGCGTCGCTTGTGTTCTTGCAGGCGGCGCGACAGATCGGCAACGGCCAGTTTGCGCCCAAATGCCCCACGCAATTCTTCCATTGCCGCAAGCTTTTGTGATCGCAGGCGCGCCAACTCGGTGTTCAGGTTGCGCCGTGTCAAAGATTCCCAGCCGTGCCACAACAGGTCTGCGCCGGTGACCTGATAGCCATCCGACTGTGAACTCGTCGATTTTACTTCGGCTAATTGAGAATCCAGACGCGTCAATTGCTGAAGCAACTGGGCTTCGCGCTGCAACAAAGGGTGCAATTTTTGGTGTTCCCGTTGATAAACAGCTTCGGCGACGGTCAAAAGGTTGCCCATGCGATCTTGCGTCATCCGACCTGACCCTTCGCTCGTTTGCGCATGGCTTCGGCAAACCGAATAGCAGCTGCAACGGGTCGGTAGTATTCTTCGGTAATTTCCTGTCCGATCCCGACGGTCGCGTGCAATGCGCGTGCTGTTGGTGGATCGGAATGAATAGGAATGCCTGCGTCTCCGGCCGTGGCCCTGATTGTTGCCGCGATTTCATCTACTCCTTTGGCGACGCAAACCGGAGCGCTGCCACTTGCACGCGACCATTTCAGCGCCACCGCATAATGCGTCGGGTTGACGATCACCACATCGGCCTTGGGCACATCCGCCATCATCTGATTGGTTGCTATGTCCTGCGCGCGTTGGCGACGCTGCTGTTTGACGTGCGGATCACCCTCGGAATCCTTGGTTTCATCCTGAATTTCTTTGCGTGACATTCTGTTTTTGCGAAGGTGTTCGGCATGTTGCCACAGATAGTCTATCACGCCGATCGCCAGCGCGATCATTATGACGATAAACAGAAATTGGCTGAGTAAGTTCATCATCAACAGAATTGAGGATCTCGGGGCGGCTGCACTGGCTGTCAGAATCTCGGGCAGGTGGGCGTGCAAAAATAGGGTCAGGCATGTTCCATAGATCAACAATTTAACAAAGCTCTTGGCGAATTCGAACAACCCGCCCCGGCCAAACTTGTTCTTTGCGTTTGAGACGATCGAGATGCGTGAACCGCGTAGTTTCAGCTTTTCCGGCGCGAAGATCAGTGCGCGCTGGGCGATCAGGCTGAGCAACACCGCGACTGCCGGAACGACAAACAACGCGGCGATTGGTGCCATAGTTGATCTCAGAATCCCAGCGACGGTGGATGTCGCGGGTCCGACGGTCAGCAAGCTTGCGAATTGATCTGATTGGTCGATCAAGACCACGAACAGAGCCCCCAGATGCTCTGCTGTGAATTGCCCCGTGAGCAAAAATGCGACGAGCAGTCCCATGTATGCAGCCACCACCGACAGATCATTGGACTTCGCTACCTCGCCTTTTTTTCGGGCTTTTTCCAGCTTTTGCGGGGTCGCCTCAAATGACTTATCACTGTCGTCTGATGCGCTCACCTCAGCCCTCCCAGAGGATTTTGGAGAAAGGCGAACAAAGCGTCAGACCAGGTTGCCAGGATCAATGGTGCCCCGGCGAAAAGCAGGAAAAGGCCTGCGAAAGTGATTGCTGGGGCACCGACAAAAGCGACCATGAGCTGCGGCATGGCGCGGTTAATTACGCCCAGTGCGAGGTTGTAGATCAGCGATGCGATGACAAAGGGCATAGCCAGCGCAAAGGCCAGTCCAAAGCTGTGGGCGACTTGCGCAACGCCCCATTGCGACAGATCAGGCGCAGTTGGAAGCGCGCCCATCGGAAACAGCATGTAGCTGTGGATCACGAACTGCGCTGCACGGATATGAAGGCCAAGCAATACCGCCAGCGCCAAGCCGGCCAGCGTCAGCAGATACCCCATCGCCGGGACAGGCTCTGCGGCCGCTCCGCCCAGGATCTGAGACAAGGATGTCGCTTGCGCCGCGATTGAACCTGCAGTTTGTAGTGCAAGGACAAATAGGCGCAACCCGATGCCGAGCATAAGACCAATCAAGACTTCGATGGTGATTAATCCAATCATTTCGTGAAAGCCCGGCATAACACCCGATGCGGGTATGGCGGGAATGACAATCATTGTGAAAGCAACTGCCACGCCCAGTTTGACCCGCACAGGGACGCTGCGTTCACCAAAGGCCGGTAGCAGCGAAACCAATGCGGACACACGAAGAAATACGGCGAACAGATGCCACAGGTTTTGCCCCAGATGTGGCAAAAGCTCTGACGGGACTGAGATCACGCGGGCACCGTTCCGACCAAGGCGGGGCGCGCCTCAAGCCCGATCTCTTCAAAAGACAGGACGGGGTTGGCGACGCCGCGCGCGTGCATAATGGTCCTGAGCAATCTGCGTCGGCGGGTCGTGGTTACGACCGCCGGGAACAACCCGTGATCTGCTGATTTTGCGACGCTATCGACAACTCCATCGGCCAGCTTATTGAACAGGTTGGGCGGTAGTGCCACGTCGATACCTGCGTTCGCGGCGTCGATCTGGTAGGTGGCAAATGTGTCCTCCCATTCCGGCGCGAGTTGGATCAGAGGGATCGAGCCGTCCTCGCGCTTCATGTCGGCAACCAGTTGAAAGCCCAGCCGCTGGCGGACCAGTTCGCAGATCCCTTCGGGCTGGGTGGTGGTCAATCGTGCTTCGGCCACGCTTTCAAGGATCAGCGCCATGTTTCGGATCGAGACCCGTTCGTCTAGCAACAGCCGCAGAACAGCATGCAGTGTGTCGATCGGCACCTTGTCTGGGATCAATTCGTCCAGCATTTTGCGGTTGGCTTCAGCTCGGGTCGGATCGCTAAGCCGCGTCATCTCGGACAGCAGGCGGCGAAGGGATTTCAGGGTCAAAAGGCGCGAGAAATTCTGTTTGATGATCTCTAGCAGATGGGTCGCCAGAATTTCAGGAGGGGTGACGATGGTGGCCCCATTCAGTGCGGCGACCTCCTGGTCCTTGGGCAATATCCAGCGCGCCGGGGCACCGTAGACGGGTTCGGTCACATCGGTGCCATCAGGTAAAAAGTCGTGCCCGTCCTGTAGCAGCGCGAGCACAAGTTCAGAATTCAGAACACCACGCGCCTGTTCGACCCCTTGTACTTTGATCACATAAGTTCCGGTCGGAAGATCGGCGCGGTCAGTCAATCGAATTTCGGGCAGGATAAGCCCAAAGCTTGAGGCGACATAGGTCCGCATGCTGGCGATCCGCGCGTCAAGGCCGGTACCGGGGTTCAGCACCATGCTGACCAGATCAGGGGCGAATTCCAAGTGAACGTCGTCGAGGTCCAGGATATCACCGATAGCCTGCGAGACCGGAGTATCAGACTCGGCCTCGGGGGTCTGAGCCTCTGCCTCGCTGGCGTTGCGTTGTCTGAGGCCTGAATAAGCCGCATAGCCCAGCACCCCGGCCCCAAGAATGAACGGTAAGAACGGCAAACCGGGCACCAGGGCGAACAGCACCATCAGAACCGCTACGGTGCCCAACGCCGCCGGGTGGCGTCCAAGTTGCGAGAAGAGCGCATTGTCGGTTGCACCCTGCGTACCGCCACGCGCCAACAACAAGGCGGACGCAATCGAGATGATCACTGCTGGTATCTGTGACACCAACCCGTCCCCAACGGTCAGAATTGCATAGGTTTCGAAGGCGGACGATACCGGCATCCCATGCACGATGACCCCCATGACCAATCCCATCACGAGGTTGAGAAGTGTGATCAGCAACCCGGCAATCGCATCGCCTTTGACGAATTTCGACGCGCCGTCGAGCGAACCAAAAAAGGTGGTTTCCTGCTGCTCGCGCTCGCGCCGTTCTTTGGCTTGCTGGTGATCGATGGCTCCAGCCGACATGTCACTGTCGATGGCCAACTGTTTGCCTGGCATCCCGTCCAGCGCGAACCGGGCACCCACTTCGGCCATGCGGGCAGCACCCTTTGTGATGACCATGAAGTTCACGATCAGCAGAACGCCAAACACCACAAGGCCCAGAAAGATGCTGCCGCCCATGACAAACTGGGCGAAACCTTCGATCACGTCACCAGCGGCGTTGGTGCCGGTGTGCCCCTGACCGATGATCAGCTTGGTTGAGGACACGTTCAGCGACAAGCGCAACATCAGTGAGGCCAGCAGGATCGTCGGGAAGGATGAGAAATCCAGTGGCCGTTCGATGAACAGCGTCAATGTGAAGATCAGTATCGCCAGCGCAAAGGATGCCGCCAGCCCCACGTCCAGTACCCAGGCTGGCATGGGCAGGATCATCATCACGATGACCGCCATCAGCGCCAGCGCCAGCAATATGGTCGGAGAGAACAAGGTGCGCGGATCGATACGGGGCACTATCTGCTCCTAATTGAAAGCGATAAAGGCGGTGGCTGTAGAGGTTTCGGGAACCAGTGACCCCAGCGCGTTCTGGCCGACCGGATGAGCGTTCAGCGGGATGAGCGGACTGGCAGATGCTGTGAATGGATCGCGTTCGTGGGCTGTGCCCGAGCCATCCAGCTGCGCCAGGACGGTCTGAAAACGATCAGAATATGAGGCCGCAAGGTGCTGCGTGCGCGAGTGGTAGGCCCCGGCAGCGGCAGGCCATGATCCAAGTTCCGCATAAAGCTGGGCCAGAAACCGTGCTGCATAGGTTGCGTTTTCATCCGGATCGAACATCGCGTCGATCGAGCGAAAAGCCTTACCATGCCAACGATAATTGATCTGAAAGCAACCGACATCAAAGCTGCGTACACCGGATTTGAAGATGTCGAACACGTAAGACTTTGCCTCAACCTCGGAGGCAAACCAATATCCCTGTCCTTCACGATTGACGGTCCATGGCCAGGGTTCCAGTAATCCGTTCTGCGTGCGGCCTGTTTCTACGCGGGCAATTGCCTTGAGAACATCGAGCGGGACGCCTTCGGCCTGCGCAGCCCGCCGGGCCGCTTGATCACACAGCGCCGATGTTGGCGATGCGTATCCGGCCTGCGCCAGAAGGGCCTGCGCCAAGAGCGCGGAAACTAGTAGGTTTTGAGTTGGCATTCTGCCGGTCCGGAATTCTAATCAGTCCGGGCCAAGTTAACCAATCATCTGTTTACAGAGAGTTAGCGCGCCTTAGTTTCGATCAATCTTTCGGCCAAAAACCACACTGGTGTTGGTACGCAATACGCCGGGGATGCGCGCAAGTTCGTCGACCAGAATATCAAGATCATCGATCCGTGGCGCTTCGGCGGAAAGCAGCAGGTCAAATTCGCCATTGATTGACAAACACAGTTTGACCTCGGGATAAGCTTCAAGACGCTTGATGATACGTGTGGTTTCTTTCTGCTGCACTTCAAGCAGAACGATGATCTGAACGCGTGGCGTATCTTCGGTTTCGCGCAGGACGACCGAGTAACCAGCGATGACGCCCCGCTCTTCCATTCGATTGATGCGTTCATGCACCGTTGTCCGCGCGACGCCAAGTGTTGTTGCAATGCGGGTCGTCGAGTCGCGCGCATTGTGCTGTAAGGCGGCGATGATGCGTCGGTCAAGCTGGTCCATTGCGGCTCCGGGTTCAGGAAACTTCGCCTCGGTTTAGGGTAGTTTGGTGTTCGGGCTCAAGGCTGGTGCGGATAACGGGGATGCAGTTCATCAATGATGATCGGATGCGCATGAGGTTTCGGCCCAGACAGGTGGGGGTGATCCTGTGGGAGGTCAGGATGGTGATGGACCACCGCATTGTCTTCGCGCCGTGGCCAGGCAATGAGCACAAGAACCAGACCCAGAATCGCGGCAGTTACCATTCCGGCCATCGCCACAGTTGCGCCAAATCGGGTCATCAGCCACCCGGCCAGGGGATAAAGCACTAGCCAGCAAGCATGAGACAGAGTGAACTGTGCGGCAAACACAGCGGATCGATCTTCGGGGTGGGCGGATCGGGTCAGCAGGCGGCCAGAGGGCGTCAACGTGCTGGAGTATCCAAAGCCGACCAATAGCCAGGTCGTTGTCAATAAGCCCAGCGTCATCGGTAGGGTGGCAGATAGCAGCGCCGCTGCTGCCATGGTGCCCGTCGCCAATGATGCACCTCCCAGCATGACGCGACGCTCTGGAATGTGATCAAGAAGGCGTGGCAGTGCAAATGCCGCGAGCATCGAACCGCCACCGAACCCGGCCAGCGCGACGGCAACGGCGCTTTCAGAAAGACCAAGATCGCCGCGCACGATCACGACCGTGTTGACGATGACCATCGAACTGAGCGCGGCCGCGCTCCAACTCAGCGCCAGCAGCCCCCGCAGGCGCGGGGTTTTAAGATAAATTCGAATGCCGCGCGTGGTGCGGTCATAGATGCCACGCGGCTGGGAGGGTTTGGGTGAGGGCAGGGTTGCAGACACCACAAGCAAGGCCGAGGCGACAAAACCGACACAGGTGCCCAAAAACAGGCTGTCGAAACTGACGAACAGCAGCAAGGTGGCGGCCAGCATCGGGCTCAGCAGGCTTTCCAGATCATAAGCCAGCCGCGACAGGGACAGGGCTTTGGTATAGTCCTGTTCGTTGGTCAGCACATCCGGGATGGTGGCCTGAAACGCGGGTGTAAATCCGGCTGAGGCGGATTGCAGCACAAAGATCAGCACGTAGACCTGCCAGATTTCGGACACGAAAGGCAGGCAGAGCGCAACCACAGCGCGCACCAGATCCAGTGCAACCAGCATCCGGCGACGATCTAGCCGCTCGGCAAAGGCAGCAGCAAGCGGGGCAACGGTGACATAGGCGATCATTTTGATCGTCAGAGCGGTACCAAGAACCAACCCTGCGGACTCTCCGGCCAGATCAAAAGCCAACAGCCCAAGGGCCACCGTCGCCAACCCGGTTCCGGTCAGTGCCACGACCTGCGCGGCCAACAGGTGTCTGTAGGTACGGTTTTTCAGGATGCTGAGCATTGTCGGAATTTCTCAATCGCGGTGTCGCATCCATAGTTCTCGTGTTGGCCATAAGGTCAAGGGTGCCGCTTTTCCAAGGACGGCGTTGAGTTTGCGGACCAAACCGCCTATCTCGGGGCCGAAAGCGCACAAAGGACATTTCCGTGGCGAACCATCTGTATAAAAATGACCTGCCGGACGGGTTGGATTTGGGCCCCACCGTGGCCATTGACTGCGAAACCATGGGGTTGAACCCGCATCGAGATCGCCTGTGCGTGATCCAGATGTCAGGAGGGGACGGCAACAGCCATATCGTTCAGGTCGAGATTGGGCAGACGCAGGCGCCGAACCTCTGTGCGATGCTGGAAAATCCGAATGTTTTGAAGCTGTTCCACTTTGGCCGCTTCGATATTGCTGCGATGTATCACACCTTCGGCGCTTTGGCCGCCCCGGTCTATTGCACCAAGATCGCCAGCCGTTTGGTGCGCACCTATACTGATCGTCATGGTCTTAAGAATCTGTGTCAGGAACTGATTGGCGTCGATATCTCGAAGCAGCAGCAGATGAGCGATTGGGGCGCTGAAACGCTGACTGATGCCCAGTTGGACTATGCGGCATCGGATGTTTTGTACCTGCACCAACTGCGGGATGCACTGGACGGACGTCTGGCCCGCGAAGGCCGCACCGAAATGGCGCAGGCGTGTTTTGACTTCCTGCCAATGCGTGCGAAGCTTGACCTCGCAGGCTGGCCCGAAACCGATATTTTTGCGCATTCATGACTGATACCGAAGCATTCCTCAGAACCGCCCGGCAGGTTGTCACCGACGAAGCCCGTGCGCTGGATGTCCTGGCCGATGGCTTGGACGAGCACTTCGCCGAGGCCGTACAGCTGATCCTGCAAGCCACTGGCCGCATCATCATCAGTGGTATCGGCAAATCCGGCCATATTGGCCACAAGATCGCGGCGACTCTGGCCAGCACTGGTACGCCCGCCTATTTTGTCCATCCCGCCGAAGCCAGCCATGGTGATTTGGGCATGGTCTCGAAAGGCGATGTGGTCCTTGCGATCTCGAACTCAGGTGAAGCGCCGGAACTGGCGAACTTGCTGGCCTTTACGCGTCGCTTTGGAATTCCGCTGATCGGGTTGTCGAGCAAGCCGGAAAGCACCTTGATGAAACAGGCGGATGTGCATCTGCTTATCCCGTCACTGGGAGAGGCCTGTGGTTTTGGGATGGTGCCTTCAATCTCGACGACGCTGACACTGGCGATGGGCGACGCGCTGGCGATTGCGCTGATGAAGTACCGGGATTTCAAACCCGAAGATTTCCGCGCTTACCACCCCGGTGGAAAGTTGGGGGCGCAACTGTCAACTGTGCGTGATCTGATGCATGAAGATTTGCCCTTGGTGACCGCTGGCACCCCGATGAGCGAGGCGCTGCTGGTCATGAGTCAGAAGAGCTTTGGTGTTGTGGGAGTCACTGATCATGCAGGTCGTTTGCTGGGTATTGTGACCGATGGCGACCTGCGCAGGAACATGGACGGACTGTTGAGCAAAAACACCGAAGAGGTGATGACCGAAAACCCAATGACCATTGCGCCAAGTGCCATGGCGGAGGAGGCGGTTGCAATCATGAACGATCGCAAGATCACGTCACTCTTTGTGGTTGATCCTGACACAAATGGCCCAGCTTTGGGTCTGCTGCACATACATGACTGTCTGCGTGTAGGATTGGGTTAGAAAGATGGCTGAAGTTGATCGCCATTCCCGATGGGTGCAGTTCCTGAAGGTACTGTTACCGCTTGTGGCGATTTTGTTGCTGTCTTCTGTCTTTCTTCTTTCTCGCAGCGTCGACACCAATGTCTCGGTGCCGTTCAGTGATCAGGATATTGACGACCGGCTGACAGACCAGGTGGTCACGCGGCCCGACTATAAAGGTGTCACCCGCAAGGGCGAGGAAATCCGCGTCGAAGCCCGAAGGGCCAGTCAGGGTGGCGATGGCGACACACCGACGGCAGCCGAAGTGCAGGGCCGCTTTGGACTAAGCAATGGGGGCGAGATCACACTCGAATCCAACACAGGCATCATCAGGCCAGACAAGGGTACTGCAACGTTTGCAGGGGATGTGGTCATCACCACCAGAGACGGCATCCAGGTCACCACCGACCTGTTGAATACGTCGCTGGATGAAATACGTGGTGATAGCCCTGGACAGATTGACGGAACCGGTCCGATTGGCGACTTTACTGCCGGAAGAATGGTGTTTGGGACCGAAAAAAAGGACGGTCCGGTTCATATTCTTTTTACAGGCGGCGTGAAGTTGATATATGAGCCGCAAAAAGCAGAAAGATAACTTGTGTTCGATTTACGTGTCGCCTTTTTGTGTCTAGCCGTGGCTGTCGGAGCCACACCTGTTTCTGCACAAGAGGCTCAGGTGGCGTTCGGCTCGGTCAATGCCGACCCGACGCTGCCGGTCGAGGTGACGTCCGAGACATTGAACGTGAATCAGGAAGATGGATCGGCCGAGTTTATCGGCAACGTCATTGTCATCCAGGGCGAGATGCGCCTGACGGCAGACCGGGTTCTTGTCATCTATAACGAAGAACGCTCGGCCATCGAACGGATGGAGGCCACCGAAAACGTGGTTCTGGTCAGTCCGCCCGACGCAGCCGAGGGCGATTGGGCAGAATACACCATCGATTCCGGCGTGATTGAGATGAAGGGCAACGTGTTGCTGACGCAGGGCCCAAGTATCATCAGCGGCGACGAGATGATTGCAAATCTGACGACGGGAACTGCGACGATGTCAGGGCGTGTCAAAACCATTCTGCAACAAGGTGGCAACTGATGAACCAGCCCGAACTCTCCATCGCTGAAGGTTCTTCCGGTCTGAAGATCGAAAAGCTACGAAAGTCTTATCGCAAGAAGACCGTCATTCGCGATGTGTCCATGGAATTGAACCGCTCCGAGGTCGTGGCGTTGCTAGGCCCGAACGGATCGGGCAAGACCACCACTTTTTATTCTGTCGCGGGTCTGGTTTTCCCCGAAGCAGGCACGGTCACGATTGATGGGCAGAGCGTCACGACCCTGCCGATGTATCGTCGTGCCCGGATGGGGATCGGATATCTACCGCAGGAGATGTCGATTTTCCGCGGGATGAGCGTTGAAGACAACATCGCTTCGGTTCTAGATATCACGGTTAAACATGCCCATCGCCGCAAGGAGCGGCTGGAAGAGCTGCTATCGGACTTTTCCATCGAACACCTGCGCCGAGCGCCTGCATTGGCATTGTCCGGCGGGGAACGCCGAAGGGTCGAAATTGCGCGCTGTCTGGCCGCCGATCCGAAATATCTGCTGTTGGACGAACCATTTGCGGGTGTCGATCCGATCAGTGTCGGTGATATCCGGCATCTGGTGGCCGATCTGAAAAAGCGTGGCATCGGAGTACTGATCACGGATCATAACGTCCGGGAAACGCTGGAGATTGTGGATCGGGCTTATATCTTGCATGACGGCCAGGTTTTGATGTCAGGCACGCCCGATGAAGTTGTCGAAAACGAAAATGTTCGCCGGGTCTATCTGGGTGAAAACTTCCGTATTTCATAAGGTTGTGCGGAGATGCGCCTGATGCATGACGGAAATCACGTATATACACACCTGTTTTGATTGACTCTTCCCTCACCTCTTGGCTCAATTGGCATATGGCATTTCTTCGGTTCCAAACTGGATCTCGATCTCCCTTCGTTGAAGGGCCGGGCCAACGGCAACCGCAGAACATGCCGATACCCCCCACCCGATAAAAACAAGTCAGTCGCGTTACACGACGTCAGAATGGGTGTGAATTGTGAAGGAGATCACATGCGTTACCAAATCAGCGGAAAACAGATCGACATCGGTGCGGCCCTGCAGACCCATGTGCAGACCGAACTGGGCGAGGTCGTGGGCAAATATGCCCAGCGGCCTACAGACGCCAACGTCGTCTTTTCCCGTTCGGCGCATGAATATGTATGCGAAACCACCGTGCATCTGTCGACCGGCCTGACCGCACAGGCCAAGGCGCACGCGACCGAGATTTACGCGGCATTCGAAGGCTGCTGCGACAAGATGGAGACACAACTGCGGCGCTATAAGCGCCGCCTGAAAGACCACCACAAGGATCGGTCCGAGCCGGTTGAACTCTTTGGCGCGTCCTCTTATATCCTCGCCTCTGACGAATCGGAGACGGCAGACGAACCCGAATCGCTGCAGCCCATGATCGTGGCTGAGATGGAAACCAAGATCCCATCGCTCAGTGTTGGTGAAGCCGTCATGCAGATGGAACTCGCTGGTGCTCCGGTACTGGTGTTCCGAAATGAGAACAAGGACGGATTGAATGTCGTTTATCGCCGCGAGGACGGCAATATCGGTTGGATCGATCCGTAACAGGCAAGACTAATCGGCCTGCCCCCGAATAGCTGGGGGCACGGCTTAGGAGCAAAATGATGGAGCTTTCGAGCATTCTAAAGCCAGAAGCGGTGCGTGTACTGTCCGCTGCTTCCAGCAAGAAGCGTTTGTTTCAGGAAATTGGCGATGTGGGCGCCGCGACGCTTGGGCTGGATGCTCAGACGATCGTAGACAGCCTGCTTGAGAGGGAGAGCCTTGGCCCAACTGGTGTTGGACATGGTGTTGCACTTCCGCACGCACGGCTTTCCGAACTAGAATCGGTTTCGGGTGTGTTTGTCATGCTGGAAAAGCCCATCGACTTCGGCTCGGTCGATCGTCAGCCGGTCGATTTGGCGTTTTCCCTGTTTGCGCCAGAAGAGGCGGGGGTTGAACACCTTAAGGCGCTGGCGTTGGTCTCGCGCACGCTGCGCGAGCAATCGGTCTGCGCCAAGCTGCGGGCCAACCCTGACCCGGTAAAGCTGTATGCCATTCTGACTGAAGCGCAATCGATGCAAGCTGCCTGATTGGCCCACTTATCAACAAAAAAAGCCCCCGATTTGTCGGGGGCTTTTTTTGTTTCTTTATCTGGCGTGATCAGCCGCCGGATCCCATCTCCAGCGTCCACCAGATCTTGCCACCGCCTTCTTGGTGCCAGGCGAATCCCATCTGGGTGGCGCGCGGGTCCATGATCACGGCACGAGGACCGGGTTCCTGCATCCATGCGGCCAGCGTTTCGGTCTCGGTCTCAAAGGTTTCCGAGATCGCTTCACCCAGGAATGTACCGAAGTAACCGGCGCGCGCCGCGCGATCCAACGGAGACGAACCGTCCGAACCGAAATGCCATGGCCGATTCTGTCGCGCCATGTCTTTCGCATGAGTGGCGGCAGCTGCATTCAGTTGCGAGTTCAATTGGACCTGTTGCAGGCCAGATGCCTGCCGCAAGGCATTCACCGAATCCAGCATTCTAAACTGCAGCTTTTCAGGGTTGCCACGAATTTTGTACACGGATGGCAGCGGCCTGCCATCGGCGCCAATAGCGGATGTGCCCGAATCGGTACATGCCGCAAGTGCGACAAAACAAATCGCTAGTAGAGAAAGAATACGTGTCATGATCGGCCTAAATATTGTGTCGAGAAGGGAAATAGCCTGCTTGACCGCCCGGAGCAAACCTACAATGCCCCAACCTTGCGTGATTCTGCCGGTTTGATTTGCGACTGAAGCATTCTGGCCATAAAATGCCTTAGATTTTGCATTTGCTGTTAGCAGAGGACCGATCTCCATGGTCAAGAAACATATTCTTACATCGACGCGCCGGGGATTCCTGGCCGGTGCAACCGCCAGCTTGGCCTCGCCTGCGTTGGCTCAGTATATTCCGGGCGACCCGCTACGCCCCGCCCCGGAACCGGAAGCTCCGGTACGCCGCAATGTGTCGGGATTCCGTGCGCTGGACTGGCAGCCCTATTTTTCGAACACTCGAAACGGTGCTATTCTGGTGGATACCGTATCCAGAGCGCTGCATTATTGGTCAGATGATCAATCCGTATACAAACTGTACCCCTCTTCGGTGCCTCTGACCGAGGAATTGACCCGTCGCGGACGCACCAGTGTCATTCGCAAGGTGGAAGGCCCAAGCTGGTCACCGACGCCATCGATGAAGAAGCGCAACCCTGAATGGCCGGATTATATTCCGCCGGGTCCTGATAACCCGCTGGGAACACACGCTTTATATCTGAGCTGGAAGTACTATCGCATCCATGGCACCCACGATACGCGTAAAATTGGACGCCGGTCGTCGAACGGGTGCATTGGCTTGTTCAACGATGACATCGCCGAACTGTTTTCTATGGCCAAGGTCGGCACGCAAGTGTTGCTAATTTGACGACATTTTCGCGCACGAACCCGCTTGCGGGACAAGTTGCAATTGCAATCCGCCTGCATTGCTGATTAGAAAAACTCACGAGGTAAGTCTTAGATGCGTGGTTTCGCTATTGGGAATCGCGCAAATTCTGGAGGTTAATATGAAGAAACTCGTTCTCGCTGCTGCTCTGACTGCTGCTGCTTCGACCGCATATGCTGGCAACCTGGAAGAGCCGGTTGTTGAAGCACCTGTTGTTGTCGAAGAGACCCAAGGTTCGTCGCAGGGCATCATCCTGCCGCTGATCCTGCTGGTTGTTGTTGCCGCAGCTGTTGCAGCAAGCTAAGTCGACGAGACTTTATGCACTTAAAAGGCGGTGGTGCAAACCACCGCCTTTTTTCGTGTCTGGTGAAAGCGCGCGATTAGTCTAACCAACCACGCAGATTGTCTTCGATCACCTTGCTCAGCGCGGCGATATGCGAATCATCGTCGTTAAGGCAAGGGATATAGGTGAACGATTCACCACCCGCCTCTTCGAAGCTCTCTTTGATCTCTTCGTTGATCTCTTCCAGCGTCTCAATGCAATCGGCAGAGAAGGCAGGTGCGATGACGGCGATGTTCTTCTTACCCTGACGCGCCAGATCAGCCACGTGATCAACGGTGTAGGGCTTCAGCCATTCTTCTGGTCCAAAGCGCGATTGAAAGGTCGAGATCAGCTGATCATCCGTCCATCCCAGACGCTCTTTCAGTAGCCTTGATGTTTTCACGCACTGGCAGTGATAGGGGTCCCCTTGCTGCAAATAGCGCTGGGGCATCCCGTGATACGAGCAGACCAGGACATCCGGTTTTGTCTCCATATCTGCATAGGCGCGCTCGACAGAGCTCGCCAACGCATCGATATAGGCAGGTTCGTCGAAATAGGCCGGAACAGTTCGGCTGGCAGGCTGCCATGTCTCCTTCATCAACGCGCGGAAGAACTGATCATTTGCTGTAGCAGTCGTGGCACCGGCGTATTGCGGGTAGAGCGGGAAGAACAGGATGCGATCACAGCCTTCTTCTACCATCTCTCGGACCTTCGACGGAGTTGAAGGATTGCCGTAGCGCATGCAAAAACCCAGCATCACCCGATCGCCATACCGCTGCTGCATCGCTGCGCGCAGCTTGGCAGTCTGATCTTTGGTGATCGTCATCAACGGGCTTTCGCCCTTATCGTGATTCCAGATTGACTTGTACGCCTCACCCGAACTGAAAGGCCGCTTGGTCAGAATGATGCTTTGCAGAATCGGCTGCCACTTCCACGCCGGGTAGTCGATCACGCGCTTGTCCGACAGGAACTCGTTCAGATACCGCCGCATAGGCCAATAACTGTAGTCATCTGGAGTTCCCAGATTAGCCAGCAGGATGCCGACGCGGCCCATCTTGACCTTGGGATGGTCTGCAGGGGCATGGGTTGGACGAGTGGCATCAAACATTGAAAGCTTCCTGATTTGTGGTGTCTGGCCTGAGATATAGGGAAAAGGCCGGTCGTCAATCGGGCAGTTTGCCCTCATCCGTACCTAGCGCATCAGCCAGCCGCATCTTGGCGGATCCCGGACGCAAAGGTTTGGGTTGGCTGTCATCGGGGGCCCAGCCCGTCAGACAGATCAGTTCAAAGGTTGCCGTCAGGCGGCCCTGTGGCGATGCGTAATGCCCGGCGTAGATGTCCTGCGCTTTGTCAAAAACAGCACGTCGGGTCGCGTGTTTCAGGCGATCGGCCAATGCGTTGGTTTCTCCCATTGCACGCAGATCACGCATCAGATGCAGCAGATCGCGGTATTCCGCAGACAGTGTCGCCTTGTCGGCGACGGGTAAAGCCAGCCCGGCCCGCTGCAGCAGCCCCCCCAGATCACGAAGCTCGGCCATGGGGGCGATGCGGGGGCTGAGACCGCCGGTCTCCTCTATCTCGGCCTGACCCAGAGCGGCGCGCAATTCCTGAAGGGTGTCACCCCCCAAACATACCGCCAGTAGCAATCCATCGGGTTTCATGGCGCGATGGCATTGGATCAGTTGGCCGACCGGGTCGTTTGCCCAATGCAGCGCCATCGCATGTATCACGAGATCATGCGCACCTGGCGTCAAGTCGAGAACATCTTCATCCCCAATCACCCGAGCCTCGGGCCACAACCCCTCCCAGATATGGGGGAAGGGGGTCACGACGGCGGGGGCCTTAAAGGTTTTGTTAACCATGGACAGACGATCCTGCACTTCGTCGACAGCGACATGGTGCAGGAAAAGCGCGTCGTCCCGCGCGCGGCTGCGGTGAAGCGCAAGGACGGCGCGGTCAAACAGAGAGGGTGTAGTGTCGGACGGAAGCTTCATAAGCCGCAAGTATCGCATTCGTCAGGGGATTCAAACCGCTGTCGAGATGATCTACCCACCGCGTTGCCTGTCCTGCGGAGCACTGACCGAATCCGATTTCGGCCTCTGCGGCGCATGCTGGCGCGACACGCCGTTCATCGGTGGCACCGTCTGCGAAAGCTGCGGCATGCCACTTCCCGGCGCGCAAGACGGACACCGGATTGAATGTGATGACTGCCTCAGGGCACCACGCGCGTGGCAGCATGGTCGGGCAGCGTTGCTGTATCAGGGGCGCGCGAAGGCACTCATACTTGCCTTTAAGCACGGGGATCGGCCTGAGTTGGCCCGCCCTGCCGCACGCTGGATGGCTCAAGCCGGGCAAGAGCTGTTGCACCCGAACATGCTGATCGCGCCGGTTCCGCTGCACTGGACCCGGCTGATCAAGCGTCGCTACAATCAATCGGTGCTGCTGGCGGGGCATCTGGGCCGGGAAGCGGAGTTGAGCGTCTGCCCCGATCTTCTGGTACGCACGGTACGCACCCCTGTTCTGGATGGAAAAACTGCGGTTGAGCGATCCCTTGCGCTGTCCAACGCCATATCTCTGCATCGAAAACGTGCACCCATGATCAGAGGCCGGGATATTCTTCTGGTCGATGATGTTATGACCTCGGGTGCGACGTTGGACGCCTGCGCGCGTGTCTGTCGCGCGTCAGGGGCAAATCATATTTTCGTGTTGGTACTGGCGCGCGTTGCCAAGGATACCTAATTCGCCCAAGAATGTGCGAAACCCAAAGGGACGGAATATGAAGCCGGTAGAAATCTACACCTCGCCGCTGTGCGGCTTTTGTCATGCGGCCAAGCGGTTGTTGAAACAGAAAGGCGTCGAATTCAAGGAAATCGACGTGCTGATGCATCCGAAACGCAAACCTGAAATGATCCAGCGCGCGGCAGGAAAACGCACTGTGCCGCAGATTTTTGTGGGCACCACCCATGTTGGTGGGTGCGACGATCTTTACGAGCTTGAACGTCAGGGCAAGCTGGACCGCCTGCTGGCGGCTTGATGAAAACCGCTTTGCTGCAGATCACCGCGTCGGATGATCCGGCTGAGAATCTCGAGATGGTTCGTGCCATGATGGCCCACGCGGCAGCGCAGGGTGCGCAGTTCATTCTGACGCCCGAGGTCACGAATTGCGTCTCCACCAGCACCACACGCCAGCACGAGGTTCTGCAGCACGAAGAAGATGACATTACTTTGGCGGGTCTGTGCGAACAGGCCGCCAAATTGGGTGTCTGGCTACTGATCGGGTCACTTGCGATCAAAACGCATGACTCGGACGGGCGCTTTGCCAACCGTAGCTTCATGGTCAACCCGCAGGGGCAGATCGTGGCGCGGTACGACAAGATTCATATGTTCGACGTGCAGGTCACGGAATCCGAGACCTTTCGCGAATCAAAGAACTACCGTCCCGGTCAGAAAGCGGTGATCGCCGACACCGAATTCGGCAAGGTCGGCATGACCATCTGCTATGACATCCGCTTCCCGCATCTTTACGCCGCGCTGGCGCAGGCGGGGGCACGAATCCTGACTGTCCCGGCGGCTTTTTCACCGGTCACCGGCGCGGCCCACTGGGAAGCGCTGTTGCGGGCACGGGCCATTGAGACAGGCTGCTGGGTGTTGGCCCCGGCCCAGACGGGCGAACATCCGAAGACACGCGGAAAGATCCGTTATACCCACGGCCACAGCATGGTTGTCGCCCCGTGGGGAGAGGTGCTGATCGACGCAGGCACCGATCCGGGCATTCACTTTTTTGATTTGGATGATAGGTCTGTTACAGAGGCGCGACGACGCGTGCCTTCACTAACACATGTCCGCCCCTTTGACGGACCCTGATCCAGAACCGGACCATGACTGACGAAAAAAATGCCCTTGCGGTCACGCTGTTCAGCGAGATCCTGACCGCCGATCAGCTATTGCGCAACCGGCTGAGCCGGGTGCTGCCCAAGGGCATGGAAATCTCGCATTTCTCGGTGCTGAACCATCTGGTGTTTGTCGGCGACGAGCGCACCCCCGCGCAATTGGCCAACACCTTCCACGTGACCCGAGGCGCAATGACCAACACTTTGGCCAAGCTGGAATGGGCCGGTTATATCCACATCCGCCCCGACTGGGACGACGCCCGCCGCAAGATGGTCGCCATCAGCCCCGCAGGCCGACGCGCACGCGATCAGGCGATTTCCTCGATTGCCCCGCTGATCAACCGCGTGGTCGGAGAGCTGGGGCTGGAGCGGGTGCGCAGCACGCTGCCCGTGCTACGGGATTTGCGGTTGCAGTTGGAGGGGGAGTAGGGGCTTTACGCCAACTGCGCTAAAGGATCGTAAAAGATGACGGATGAAATTTGGGTTTCAGACATTACCGTCGGGATGGACCTGCAAAGGCCATTCCGGGCGCTTGTCCCCGATGATTTTCCTGAAGAACCAAGTGAACGCTTCAAGGCCTTCAGGTGGCAACCCGGATCAGGTTATCATGCGAATCTGTATCGTTGGCAGCGCCACGGGGAGCCGCTGGAGCAGCAGGATATCTTGCCGGATTTCTTTCAAGAGGTTGCACCTGAAGATCATGATTTTGAGCCTCACTACGGCAAGTATTCTGCTGTAATCACGTTGTTTGGAATTCTCGCGGTTCGATCAGATGTTGCGGATGTCCTCAAGAACTTCGACTTGGGGCAAGGGGGGCTTTATCCCGTCAACCTATTCGAAAAAGACAAGATCACACCGATTGAGCAGAACTACTCGATCCTGTGGATCGCAAACAAATCAGGCACGCTGAACATTGCTGAGTCAAAAAGTCTTCGACGAGCCCGACCCGACCGGGATGACCTTTTTCGACTTCCTGAATGGAAGGATGCCAAGCCCGGGGACGTTGTCTGCAATGCAGATGCGGCGTCCGGGATCGACATTTGGCGCGACCCGGGCGTACCACATCGCGTTTTTCTAAATGGGCTTCTTAAACAAGCGTTAGACGAAGCTGGGTTTGCTCCAGCATTCAGTTTTCACCGTTTGGCCGTCAAATAGGCAATTGTAAGATGGGTGCAATCGCCCATCCTACCTCGGCTTCACACTCGCCGTCACGTAATTCACGCTCAGATCCCGGTCCGAGATCGACCAGCTCCACAGGATCGGGTTGAACACGAAACCCTTGCGGTCCACCGGCTCCAGCCCGGCCTGACGCAGCAGGTCGAACAGCTCATCGGGGGTGATGAACTTGTTCCACTCATGCGTGCCGCGCGGCAGCCAGCGCATGACGACCTCGGCCCCGAAGATGGCCATCGCATAAGATTTCGGGTTGCGGTTGATGGTCGAGCAGATCAGCAACCCGCCCGGCCTCAGCAAGTGCTGCGATGCGGTCAGAAAACCCAACGGATCGGCCACATGCTCAACCACTTCCATGTTCAGCACCACATCGAACTGTTCGCCTGCGGCGGCCATGTCCTCGGCGGTGGTGTGGCGATAGTCGATCTGCAGCCCGGATTGCTCGGCATGGATGCGCGCGACGGGCAGGTTGCCCTCGGCGGCGTCGGCTCCGACGACCTCGGCCCCAAGGCGCGCCATGGGCTCGCTCAGCAACCCTCCGCCGCAGCCGATATCCAGAAGGCGTAGGCCCTCGAATGGGCGCGGGGCCGTCAGATCCCGGTCAAACTCGCCCGCGATCTGCTGTGTGATATAATCCAGACGGCACGGATTCAGCATGTGCAAAGGTTTGAATTTCCCATGCGGGTCCCACCATTCTGCGGCCATCGCCTCGAATTTTGCGATCTCGGACGGGTCAACCGTGTTCGGATGCGCTTGCATTCCTGTCTCCGTGTGCTCTTTTACGCTTAAGGACTATATAGGGCCGTAATGGATAAGTACCCGGACCAAAAGCGCGCAGTTCAATATCTTTACCCGCCGATCGATCCGTTCGATCAGCGCGTGGTCGATATGGGCGATGGGCACCGTATTTATGTGGAACAATGCGGTAATCCCAATGGGATACCAGTGGTGATCCTGCACGGCGGGCCGGGCGGCGGCTGCAGCCCGGCGATGCGACGGTATTTCAACCCGGATGCCTATCGGGTGATTCTCTTTGATCAGCGCGGATGTGGTCGGTCGCGGCCAACCGCGTCGGTCGAAAACAACACGACATGGCATCTGGTGGCGGATATCGAGCGTCTGCGCAAATTGTTCGACATCGAAGATTGGATCGTCTTTGGCGGTAGCTGGGGCGCGACACTGGCGTTGATCTATGCCCAAACACATCCGGATCGGATAAATCGGCTGGTATTGCGCGGCGTGTTTCTGGCCACACAGGCCGAGCTGGACTGGTTTTATGGCGGTGGTGCGGGCAAATTCTGGCCTGAACAATGGGCCAAGTTCACCTCTCTCTTGCCCGAACATGAAGTAAATGACGCAATTGCGGCCTACAACAAGCGCCTGTTTTCGGGCGACCGCGCGACCGAGATCCTCTATGCCCGCGCGTGGTCGCATTGGGAAAACGCCTTGGCTTCGATCCACACCAACGGGTCGGTCGGGGAAAGCCCCGGCGAATACGCGCGAACTTTTGCGCGGCTTGAGAATCACTATTTCACGAACAAGGCGTTTCTTGAGTATGACGGGCAAATTCTGGATCAGATGGATCGGATTGCCCATATTCCCGGTCATATCGTTCAGGGACGCTATGACATGATCTGCCCACCGCAGGCTGCATGGAACCTGTCCGAGCGCTGGCCCAATGCCGAACTGAAGATGGTGCGGCAAGCCGGTCACGCCCTGTCAGAACCGGGCATCAGCGCGGAACTGGTTCGGATCATGGATCGCGTGTCGGAGGAAACGGTATGACTCGCATCGACCGTCGCGCATTATTTGCCTCGGGCGCCGCCGCCGCTTTGCTGGCGGCGACAGGAGCGTCTCTGGCCGATACGCCGAAACAGGGTGGTACCTTGCGGCTGGCGGTGCCACGCGACAACAGTCTGGAACAGGTGGCGCGAGGGGCTGTCTTTGACAGCCTGACCGAGATCGCGCCCGATGGTACCCTGCGCGGAGAGCTGGCTACAAATTGGCAGACCGATGCTGATGCGCGGGTCTGGAACTTTGATCTGCGCGACGATGCTGTGTTCCACGATGGCACCAAGCTGGACGTGAACGACGTACTGGCTGTTCTGGAAGATATTGGACAGGCCGAGGCCATTGCACCTGATCGTGTGCAGCTGCAATTGGCCGAGGGCAACCCTGGACTACCATTCTTGCTGGCTGGGTCACGGTTTGTCATTGCGCGAGGGGGCGTGACGCCACTGGCTCAGGCCAACGGCACAGGATGCTACCGGGTTGAGCGGGCCGAGGATGAACGTCATTTCCGCGCACGCAGGGTGTCCAATCACTACAAAAGCGGAACGGCAGGATGGGTTGATACGCTTGAGATTATCGTGATCCCGGACGCCGGGGTGCGGGCCGAAGCATTGCGCGATGGATATGTAGATATCGCAGCGCTCCCGGCTGGTGAGGAGCTGACCGCGCAACGCGGGCTGCGATATCATCCGTCTGAGGCCGAGATGGCGTTGGCAATGGCCTCTCATGTCGGTATGCCGCGCCAGATCAGCCGGTCTGCGCTGGATGATGGGCGCATCGCCGAACGGTGGTGGCTGGCGTAAATTTGATCACGATTTGCGCCGGGGGTTGCAGACTCAGGAACTCCTGCGTATATGCAGTTGCAACAGCGGCGCGTCGGACTTCTGGTCCGGGGCTCCACCGGAAAATTAGACGGGCCGCGCGCCCGTTTTTTTGTGCCCGATAGCAGGGTAGAGAACCTGAATGACAAACGACCTGATAGCCAAAGCTGCCATCGACCGGCGACTGGCCGAGATCATCACCCCTGTGATCGAGGATCTGGGGTATGAGCTTGTCCGCATTCGGCTGATGAGCGGCAAGACCACCACGATGCAGATAATGGCAGACAAGCCCGATGGCGGAATCGAAGTGGATGACTGCGCCGAGATTTCCAATGCGGTCAGCGCCACGCTGGATGTCGAAGACCCCATTTTGGACGCCTACACGCTTGAAGTTTCCAGCCCTGGAATTGACCGTCCTCTGACCCGTCTCAAAGATTTTGAGACGTTCGAAGGGTATGAGGCCAAGATCGAAACCGCAGAACTGATCGACGGTCGCCGCCGCTTCAAGGGCGAATTGGCCGGGATCGAAGGGGATGAGGTTCTGATCAACATCCCCGAGGGAGACGAGACCATTACCATCGGTCTGCAATTTGACTGGCTGAGCGACGCCAAGCTGGTTCTGACCGATGACCTGATTAAGGAAATGCTGCGCCAGCGCAAAGACGCTGGTGCCCTGAACGAAAACGCTTTCGACGAGATTGAGACCGAAGGGTCCGAAGAGGAGACGAACTGATGGCAATCACCTCAGCCAACCAGCTGGAGCTGCTGCAGACCGCCGAGGCCGTGGCCCGCGAAAAGATGATCGACCCCGGTCTGGTTGTCGAAGCGATGGAAGAATCGCTCGCCCGTGCCGCCAAGAGCCGTTACGGCGCCGAGATGGACATCCGCGTCAGCATCGACCGCAAGACCGGCAAGGCGACCTTTACCCGTGTCCGCACCGTGGTCGAGGATGAAGAGCTTGAGAACTATCAGGCCGAGATGACCGTCGAGCAGGCCAAGCAGTACATGGAGGCGCCCGAGGTTGGTGACGTCTTCGTTGAAGAAGTCCCGCCCGTGGAAATGGGCCGTATCGCTGCTCAGTCCGCCAAGCAGGTCATCTTGCAAAAGGTTCGCGAAGCCGAGCGTGATCGTCAGTACGAAGAATTCAAGGATCGTGCCGGCACCATCATCAACGGTGCGGTCAAGCGTGAAGAGTTTGGCAATGTGATCGTCGATCTGGGCGGTGCCGAGGCTGTTCTGCGCCGCAATGACAAGATCGGTCGCGAAAGCTATCGCCCGAATGACCGTGTGCGCGCCTATATCAAAGAGGTTCGCCGCGAGGTGCGTGGTCACCAGATCTTCCTGTCGCGCACTGCGCCGGAATTCATGGCCGAGCTGTTCAAGATGGAAGTTCCGGAAATCTATGACGGCATCATCGAGGTCAAGGCCGTTGCTCGTGATCCCGGCTCGCGCGCCAAGATTGCCGTGATTTCTTATGACGGCTCGATTGACCCCGTCGGCGCTTGTGTTGGTATGCGCGGCAGCCGCGTGCAGGCCGTTGTGAACGAGCTGCAGGGCGAAAAGATCGACATCATTCCGTGGAACGAAGATCAGCCGACTTTCCTTGTCAACGCTCTGCAGCCCGCCGAAGTTTCAAAGGTGGTTCTGGACGAAGAAGCCGGCAAGATCGAAGTTGTGGTTCCCGAGGAGCAACTGAGCCTCGCCATTGGCCGTCGTGGTCAGAACGTGCGTCTGGCCAGCCAGCTGACCAATCTGGACATCGACATCATGACCGAAGCCGAAGAATCGGCGCGCCGTCAGAAAGAATTCGAGGCCCGTACCCAGTTGTTCATGGAAACGCTGGATCTGGACGAATTCTTCGCTCAGCTGCTGGTTTCTGAAGGCTTCACCAACCTCGAAGAAGTGGCATACGTTGAAATCGACGAACTGCTGGTCATCGACGGTGTGGATGAAGGAACCGCGCAAGAACTTCAGACACGTGCACGCGAATTCCTGGAAGCTCAGGCCAAGGCGGCGCTGGATGCAGCCCGTGCGCTGGGTGCCGAGGACAGTCTTATTGAATTCGAGGGCCTGACACCCCAGATGGTAGAGGCGCTGGCCAAGGATGATGTGAAGACTCTGGAAGACTTCGCAACCTGCGCCGACTGGGAACTGGCCGGTGGCTGGACCACGGTCGATGGCGAACGCATCAAGGATGATGGTGTACTGGAGCCCTTCGGCGTGACGTTGGAAGAGGCGCAGGATCTGGTCATGACCGCGCGCATCATGCTGGGCTGGGTTGATCCGGCCGAGCTGGAGCAGGCCGAAGAAGACGGTGAAGCAACCGATGAGGAGGTCGAGGCCTGATCTCAGGCCTCGGGTGGCTGACATGGGTCGCGGTGGCGTCCATAAGGATCGGTCGGAAGGCCCTGAACGCAAGTGCATCGCCACGGGCGAGGTTCAGCCCAAATATGGCTTGATCCGCTTTGTGACGGGGCCGGATGGTCAGGTCTTTCCCGATGTCGCGGCGAAATTGCCGGGGCGTGGGGTTTACGTGGCGGCGGATCGTGCGGCGCTGGACAAGGCGGTGAACAAGAAACTGTTCTCGCGCGGGTTTAAGGCACAGGTGAGTGCCGCCAAGGACCTGACCGATGAGGTCGAGAAACAGGTGGCGCGTCGTGTGATCGAGCTGATCAGTCTGGCGCGCAAGTCCGGTGACGCGGTCGCCGGGTATGAAAAGGTCAAGTCGTGGCTGGACCGGGAAGAGGCCCAGGTGCTGATTCAGGCCTCAGATGGATCGGGGCGCGGCAAGTCGAAACTCAGCACGCCGCACTTCGGGAAATACATCGGCTGGCTGACCGCAGACGAGCTTGGGGCGGCATTTGGGCGCCAAACCGTGATTCATGCGGCCTTGGCCTCTGGCGGACTCGCCAAACGTGTTGTAGAGGAAGCGCAGCGCCTGCGTGGCTTGCGCGAAAAGGATGACGGCGGCAAGGGCCGCTCGGAAGGGTAAGAAGCTTTATGAGCGATAGTGACGGCAAAAAGACATTGGGTCTTCGTGGCGGGGCACGCCCCGGAAATGTGAAACAGAGTTTCAGCCACGGACGCACCAAGAATGTCGTGGTGGAGACCAAACGCAAACGCGTGGTCGTACCCAAGCCGGGCGCGACCAAACCAAGTGGTGGTGCGACACCTTCGGGTGATCCTTCGCGTCGCCCAGCGGGTATTTCCGATGCGGAAATGGCGCGTCGTATGAAGGCGTTGCAAGCCGCCAAAGCGCGCGAGGCTGAAGAGGCCGCTGCCCGTGAGGCGCAGGAAAAGGCGCGCGAAGAAGAACGCGCACGCCGCCGGGCCGAACAAGAGGCCAAGGAACGCGAGCAGCGTGAAGCTGAAGAGCGTGCCCGTGCCAAGGCCGAAGAGGAAGAACGCAAGCGTAAAGAGGCCGAGGAAGCAGCCCAGCGTGCTGCCGCAGCCCCGGCACCCGCCGAGCCCAAGGCCGCACGCAGCCCATCCAGCAAGCCTGCACCTGCTGCGGCACCGCGCAAGCAGGATCGCGAGCGTGAGCAGCGTGGCCGTGGCAAGGGCCGTGACGACAACCGCCGCTCGGGCAAGCTGACACTGGGTCAGGCCACCGGTGGCGAAGGCAACCGCCAACGCTCGATGGCTGCGATGAAGCGCAAGCAAGAGCGGGCGCGCCAGAAGGCCATGGGCGGCACGGTCGAGCGGGAAAAGGTGATCCGCGACGTTCAGCTGCCCGAGGCGATCATGGTCTCGGAATTGGCCAACCGTATGGCCGAGCGTGTCGCTGACGTTGTCAAATCGCTGATGCAGATGGGCATGATGGTCACGCAGAATCAGACCATCGACGCTGACACCGCTGAACTGATCATCGAAGAATTTGGCCACAAGGTCACGCGTGTCTCTGATTCGGATGTTGAAGACGTCATCAAAGAGGTCGAAGACAGCGATGATGATTTGCAACCGCGTCCGCCGGTTATCACCATCATGGGTCACGTTGACCACGGTAAGACCTCGCTGCTGGATGCGATCCGCGACGCGCGTGTTGTTGCCGGCGAAGCTGGTGGCATCACCCAGCATATCGGCGCCTATCAGGTGAAAACCGATGGTGGCACCACGCTGACCTTCTTGGATACACCGGGCCACGCGGCCTTTACCTCAATGCGCTCGCGCGGGGCTCAGGTCACGGATATCGTGGTTCTGGTTGTCGCCGCTGATGACGCGGTGATGCCGCAGACGATTGAGGCGATCAACCACGCCAAAGCGGCCGAAGTGCCGATGATCGTGGCGATCAACAAGATCGACAAGCCCGACGCGAATCCCGACAAAGTCCGCACTGACTTGCTGCAGCACGAAGTGATCGTCGAGAAGATGTCGGGTGAGGTTCAGGACGTTGAGGTCTCGGCCATGACTGGTCAGGGTCTGGACGAATTGCTGGAAGCCATTGCACTGCAGGCCGAGATTCTGGAACTAAAAGCCAACCCAGATCGCGCCGCCCAAGGTGCCGTGATCGAGGCGCAGCTGGATGTGGGCCGTGGTCCCGTCGCCACCGTTCTGGTTCAGAACGGCACGCTGCGTCAGGGCGATATCTTCGTTGTGGGTGAGCAGTACGGTAAGGTCCGTGCGCTGATCAACGACAAGGGCGACCGCGTCAAAGAAGCTGGCCCCTCAGTTCCGGTCGAGGTTCTGGGTCTCAACGGTACGCCCGAAGCAGGTGACGTTCTGAACGTGACCGAGACCGAAGCGCAGGCCCGTGAGATCGCTGCTTATCGTGAGCAAGCCGCCAAGGACAAACGCGCTGCTGCTGGTGCCGCGACCACCCTTGAACAGCTGATGCAGAAGGCGAAGGAAGACGAAAACGTCACCGAGCTGCCTATTCTGATGAAAGCGGATGTGCAGGGCTCTGCCGAAGCCATCGTTCAGGCGATGGAGAAGATCGGCAACGACGAAGTGCGCGTACGCGTTCTTCACTCGGGTGTTGGTGCGATCACCGAGACGGATGTCGGCCTGGCCGAAGCCTCCGGTGCACCGATCTTTGGCTTCAACGTGCGTGCGAACGCATCGGCGCGGAACACCGCCAACCAGAAAGGCGTCGAGATTCGCTACTATTCGGTGATCTACGATCTGGTGGATGACGTGAAAGCGGCAGCATCTGGCCTGCTGAGCGCCGAGATTCGCGAGAAGTTCATCGGTTACGCCGAGATCAAAGAGGTCTTCAAGGTTACCGGCGTCGGCAAAGTTGCTGGCTGTCTGGTCACCGAAGGTGTTGCCCGCCGCTCGGCTGGCGTACGCCTGCTGCGCGACAACGTGGTGATCCACGAAGGCACGCTGAAGACCCTCAAGCGCTTCAAGGATGAAGTGGCCGAGGTACAGTCGGGTCAGGAATGCGGTATGGCGTTCGAGAACTACGACGATATCCGCGCTGGCGACGTGATCGAAATCTTCGAGCGCGAAGAGGTCACGCGCACGCTGGACTGATCCGGATCTAGAAAGAAACTTGAAACAGCGGCCCCACGAGGCCGCTGTTTTCATTTAGGTTAGTCCGTGCGCGACGACAGAAACGTGCCCGACGGCATGATGATGTCAAAATGATGCTTGCCCTTCTGCAGATCGAAACTGACCGAATGTCCGGCCTTGCGCAGTAGTTCAGCATAGTCACGGCTTTGGCGGATAAACTCGGGCGTATCCCGCTCGGCGACTGTCACCCTGTAACGGGGTCCTGGCGCGGGCAGGTTGAGGCAGGGTGAGAAATCGTGAATCTCGACCTTGGTCAGTTGCAGCGGATCATTCACCGAGGTCAGGCTGATCGGAACAAGGTCATAGATCCCGCTAATCAGGATCACATTGCGCACCCGCAGGCCAGCCTGCGCAAATGCCTTCGAAGACGTCGCCATCACCATCGCAACCAGATGGGCACCTGCACTGTGACCCGATAGCGTGATGTTTGATGGATCAAAACCCAGTGTTTCGGCCTGTGACGCAAGCCACAACAAGGCGGTACGGCATTCTTCGACCATCTGCCCCAATCTGGCATCGGGGGCGAGCGTATAATTCAGCGTGGCAAAGGCTTGCCCGTTCTCATGCAATACCGGTGCCATAGGGGCCGACTCACGCTGGCTAAGCGCCTGCCAATAGCCACCATGAATAAAGACATGCAAAGGCGCGTTGGCGCCAGGTGCGGGGAAGAAATCCAGAACTTGCGTCGGGCTGTCGCCATAGGAACGGTTTTCCTGCATCCTAATTTCAGACCGTGCCTGTGCGCTGAGGGCAGAATAGCTGGCTAGATATGGCGTCAGATCACCGCCAATCATTGAGCTAGGGGAATACTCCTGCTCAAGCTCTTCTTGGGTGAATCCGCGATACAGCATGGCCTATTCCCCAGTATACATCAGTTCGGTTCGCACGTCGTAGAGGTCGTGGAAAAACCGCAACTCCAGCGCTTTGCGCAGGAAGGCCACGCCGCTAGATCCACCCGTTCCGGGCTGCATTCCGATCACGCGCTCAACCGCGGTTGCATGATCGAATCGCCACCTCTGGAACAGAGATTCCACATCCATCAGTTTTTCGGCCAGCGCGTAAAGATCCCAGTATTGTTCCGTGTTGCGGAACACTTCGACCCAGATTTTGACGATACGCGGATCGCCGGAATAGGGCTTTGCGTAATCCCGCTCGATCAGCTCCTGCGGCACGCCAAACCCTTGCCGGGCCAGCAACCGCAGCACTTCGTCATAGAGCGAGGGTTTGGTAAGAGCCGCGTTCAGCATCTCCATCACTTCTGGGTCATGCGCATGCACTTTCAGGGTCGCGGGATCTTTGTTGCCCAGAATGAACTCGATTTGGCGATAGCCATAGCTTTGAAAGCCTGACGAATTGCCTAATGCGTCCCGAAACGTCATGTAGTCCGCGGGAGTCATAGTCAGTAGCGTCTCCCACGCGGCGATCAACTGCCGTTGGATCGCTTTGATCCGGTCGAGGTTCTTCATCGCGGGACCGAAATCGTCCTGCTGCAAGAACCGGCGGACTTCGACAAGTTGATGGTGCATCAGTTTCAGCCACAGTTCGCTGACCTGATGAATGATGATGAACAACATCTCATCAGGTTGGGCCGGGTCCTGAAAGGTCTTTTGCAGGTTCAGCAGAGTCTTAAGTTGCAGAAAATCCCCATAGCTTTTGCGGTGAGTTTCTGTGAAATCGGTGACCAGAGACTCTTCGATTCCCCGTTCTGTATACCTGTCTTTGTCGCCCATGTGCTCCTCCAGACGCGCGGGTTTATCCCTGTTTAGGGACAAAACCCGCACGGTTCCAGAGCGTTAGGTCCAGTCCAGAACCACCTTGCCTGATTGACCGGATTTCATGGCCTTGAATCCCTGGGCAAAGTCATCGACCGCGAACTGGTGGGTGATTACGCGGCTGACATCCAGCCCGTTCTGCAACATGGCGATCATCTTGTACCAGGTCTCGAACATCTCGCGCCCATAGACACCCTTGATGGTGATAGCTTTGAACACGATGCGCGACCAGTCCACCGGAGATTTTCCGGGCGGAATCCCCAACAGTGCGATCTTGCCGCCCATAACCAGCGCTTCGACCATCTGGTCCAGCGCGGCTTGCGAGCCCGACATTTCAAGCCCGACATCAAAGCCCTGAGTCATGCCCAGTTCCGCGATGACATCCTGCAGATCCTCTTTGGACACATCAACGGTGCGTACCGTTGGTACCACGTGTTCGGCCAGTTTCAGGCGGTCGGGGTTGATATCGGTGATCACTACATGCCGGGCACCGGCATGACGGGCAACGGCGGCGGCCATGATGCCGATAGGGCCTGCGCCAGTAATCAATACATCCTCGCCCAGCAGATCGAAGCTGAGTGCAGTGTGCACGGCATTGCCCAGCGGGTCGAGGATCGCCCCGATCTCATCCGGTACGTCGTCAGGCAGGGGCACCACGTTAAAGGCAGGCAGTTTCAGGTATTGCGCAAAGGCACCCTGTTCATTCACACCGATACCGCGCGTGCCGGGATCAAGGTGGAACTTGCCCGCACGGCTCTGGCGGCTGTCAGGGGTGATCAGATGGCCCTCGCCTGAACAGCGCTGGCCGACCGTCATCCCTGTCACGTTGCGACCCAATTCAACAATTTCACCCGCGAACTCGTGGCCGGTGATCATCGGGATAGGCACGGTGGCCGCAGCCCATTCATCCCAGTTCCAGATATGAATATCCGTGCCGCAAATCCCGGTCTTGTTGATGCGGATCAGAACCTCGTCTGGGCCGATCTCGGGTACCGGGGCCTGCACCATCCACAGACCTTCCTGGGGCTTGGATTTCTCAAGGGCTTTCATCGTGTTGGGCCGCATCAGATTATCCCCAATTCTTTGCCGACCCTGCCAAATGCCGCGAGCGCCCGGTCTAATTCGTCGCGTGTCAGAGCCGCATTCATCTGCGTTCTGATTCGGGCCTGACCACGCGGCACGACAGGGAAGAAAAAGCCCGAAACATAGACGCCTTCGTCAAACAATCGCGATGCCATATCCTGCGCCAGGGTCGCTTCACCCAGCATGACCGGGATGATCGGGTGTTCGCCCGGAAGTAGGTCGAAGCCCAGATTCTCTAACCCGGCGCGCCAGTATTTGGCATTGCCGAACAATTGGGCGCGCAGCATGTCACCTTCTTCAACCAGACGGATTGCCTCAAGCCCTGCGGCAACGATGGACGGCGGCAGCGAGTTTGAGAACAGATAGGGCCGCGCCCGCTGCCGCAGCAGGTCGATCACTGGCTGCGGCCCGGCGATATAACCGCCGATTGCCCCCCCAAGTGCCTTGCCCAGAGTTCCCGTCAGAATATCCACGTCGACGCCGAAGTGGTCCGGCGTGCCCGCTCCGTTTGGCCCCATAAAGCCGGTGGCGTGGCAGTCATCGACCATCACGATTGCGTCGTATTCGTCGGCCAGCTCGCGAATCTTCGGCAGATTGGCCAGATAGCCATCCATTGAGAACACGCCATCGGTTGCGATCATGATATGCCGCGCCCCGTCCTCGCGCGCTTGTTTCAGCCACGCTTCGAGGTCGTTCATGTCGTTGTTCATGTAGCGATAGCGTTTTGCCTTGCACAGCCGTACCCCGTCGATGATCGAGGCATGATTTAGACTGTCAGAGATGATGGCGTCTTCGGGCCCTAACAAAGGCTCAAACAACCCGCCATTGGCGTCGAAGCAGGCAGCGAACAGAATTGAATCGTCCTTGTTCAGGAACTTTGCCAGCTTTTGCTCAAGTTCGCGATGAATGTCCTGCGTACCGCAGATGAACCGGACCGAGGCCATGCCGAACCCCTTGGGCTCCATGACGCTTTTGGCGGCGTTGATCAGCGCGGGGTGATCGGCCAAACCCAGATAGTTGTTGGCGCACAAGTTGATCACCTGCTTGTCGCCCACCGTAATCTCACCGCCCTGAGGCGAGGTGATCATTCGTTCGCGCTTGTACAGACCCTCTGCCTCAATCTGCGCGAGTGTATCCGAAATATGGGACAGGAATGCATCAGCCATGGCGACCTCCGTTAATCTGAGTCGCACGTCTAACATAGCGGATGAAATTCCCAAATAGGAGAATTACAGTATTTGGGAAAAATATCCGTGAAGGCGGAATCTTGCCCGTTCAGGCGTTTTTTACGATCAGGAAAACGCGGGCCGGGTTTTCAGCGCTTATCGAATGCGTAATATCGGCGGCATACCGGGCGGTATCCCCTTGTTTCAGATCGCTGGATGCCGTTCCCGAAGTGACACGAACGGCGCCTTCCAGCACAGTCAGTTGCTCCCGTGCACCGCGCGCATGAGGTTGGCTGTTCAGGCTCCCATTGGCCTGAAACTGAATATCATAGACCTCGTGTCCTCCGGCCTCTTCGGGGGGAGAGAGGATGCGAATCCGGCATTTCTCGCCCATATTGTCGATACTGGGCACTTCTGCTTGACGCAGCACTTCGATCTGGTCGGTCGTTTTGGCGTCTTCCAAAAGTCCGGCGAAATCCACCTGCAGAGCGCGTGTCAGGTTCCACAGAGTCGAAATTGTGGGGCTGCTTTCGCCACGCTCGATCTGGCTGACCATGGAACGCGAGACGCCGCTGAGGTTGGCGACCGCCTCAAGCGACAGGCCTTTGGCGCGGCGCGCCTCTTTCAATCGGGCGGGCAGGCGCGTCAGAATATCGTCTGTGTTTTCCGTCATGACGGAATCCATGGGTGTTGCGCAACGTAATGTCAATTCCGGCGTGACAGTGAGTCTAATATGAAGATCATGCTGCAGGTGCATAATGGGCGCGAGACTTGGAGGAGAAAACATGACGGACATAGTAATACTGGACGGTGCGCGCACAGCCATCGGGACCTTTGGCGGTGCGTTGGCCTCGACCGCTCCGATCGATCTGGCGACCGTGGCGACCGAGGCGGCAATGGAGCGTTCGGGCGTTGAAGGCGCGCAGATTGATCATGTTGTCTTTGGTCATGTGATCAACACCGAACCGCGCGACATGTATCTGTCGCGAGTCGCCGCAATGCAGGCAGGTATTCCGAACGGGACTCCGGCGATGAACGTGAACCGGCTGTGCGGTTCGGGGGCGCAGGCAGTAGTGTCGGCGGTGCAGACGCTGATGCTAGGCGATGCCGAGTTTGCCGTGGCGGGCGGTGCTGAAAGCATGTCGCGCAGCCCTTATGTCGTACCGCAGGCCCGTTGGGGGGCGAAGATGGGCGATGTCAAATCGCTCGACATGATGCTGGGCGCGTTGAACTGCCCATTCGGCACCGGGCATATGGGGGTGACTGCCGAGAATGTGGCGGATGAACACCAGATCAGCCGCGAACAGATGGACGCGTTTGCGCTGACCAGCCAGACCCGTGCGGCTGCGGCGATTGAGGCCGGGTATTTCGACAGCCAGATCGCGCCGGTGCAGGTCAAGGTCAAGCGCGACATGGTCGACTTCAAGGTCGATGAACATCCCAAGGCCACCACTGCCGAGGCGCTGGCCGGATTGCGCCCGGTATTCCAGAAAGATGGGCGGGTGACGGCGGGCAACGCCTCGGGCATCAATGACGGCGCGGCGGCGATGGTGTTGGCGACAGCGGATGCTGCAGAAAAGGCGGGCTTGAAACCCAAAGCGCGCGTGATTGGCTATGCCCATGCCGGCGTGCGACCCGAGGTGATGGGCATCGGCCCGGTTCCAGCTGTGCAGAACCTGTTCGCAAAAACGGGTTTGTCTGCGGATGATTTCGACGTGATCGAAAGCAACGAGGCGTTTGCGGCGCAAGCTCTGGCCGTCAATCAGGAATTGGGTCTGGACGCTGCAAAGGTGAATCCGAACGGTGGGGCTATTGCACTGGGCCATCCGGTGGGCGCCACAGGGGCGATTATCACGCTTAAGGCATTGTATGAGTTGGAGCGTATTGGCGGATCGAAAGGTCTGATCACCATGTGCATCGGCGGAGGTCAGGGGATTGCCCTCGCCATCGAGCGGCTCTGAGTTGGACCGGGGCAAGGGGGGGCTGTCTGCCCCCCATCGCGCCGGGGCGCGATTCCCCCCGAAGGTATTTTTGGCCAGATGAAGCGGTCGGGTTGGTTTAGCTGAGTGCGAAGATGACAAGCGTCGCGGCTATGCCTGCGGCCGCGCCGATCGCTGCTGGCAGAAGGTTTGCGATGAAACCCGGGGTCTTTGGGTCGTCTTTTTGGGTCTGGGCAATCAGGGCATTTTCCACCAGACCGGGCAAGCGGGGGCCGAAACGGGCAAGCACCAGGGCGGTTTTACCAAAATCGCGCAGGGCGGCGCGGGGGCCGATGGATTGTTTGATGTAATCCTCGACCACCGGTCGGGCGACCTCCCAGATGTTCATGTGATCATCAAGCGAGCGGGCGACGCCTTCGACCACCACCATGGTGCGTTGCAGCAGGATCAGCTCGGTGCGGGTTTCCATGCCAAAGCGTTCAGTGACTTCGAACAGGTAGCTTAGCAACCGACCCATCGAGATATGGGTGGCGTCCATGCCGAAGATCGGCTCACCTACCGCGCGCAAGGCGCGGGCGAATTCGTCGACGTCCTGATTGGCAGGCACATAGCCTGCTTCGAAATGGACTTCAGCCACGCGTTTATAGTCGCGGCGGATGAAACCAAAGAGAATCTCGGCATATACCCGGCGAGTATATTCATCGATATGACCCATGATGCCGTAGTCATAGGCGATAATGTCCCCGTTCGCAGCGACCTTGAGGTTGCCTTGGTGCATGTCGGCGTGAAAATAGCCGTCGCGTAGCGCGTGCAATAGGAACAGGCGGAGCACGCGCTCAGCCAGATCGCGGCGATTATGTCCGGCAGCGTCCAGCGCGTTGTTATCTCCCAAGGGAATGCCATCAGCCCAGCTGAGCGTCATGACGCGGCGTGCGGATAGCGACCAGACCACCGGAGGCAGCCAGAATCCGGCATCATCCTTGGTATTGGCAGCGTATTCCGAGGCGGCGGCACTTTCCAGACGCAGGTCCAACTCGCCGCGTACTACGCCGTCGAAATGCTCGATCACTTCCATCGGGCGTAGTCGGCGCGCTCCGGGGGCGCAAAGTTGCACCATACGCGCGGCGAAATAGAACGCGTCTACATCCTTGCGGAAGGCGCGCTCGATACCCGGTCTCAGGACTTTGACAGCAACGTCTTCGCCTGTGCTGGTCAGCTTGGCCTTGTGAACCTGAGCAATCGAGGCAGCGGCGATAGGTTCACTGAACTCGCTGAATATCTCTGACGTCGGTTGGCCTAACTCTTTCTCGACCTCTGCCATTGCTTCAGCTTTGGAAAAGGGCGGCAGCTTGTCTTGCAGAACACGCAGTTGCTCGGCCAGTTCATTTCCCACCACATCGGGGCGGGTCGAAAGTACCTGCCCGAATTTGATGTAAGCCGGACCCAATGCGGTCAGAGCACGGGTGGCGGGCGGCATCTCGGGGTCGCCCTTGTAGCCCAGCCATTGGAACGGTTTGCCAAGGGTATGCGCCAGAATACGTACGGCACGCGGTGCCTCGAATGCATCCAATACGACGTTCATGGCACCGGTACGTTCCAGTGTGGCGCCCGTCCGGACCAGGCGAATGATGTTGTGAGGGCCGCGCATCTAGATCTTCCAGCCAGAATGCAGTGCGGCAATGCCCATGCTCAGGTTGCGGAATTTGGCGTTTTCGAACCCGGCGGTGCAGACCATGTTCAGGAATGTCTCCTGGTCCGGGAACTTGCGGATTGATTCCACAAGGTACTGATAGCTGTCGTAGTCGTTGGCGATCAGCTTGCCCATACGCGGGATGACATTGAAACTGTAGAGGTCGTAAAGCTTCTGCAGCCCGTCATTGGGTAACTGGCTGAACTCAAGCACCATCAGACGACCACCGGGCTTCAGAACGCGATAGGCCTGTTTCAGCGCCTCTTGCGGGCGGGTGACGTTCCGGATGCCGAAGGAGATGGTGTAGACGTCGAAGGTGTTATCCTCGAAGGGCAGCGCCATTGCATCGCCCACCACCCAATTCAGGCTGTCGGACATCTGGTCGGCCTCGGCGCGCTGGCGGCCTTCGACCAGCATCGGCTCGGTCAGGTCCAGCACGGTAGCATGGCCGTGGCCTGCGCGCTTCAGAAAGCGGAACGAGATATCGCCGGTGCCGCCCGCCACATCCAGAAGCCGCTGACCGGCGCGCGGGGCAAGCCAGTCCATCATCGCGTCTTTCCAGACCCGGTGGATGCCCATCGACATCACGTCGTTCATCACGTCGTATTTCGAGGCGACCGAATTGAACACGCCCTGTACGCGGCCGGCTTTTTCAGCCTCGCGCACGGTTTCGAACCCGAAATGAGTGGTCTTGTCGTTGGTGTCGGACATTTGCCTTGCCGTTTGTCGAATTTCGCCTCTGTTATAGGGCGATAAGAGGCGGGCACAATGCGGCCCTTTGGAATAGGAGCCCTGTAATGCCCGAATTGCCCGAGGTCGAGACAGTAAGACGCGGCCTGAGCCCCGCAATGGAGGGCGCAGTGATCGAAAGGGCGGACGTGAATCGCCCCGATTTGCGTTGGCCTTTCCCGGCTCGGATGGCCGAGCGGCTGACGGGGCAACGGGTGGATCGGCTGCGGCGACGGTCGAAGTACATTCTGGCGGATCTCAGCAGTGCCGAGACGTTGTTGATCCATCTGGGCATGTCGGGGCGGATGACGGTCTCTGGCGATCCGCTCGGACAGTATGCGCATGAGCATCCGATGGCGCAGAAACATGATCACGTGGTGTTTCATATGGCTAATGGCGCACGCATCACCTTCAACGATCCGCGCCGGTTCGGGGCAATGGACCTGCTGCCGACGGCAACGGCGGAGCAGCACAAGCTGCTATCGGTTCTGGGTCCTGAACCGTTGGGTAATGATTTTCACGAACAGCACCTGATAGACGCCTTCAAAGGCAAGAACAGCCCGGTCAAATCAGCGTTGTTGGATCAGGGAATCGTTGCTGGTTTGGGTAATATTTACGTCTGCGAAGCGCTTTATCGCGGCAAGGTGTCGCCACGTCGCAAAGCCGGACAGATTTCTGCGCCACGCGTTGCGGCCCTTGTGCCGATCATCAGAAAAGTGTTGCAGGACGCGATTGAAGCGGGGGGGTCATCGCTGCGCGATTTCCGCCAAGCCGATGGAGAACTTGGATATTTTCAGCACAGCTTTGACGTCTACGGCCGCGAAGGAGAGCCTTGTCGAACCGAGGGTTGTGGCGCTGAAATCAAGAGAATCACCCAGTCCGGTCGCTCATCCTTCTATTGCGCGCAATGCCAAAGATAACTTGATCCAGCGAAATCGCGTGATAAGGAATCGTACCTGAACGGAACAACCGGAAGCTTACACCTCATGGCTTTTGAGACGATCATCGTCGAAATCGAAGACCACGTCGCCCTTATCAAGCTCAACCGCCCCGATGCGATGAACGCGCTGAACACCCAGTTGCTGGGTGAGCTGTGCGAGGCGCTGGAAGATGCGGATAGCAATGACAAGGTGCGCTGCATCGTCATCACCGGCTCGGACAAGGCGTTTGCCGCCGGTGCGGACATTAAGGAAATGTCCGAGATGAGTTTTGTCGATGTATTCGACGTCAATCTGTTTGCAGACGCCAACGATAGGGTTTCCGCGATCCGTAAACCTATCATCGCTGCCGTTGCCGGTTACGCGCTGGGCGGCGGGTGTGAACTGGCGATGCTGTGCGATTTCATCATCGCTGCCGACACCGCCAAGTTCGGCCAGCCCGAGATCAATCTGGGCGTCATCGCGGGGCTTGGTGGCAGTCAGCGTTTGACCCGCTTCGTTGGTAAGTCCAAATCGATGGACATGAACCTGACAGGCCGCTTCATGGACGCTGAAGAGGCCGAGCGCGCGGGATTGGTCAGTCGTGTCGTGCCCGCCAAAAAGCTGATCGAAGAGGCAACCGGTGCGGCGCAGAAGATTGCAGAGAAATCGCAGATCACGGCCATCGCGGCCAAAGAGGCTGTGAACCGCAGCTATGAGCTGCCGCTGAGCGAAGGCATGCTGTTTGAGCGTCGGGTATTCCATTCGATGTTCGCGACAGAGGACCAGAAAGAAGGCATGGCCGCATTTCTGGAAAAACGTGCGGCTCAGTTCCGCGACAAGTGATCATAATCGTCGCTTAGTGATATTAGGCGGGCAGACCCCGCCTTTTTCCCTCATCACATACTGGAAGAATCAGCTTGGCAAACCTGCCAAACTTGGATAGAGACCGCCGTCATACATGCGCGTGCGGCCCGCTTGGCCCGACTCACACTCGTGATTTCTGATCCGGTGCGGATATGTCCGTGGCGCGCAACCCAAGATAACCGTACCGAACAAAAGGTCAGAGACACATGGCAAATTCGCCCCAGGCAAAGAAACGCGCCCGTCAGAACGAAAAGCGCTTCGCCGTCAACAAAGCGCGTCGTTCGCGCATCCGTACCCACCTGCGCAAAGTTGAAGAAGCGATCGCATCCGGCGACAAGGACGCGGCTACCGCAGCCCTGCGCGCCGCTCAGCCCGAGTTGATGCGTGGCGTCACCAAAGGCGTCTTCCACAAGAACACCGCAGCCCGCAAAATGTCGCGCCTGTCGGCGCGCGTCAAAGCGCTGGGCTGATTCTTTGGGAAAACGCGTCAAGCGTTGATTTGCGAAAAAGGCGTCGCTGATTGCGACGCCTTTTTCATTGTTGCCGGAAAGCCGCGTCTTCACGAAGCCGAGAGATTCTTTCGCCCAGAACCCCGAGTCAATATCAGAGTTTCGTTGCCCGGACCCTTGGGCTCTTGCTACGACTTAGTCAGCGATTCACTCGCTTGGGGGGACAGGCTGTTCCAAGGATCTGACCGACGGGCATCGGAAAGATTTAGGAACGAATGTTCGAAAGCTGGCTTCGGTCAGTTGGACGATCTGCTCTGGGTCTCGGGTTAGCCGAAGATCCTGGCCCTGTCGATAAATTGGAATATCATGCGCATCCCGGATTCCGGGTGTGCCCCCATTTTGGGGCCGTGCTGTATTGGACTGCGATGATATTCGAGCGTACCCGCCAGACCATCAGGTTTGGCGTAACGTTCCCTTGTGTGTGAGCGCCATAAAGGCCCGTAATTCGGGACACATTAAAAAAGGCCTTAAGGCCAATAATGAATGGGATGCGTGAGGCGCCGAATGACACAAGAGAAATGGGGACAACTGCGTAGCAAATTGATGAAGGCGGTTGGGAAGAACAATTTTACCACCTGGATTGAACCCTTGGAGTTTCAGGAGTTGCAGGATGGTGTAGCGGTGTTCTCGGTGCCGACCAACTTCATGGGCAACTATGTCAGTCAGAATTTTGCGGACCTTATTCTCTATGAGCTGAACACATCGGGCGAAAAGGTTCAGCGCTTGGCGTTTCGCACAGCGGCCAATTCGTCAGCCCGTCCCACATTGGTGGAAGAGTCCAAGCCATCTCCCGCGCCAGAAACCCGGCCCGCTGTTACAGATACAGCCAACGATGCGCTTGAAGCACTACAGGCTGCGCCACTGGATGCACGGTTTACCTTTGATAGCTTTGTTGTTGGCAAACCCAACGAACTTGCACATGCCGCAGCTCGCCGCGTATCCGAGGGCGGCCCGGTAACTTTCAATCCGCTTGTTCTTTACGGTGGTGTTGGACTGGGTAAAACCCACCTGATGCACGCGATTGCGTGGGAGTTGAAAACCAAGCACCCCGAGTTGAATGTGCTTTATCTGTCAGCGGAACAGTTCATGTATCGCTTTGTGCAGGCTTTGCGTGAGCGCCGCATGATGGATTTCAAGCACTTGTTCCGTTCGGTCGATGTGCTGATGGTCGATGACGTGCAGTTCATCGCTGGCAAGGATTCGACGCAGGAAGAATTTTTCCACACGTTCAACGCGCTGGTGGATCAGAACAAGCAGATCATCATCTCGGCCGACCGCGCGCCGGGCGAGATCAAGGACCTTGAAGACCGCGTAAAGTCACGCCTGCAATGTGGCCTTGTCGTCGATCTTCATCCCACAGACTACGAATTGCGTCTGGGAATCCTGCAGAACAAAGTGCAGCAGTACAGCAGCACCTATCCCGATCTGGCCATTGCTGATGGTGTATTGGAATTCCTTGCACACCGCATCTCGACCAATGTGCGCGTGCTGGAAGGGGCGCTGACCCGCTTGTTCGCCTTTGCCTCGCTGGTCGGGCGCGAGATCGATATGGAGCTGACGCAGGATTGTCTGGCCGATGTACTGCGCGCCTCCGAGCGCAAGATCACCGTCGAAGAGATCCAGCGAAAGGTCTCGGATTATTACAACATCCGCCTCAGCGATATCATCGGCCCTAAACGCCTGCGGTCCTATGCGCGTCCGCGTCAGGTGGCGATGTATCTGTGCAAGCAACTGACCAGTCGGTCGCTGCCTGAGATTGGCCGTCGATTTGGCGGGCGCGACCACACCACGGTCATGCATGGCGTGAAGCGCATCGAAGAGCTGAAGTTGACCGATGGCCAGATTGCCGAAGATGTTGAGATGCTGCGCCGGGCCTTGGAAGCCTAAACCGCACTGAATCCTTGAAAAACACCCCGGGCTATTGCGTTCGGGGTGTTTTCTTGTGCGCTATTGTCCACGGTTGAGAATGATCTGGTGTGTTTCACGCGCGCTCCTCTTGACCACCGAGGCAATCCGACCCAGAAATCCGTAAAAAATCCTTGTGCCTCAGGGCTGAGACGCTAACGTGCCAGTCCCGCCTATTTCGGCACGCAAGTCAAAGGAACAGAGGGTATGAAGATCAGCATCGAACGCGGCACCCTTCTCAAGGCCGTTTCGCAGGCCCAGTCAGTTGTCGAACGTCGCAACACGATTCCCATACTTGCCAACGTGCTGATCGAGGCCGAAGGCGATCAGGCGCTGTTTCGTGCCACCGATCTGGACATCGAAGTGGTCGACAAGGCCCCCGCGCAGGTCGAGAAAGCGGGCGCCACGACTGTTGCGGCCACAACGCTACATGAGATCGTACGCAAGCTGCCCGATGGGGCGCTGGTGACCCTGACCGCAGATAGTGCAGCTGGGCGGCTGACTGTGGAAGCGGGGCGCTCGAATTTTTCTCTGGCGACGCTGCCGAAAGAAGATTTCCCGGTTATGGCGTCTTCAGAATACCAATCGAACTTTACGGCGTCGGCGGCATTGTTGCGCCGGCTGTTCGATAAATCGAAGTTTGCCATTTCCACGGAAGAGACGAGATATTATTTGAACGGCGTTTACATGCACGTTGCGGATGGTTCCGAGGGCGGCAAGGTATTGCGTTGCGTGGCGACTGATGGTCACCGCTTGGCACGGATCGATGCGGATCTGCCGGATGGTGCAGCGGATATGCCGGGCGTGATCGTGCCCCGCAAAACCGTGGGCGAACTGCGCAAGCTGCTGGATGATGACGAGATGGACATCGCCGTCTCGGTCAGTGAAACCAAGGTGCGGTTTGCAACGCCTGACATCACGCTCACCTCGAAAGTGATCGACGGAACGTTCCCGGATTACACACGTGTCATCCCGCAAGGCAACACGCGCAAGTTAGAAGTGGACGCGGCTGAATTCGCGCAGGCCGTGGATCGTGTGGCGACAGTTTCGTCCGAACGGTCGCGGGCCGTCAAACTGCAGTTGGATGCGGATAAGCTGGTTCTGTCAGTGAATGCACCCGACAGTGGTGCGGCTGAGGAAGAGCTGGCAGTTGCTTACGGGGATGAGCGCCTGGAGATCGGATTCAACGCCAAATACCTGCTCGAAATCGCGTCTCAGGTGGATCGTGAAAATGCGGTGTTTATGTTCAACTCGGCGGGTGATCCGACACTGATGCGCGAAGGCAACGACCAAAGCGCAGTATACGTCGTAATGCCGATGCGCGTCTGATTGCCTCGACTGGGTGATCTCTAATGAAAGAGAGGGGTCATGGGATTGGCCCTGACCGAGCTTACGGTCTCGCATTTTCGGTCTCATAAGCTGGCGCGCCTGTCGTTGGACGGGCGGCCAGTCGCGATCCATGGGCCAAACGGTGCCGGTAAGACCAACATCCTGGAAGCGGTTTCTCTGTTTTCACCCGGGCGCGGGATGCGGCGGGCAAGCGCCGCTGAGATGACACGGCGCCCCGAGGCGCTGGGGTGGAAGCTGATTGGGCTATTGAATGCGCAAGGACAGAATTTCGAGATTGAAACCTGGTCCGAAGGTGGTGCGGCGCGGCAGGTGCGGATTGATGAGAAAGCCTCAAGCCAGATTGAATTGGGAAAGCTGGCGCGGGTAGTTTGGTTAATCCCATCGATGGACCGTCTCTGGATCGAAGGGGCCGAAGGGCGACGGCGGTTCCTCGACCGGATCGCGCTGAGTTTTGATCCGGCACATGCCGAGGCATCTCTGACCTATGAAAAAGCGATGCGCGAGCGGAACCGGTTGCTGAAAGAACAAGTTCGCGATGCCCATTGGTACGCGGCGCTGGAAGGGCAGATGGCCGAGATGGGGCATCGCATCCACGCTGCGCGATTGAGTGCGTTGGAGCATCTGCGCTCAGCACAGGATAAAGCTGAGACGGCCTTTCCGTCAGCGGATCTTGAATTGGTTCAAACCGAAGGTGCAATGCCTGAGACGGCGGAAGACTTGCGAGAAGCTTTGGATGAAAGCCGGTTTCGCGATCTGGCCGCCGGGCGGACTTTGGTCGGCCCGCATCGATCAGACCTGTATGGCGTATATTCCGCCAAGGGCGTTCCAGCCAAAGATTGCTCGACCGGTGAGCAGAAAGCACTGCTGGTGTCGCTGATCCTATCAAACGCGCGAGCGTTGGCGGAGATGGTTGGAGCACCTCCTATTGTATTGCTGGATGAGGTGGCCGCGCATCTGGATGCGGGTCGGCGCGCTGCGTTGTATGATGAGATTTGTGCGCTGGGCGCACAGGCCTGGATGACGGGCACCGGGCCTGAGCTATTTGCGGAATTGGGGGATCGAGCCCAAACGCTGGTCGTTACCGAAGGCGACGAGGGCTCGGTCGTCCGCGTTTAGGCAGGCTCGCCGACTTTGCGTTCCCAAAGGAAGCCGCGCATCACTTCGTCGACCGGGGTTTTGGCCATGTGGTTGACGTAGTTCGACATGGTTTTTTGTGCCAGACCCAGCACGACATCCAAGACCGCACGGTGGGAATAGCCAGCGTCAAAGAAGGCCTGCAACTGTTCTTCAGTCGGGTTTCCACGGGTTTCCATCACTTGCAGAGTAAAGGTGCGTAGCGCTTCCAGCTTGGCCGTGGGCAGCGGCGTTTCGTTGCGCAGCGCCTCGGTGATCTCGTCAGAGACCTTCATCATCTTTGCGATGCCGGTATGCGCAGGCACGCAGTAATGGCATTCGTTTTCGACATTGATGGTTTGCCAGACAACGGTTTTTTCGTCGTTGTTGAAATCGGTCTGCAGAAACAGGCCGTGCAGAACCTGATAGCCTTCCAGATGCTGGGGGCTTTCAGCCATTACTTTATGAAGACCGGGCAGGCGGCCGAATGCAGCCTGAGATTTCTCAAGCAGCGGCTTGGACCCTTCCGGGGCGGTTTCTAGGTCGTGAGACGGGAAATTGGCCATGTCAAAACTCCTGTTTCTGGCGCGATGAGTCGTATTTAGGGTTTCTTGAGCGATCACTCAAGTATATAATTGAGCGAACGTTCAAGAATTGGTGAAACGATGCCCCGCAAACCCTCATATGACCGAGACGCGCTTATCGCGCAGGCGCGAGATATTTTCTGGCGTCACGGCTGGGCGGGGACGTCGCTTAAGGATCTCGAGCGAGAGCTGAAGCTTAAACCGGGCAGCTTCTACGCGGCGTTCGGGTCGAAAGATGCGCTCTACGCCCTGGCGTTAGAGCGGTATACTCGGGAAGGGGTTGCCAATATGAAGGCTTTGGCGCAGGAATTGGGCCCGCTTGGTGCTCTTAAGGTGCAACCTCGTCGTGTGATCGAGGCGTCGGAGCTGCCGACAAAAGCCTGCATGTTGGCGAAGACTTATGCGGAATTGCAAGCCAAAGACCATGATCTGGCTGATCAGGCGCAAACCCATATGGCTGACATGAAAGCTTGTTTTGCGGACCTCTTTCGCAGCGCGCAGAAGGCCGGAGAAATCGCGCCAAGTCATGACCCGGATCGCTTGGCGGCGCGCTATCAATCCGACCTTCTGGGGTTGCGATTGTCAGCCGAACGGGACGATGTGAACGCGGCAGAAATTGCCGAGGATATTGCAGCAGACCTTGATCGGCTTTGATCCGCAAATTAAGCGGATCAGAACCACAAAATATGGGGGGAGCACGTGACAATCCCCACCAGAAAACGTATAAGTTACCAAAATAATATAGGTACTAACGGCATGTCCGAAGACGCACAGGCACCCCAAGAATACGGCGCTGATTCCATCAAAGTTCTCAAAGGCTTAGAGGCAGTTCGCAAACGTCCCGGTATGTATATCGGGGATACGGATGATGGTTCGGGTCTGCACCATATGGTGTACGAGGTTGTCGATAACGGAATTGACGAGGCACTGGCCGGTCATGCCGACCATGTGACTGTAAAAATTCACGCTGATTCCAGCGTTTCGGTCAGCGACAATGGACGTGGAATCCCGGTGGATATCCACCCCGAGGAAGGCGTTTCAGCGGCTGAAGTCATCATGACCCAACTGCACGCTGGCGGTAAGTTCGACAGCAACTCGTACAAGGTGTCAGGCGGTCTGCATGGAGTGGGCGTCTCGGTGGTGAATGCGCTATCCGATTGGCTGGAACTGCGCATTTGGCGGGCCGGCAAGGAACATGTGGCGCGTTTTGAGGGCGGTGAGACGGCGGAACATCTGAAAGTCGTCGGCGAGTGCGGCGATCGCACGGGAACCGAGGTACGATTTCTGGCTTCGACCAACACGTTCTCGAACCTCGAATACTCGTTTGAGACGCTGGAAAAGCGCTTGCGCGAGCTGGCCTTCCTGAACTCGGGCGTGCGGATCATCCTGATCGACGAGCGCCCTGCTGAGCGGCTGGAAACCGAGCTGTTCTACGAGGGCGGCGTCAAAGAGTTTGTCAAATATCTCGACCGGTCCAAGACCCCGGCGATGCCCGAGCCGATTTATATCAAGGGCGAGCGTGACGATATCGGCGTGGAAATCGCCATGTGGTGGAACGACAGTTATCATGAGACCGTGCTGCCCTTCACCAACAACATCCCGCAGCGCGATGGCGGCACCCATGTGGCTGGTTTCCGAGGTGCGCTGACCCGGACGATCAACAACTATGCGCAGTCCAGCGGGATCGCGAAGAAGGAAAAGGTCAGCTTTACCGGTGACGATGCACGCGAAGGACTGACCTGCGTGCTATCGGTGAAAGTGCCCGACCCGAAATTCTCTTCCCAGACCAAGGACAAGCTGGTCAGCTCTGAGGTGCGCCCAGCGGTCGAAGGTTTGATGAACGAGAAGCTGGCTGAATGGTTCGAAGAGAACCCGAATGAGGCTAAGGGGATTGTCGGTAAGATCATCGAGGCAGCTTTAGCGCGCGAGGCCGCCCGTAAAGCTCGCGAACTGACCCGCCGCAAGACTGCGATGGATGTGAACTATCTGGCTGGTAAGCTCAAGGATTGCTCTGAAAAAGATCCGTCCAAGACCGAAGTTTTCCTGGTCGAGGGGGACTCGGCTGGTGGTTCTGCCCAGACCGGTCGGGATCGGCTGACACAAGCTGTTCTGCCTTTGCGTGGCAAAATCTTGAACGTGGAACGGGCGCGGTTTGACCGGATGTTGTCGAGCCAAGAGATCGGTAACCTCGTGATGGCGTTGGGCACCGGCATTGGCCGCGACGAATTCAACATCGAAAAACTGCGTTACCACAAAATCGTCATTATGACGGACGCAGATGTTGACGGCGCGCATATCCGCACCCTCTTGTTGACCTTCTTCTACCGGCAAATGCCAGAGTTGATCGAGGGCGGGTATCTCTACATCGCTCAACCACCGCTATACAAGGTTTCTAGAGGTAAATCAGAGGTTTACCTGAAGGACCAGGCTGCGCTGGATGATTATTTGATCAATCAGGGCGTCGAAGGCGCAGTACTTAAATTAGGCTCGGGCGAGGAAATCATCGGCCAGGACCTGACCCGCGTAGTGGATGAAGCGCGCCAGCTGAAGCGTGTGCTGGACGCCTTCCCAACGCATTATCCGCGCCATATTCTGGAGCAGGCTGCTGTAGCCGGTGCCTTCGTGCCCGGCGCTGTTGATGCCGATTTGCAGGGCGTGGCCGACAAGGTCGCGGCGCGCCTTGACTTGATTGCACTGGAATACGAACGCGGCTGGCAAGGCCGCATCACACAGGATCACGGTATCCGCCTCGCGCGCATCCTGCGCGGTGTGGAAGAAGTACGCACACTGGACGGCCCCATGTTGCGCTCGGGTGAGGCCCGTAAAACCGGCAGTTTCACCCAAAGCCTGCAAGAGGTCTACAACACCCCCGCAACGTTGGTGCGTCGCGATCGGGGTCAAGTCATACACGGCCCGCTCGACCTGCTGCGCGCGATTCTGGAAGAAGGCGAAAAAGGCTTGTCGCTGCAACGCTACAAAGGTTTGGGAGAGATGAACCCCGATCAACTCTGGGAAACAACGCTGGACCCGGACGCGCGGACCCTGTTGCAGGTACGCGTGGATGATATGGTCGAGGCCGATGATCTGTTCACCAAACTCATGGGTGATGTGGTGGAGCCACGCCGTGAATTCATTCAAAAGAATGCTCTGAGTGTGGAGAATTTGGATTTTTGAGCGGTTGTAGGATCGCCCATAATCGTTCGTCTTGATGTTTCAGGCCGATGTTCGGGAAACGGTGCAAAGAAGTGTATTTTTGAAGAGGTGCAGCGTCCCTGTCCCTGAATAAATTCGGCTGAGTGCTTTGATTGGGAAAACCGCTCAGGGCGTCAGAGTTATCCCGCGCAAATGACGACCTCACTTGATCCGTCGCCCTGTGCCTGCATCTGGATCTGTATTGGAATGCGGTCCTTCATCGCCTGCACGTGGCTGATTATACCTACGGTCCGGCCCTGCGCCTGAAGCGCTTCCAGCGCGTCGATGGCAAGTTCTAAGCTGTCAGCATCAAGTGTGCCGAACCCTTCGTCGATGAAAAGCGTGTTGGAAATCGTGCCAGTTCCGCCCACGGACGATAGGGCCAACGCAAGCGCAAGGGAAACGAGAAAGCGCTCGCCGCCCGAGAGGCTTCGCGTCGAGCGGACCTCTCCTGCCATGTCTTCGTCTACCACGTGGATCGAGAGGTTTCCTTCCCCCAAAGCCAAACGATAGCGAGGTTTGATTTCCACGAGATGATGGTTGGCCTGTTCGACCAGGATCGAGAGTGTCACCTCTTGCGCGATCTGGCTGAACCGGTCACCGCTCGACGAGCCTACAGCGTCGTTCACGGCCACCCAGGTGTCATATGCCTGCTTAGCTTTCTCGAGTTCTATGACAATCTCGGTTTGTTTTTGGCGCGCCTCATTATCGAGCGCGAGTTCTGTCATCAGGGAAGCTTCCTCCTGCGCAAGGGTTTCTTCCTGTGCAGAGATTTGCGTCTTGCGTTCCTCGAGTTCTTCGCAAGTTTGTTGAGGGGCGTGGCTCTGGCGGAGTTCCTCAATGTCTCGGGCACGCGTTTCTTCAGCCTTCTCCGCCTGGATCTTACGTGTATCTAAGACTTGAAGGGTCGTGGCCAGAGCTTCGATGTCGGCGTCCTCATACGAAATAAGAGGTGCCAGTTCCTCGGCGGGGATCTTGATTCGGGCGCTTGCTTCGCGCAGCGCATCCGTAGCCCTTATAAGCCTGCTTTCGACCGCTTCGAGCGCCATGTCTGCAGACTGCTTGCGGGCCTCAAGGCCCGACTTCTTCTGTGCTGCCTCGGTGTATTCGCCGGCGATCCGATCGCGTTCAGCAATCGCCGTTCGACGGTTGGCATTGAACGCGGTCCGATGCGCACCTGTCGGCTGGCCATCGAGGAGCTTACCGCGTTCCTCATGCAAGTCGTCGAGTCGTTTTCTGCGGCTGCGCTCCTTTTCTTCCGCTTGGCGAAGGGTTTCTTGGGCAGCTTTCTTGGCGGCCTCGTCGACCCCGATCTTCTCGCGCAGCTCAGTGAGCCGGGTTTCGGCATTCTGGATTTTCTCGATGTTTGCCATGTGCGTCGTGCGTCGTGCTTCGAGATAGGTCAACGTTTCCGCGCCAAACGAGCCCCATCCTGGCAACTTGAACATCACAGGCCCGCCGAGGCGACTGTCAAGCTCTGTGTCGATCGCTCGAAGATCGCTCTCGGCCGCTTGACGATCCCCGTTCAGCTTCGCCAGTAGCTTCTCTTGTGGGGCGATGCCGTCGGACACTTCGATGTTTTCTTCTCGCAATGTGCCTATCTTGCTTTCTTCGGCGTGTATTTGACCGCGAAGATCCTCAATCTCACGCTCAAGGATGTCTTGGCGGTCGCGCTTGCCTGCAAGAGTCGACTTCCACTGCTGCATTCTGTCGAGTAACGCGCTCAGAGCAACCACGACTAATGAGGAGGCGCCGTCGATGCTCTGCGGCACATGCTCCGCCACCGGTCCGTTGTCCTCCGTGCGCGCTGTCTCAGCATAATCTTGGGCGAGGCTCGCGATACTTCCCTCGAGCGTCTCACGCTCGACGGTCATAGCCCGGAGCCGCGCTTTCGTCTCCGCTATGAAGGCCTCCTTTGAGACCATGATCCCGGACTGCGTGTTCCGGTCACGGCGCGCCTGCTCGAGATCATCCCGCAACCGGCGTGCAAGCTCGGCCGTAGGTTCGTCGTCATGCACGGGATGGTGCGTTGACCGGCATACGGGGCAGGGTTCACCTTCAACCAAATGCAGACGTAAGCTGCGAGCCTCGGCAGAAATTGCAACCTCGGCCATCTCTGTAGGTGCCTCCAAGGCCCGGATGCGCGATTCTGCATCGGCAAGAGCTGACTGCGCGGACTTCATATCCTGCTCAGACTGAGCCAGATATTGCTCGGTTTTTTCCCTTTCTTCATCGTGCGTTTTTTGTTTTACGTTTTCAGATACATGGGATTGCGCCGTCTGTAACAGGTTACGGATGTTGGCCTCGGAAGTTATGAGGCGAGTCAGTCGACCCGCCGGATTGCGCTCGGCAAGTGTGCCGCGCGCGCTTTCTTTCTCTTTTCGAGTCAATTCGAAACGACTTTTGTTTGCACGATGTTCAGAGAGAAGTTTTTCGATTTCGAACAGCCGCTTTTGCTTGCTTTTAATTTCCTTCTCAATATCCGTGATCTGTTTCGAAGTCCTGATCTTAGTTTCAGCGCACTTGATCCGACGTGCGAGTCGATCATGCAGTATGTCCCATTGCGTTTCGAAGACATGGTCAGCTCTTTCGGCGTTAATCGCCGCCCGAAAAGGCTTCATAGATTCGAGGATTCGATCACGCGTTGCCTGCTTCTCCGCAGTCGTTTGATTGAGTGTGTTCTCTTGATCACGGCACGTCTCGACATCAGCCAAGGCGCTGTTGAGCTCTTCCTCTGCAGTAGTGATGTTCGCATCGAGGCGCTCAGCTTCGGACCATACCAGACCGAGCTCTTTGAACCGGCCTTCCAGCCTATTGACGTCATTCTGTGCGTCTGTCCGAGCCTTCCTTAATTGTGCCTCAGCTTCAACTGCGGACTTCAGGTCCACTTCGAGAGAATTGAGTGTCTCTTGGGCCTGCTTCAGCGAGGCGCGTGCATCGCGCTCCTCAGTGAACTCCGCACGAACGCTGGCTGACTTTCGCAGCCGTGCAAGTTGAGCACGGTCTGCCTCAGCATCCTGCCAGGCATTCTGGGTCGCCTCTTTCTCGCTTGTTGCCTCCGCGAGTTTCAGCTTTGCAGTCTCGAGTTTCGCGTAGTGATCGAGATCGGCCTGGATGTTTTTTAGCGCCGCTTTTGTATCCTTTCGAAGTGAGGCGAGAATACTCTGACGCTCCCTGATCTCCGCCTTTCGCTCCTCGCTCAAGATCGTGTGTTCACCGAGCTTGAGCGTGAGGTCTTCAACAGCCCGTTCTGCGACCTGAGTGCCGGAGTAGACACGGCGGGAGATTGCCCGGTAGAGCACTGTTCCAGTAACCTTTTCGAGGATGGCGGCACGCTCGCTCGTCTTGGCGCTCAGGAAGCTGTCGAAGTCGCCCTGGGCCAGCAACACAGAGCGGCGGAATTCTTCATAGGTAAGGCCAGTGAGTTCGACTACGCGTTCATTCACGCGTCGGAGTTGGTTTTCGAGCACTTGCCCGTCGGAAAGGCGCGTGATCGACCTGTCCACAGCCTGCAGATTCCCAGTGGGTCTTCCATAGGCGCGACGCACTGACCAGCTCGCTTCGTAGTCTATGCCGTCCTTACCACGGAAACAAACAATGGCGTGTCCAGTCGTGGCGCCCCGCCGCAAAAGGGTCCGTGGATCGTCGGACTGGATTAAATCGCCGGATGCATCCGGCACTGTATCTCGGACGCCGGATGCGCCAAGGCGCGGACAGCTGCCGTAGAGCGCGAGACACAGAGCATCGAGCAGACTCGACTTCCCAGCACCTGTGTTACCGGTGATTGCAAAGAGACCGCAGTTTGCAAGGTCGCCATTTTCGAGATCAATCTCGAACGGCTTGGCCAGGCTCGCTATATTTTCGCCCTTTATTGAGAGAATTTCCATGCCTTCAAATCTACTGCTCAGGTTTCTTCGTCCACGAGCGCTTCACGGAAGACTGCCAGATGGCGGTCTTCCGGGTCGATCCCGTGCTTTTCTCGGAAAGCCGGCGCGAAGAGCGCCTCTGGCGTTGTCTCACGAAGGCTTTTTGCAACGGAGGCCGTATTTCTCGTGATCAGGTTCGCACCATCCGTTTCCTTACGCACGCGGATGCCAGCAAGCCTTAGGCCCCGCGCCTTAACACGGTCAGTGGCGTCGGTCATGATGACAGACGCCGCGTCCGACGCTTTCATTTCAAGATAAATAAACGGTCGAAGACCGATGGGGGTATCAACGCCAATAGGGTTTTTCTCTAAAACCTTGTCGAGGGCGTCGTCGAGATCCTCGATGTCGATAGCCGTTACACCGCTCCCTTTGTCCGGAATGCGTAGGATAGGAACAGGCCGAGGCACGGAGACATGGCGATGGCTCAACGCGCCGTCCGTGAGATCGAGAATCGTCACACCGTGGTCATACCCGATTTCGGAGGCCGAGAGGGGAAAGCAGGATCCGCTATATCGCACTCGTTCGCCCGTGAAGGTCTGCGGCCTGTGCAGGTGCCCCAAGGCTACGTAGGAAATTCGTTGAGGAAAGACGTCCGGAGGAAGAGCATGGTTTCCACCAATCATGATCCTGCGTTCGGCGCCTTCGCTCTCGAGCCCACCCGCGCAGTGCAGATGCGCCGTCATCACGAGCGGGAGGTCGGAATGGCCGAGCGCGTCCATACGGGACGCAGCCGACGCGGTTATCTCCTCAAAGAAACGGCGGGCGGCAGCGGCAATTGGGCTTTCAGATGATGCTGAAGCATCGCCGAAGGAAAGACCAGGCAGGTTCGACGCCCTTAAAAAGGGAACTGCAAGAACGTAAAGAACTGCCTTCCCGTTCGCGCCGCAGATGGGAACGAGGTGGTGGTCGAGATCGATCTCGCCCGGAAGGATCCGTCCCGTTTCCACGCTGGGTGCACCGGCTTTGCGGCGCACCGCGCCGATGACATGAAAATTGTGTGCTTTCATAAGGGCAGAGGGTGCTTCGAGGCGGCGGACCGGATCGTGATTGCCGCCGCTGATGACAACGCAGATACCCGGACGGCGCTCGCGAAGTGCTATGAGGCTACGGTAGAAGAGTGCCTGGATTTCACCTGAGGGGTTCGTGTTATCGTAGATGTCGCCCGCAATCAGGACCAGATCAATTGCTTCGCGCTCGACGACGTCAGCCAGTGCCTCGAACCAAGCGCGATGTTCGTCTTCCCGATCCCAGCCGTTTAGGCAATGTCCAAGATGGATGTCTGCTGTGTGAAGAATACGCATGCGATTATCCAGGATCTGAATCGTTCAATGATTATTCTCTCAAATCATGCACGGTATCAGTCTTTCTATAGTTAGTTGAGCGGAAATTGGAATTTTTGTCACCCGATCAAACGCTATGTGTCAGGAACGAGAAGGCCAGATCGGTCAACCTCCGAGGCGGAAACTATCCTCCCACTCATTTTGCGCGACCGCTTGGCCGAGCTCCTCTAACACCTTGGACACAAATTCTTCGGCGTCACACTCCGGGGCTTTTCCATCTTCATGGTGCGTTGGCTGTTTGAGGAGTTGCAGTAGCGCCTGCAAATCTTTTTTGATTTCCTCGCCTTGCTTTATTGCGCGATAGGCTTCGAACGGCTTGCCGGTGGTCCCTTGAGGCAAACCGATGCGGCGTTCGAAATCTGGAATACTTACCTCATGTGCCACTCCGATACCGAGTGCCCTTGCCTCGTTAACGAGTTTGCGTATTTCTGCATTGTGCGACCAAGAGCTGGATTTTTTTAGCTTTCCATCTTTGTTTTTGGTCCTGCCGTATGGCCAATCGCAGTCATGCAACACGCCAAAATCTTTCTGGAAATGGATGAGCATCTTCATGATCGCTCGGAGCTGCGGCTTTCCCCGCGCCTTAATAATTGTGACTTGATCGATGAGTTCGTGCCCAACCTCAACTACGGCGGCTATGAAGGCTGCGTGCTCTGTGTCACCCTCTACCAATATTGGGTAGGTTCCAAAAAAAACTTCGCAGAAGGTTGGGTCCATCTCCTGAATTGCCTTCAGGGTTTCCTTTTCGTCGCCGGTGAAGCCAGCCTCGTCAGTTCGGAATGTGCGCGGTCCGGAGTTTTCACCCTCACCTTCGCGTTCGAGACGCAGGATAGTAGTGTGATCCATTGCAGGATTCACAAAGAGCGGCGAATGAGTGGTCATCATAACTTGCCACTCAGCCTGCTCGGCAAGCTGGTATAGCTGCCGTTGCGCTGCACGAGCGGCGAGTGGATGAAGTGCGTTTTCAGGTTCATCTATCAAAAGGATGTAACCGGGCAGAGCAGGATCATCATCGTCGTCAGGTAATGCGCCGCCAGCATTTATCGAGTTGATTTGGGCTTGTATCTCTTTCGATTTTTCAGGGCTCTTTTTGGCCTTACGCAATTCAGTCGTTAATTCCTTGACCTTGGTTGCACGAAGTTTTTTGTCGTTAACGAGGCGATTTCGAACCTGAAGCATAGTCCAAAACAACGCTCTCTGCGCGCCCGCGCCTTGCTGCGATAGTTGAACATCCGCCCCGCCGTCTGTGACACGCAATCCGGAACCATCCGCAATTAACTTGGCAGCGTCGAACTTCGGAGGCGCGGCCTGAACATCCAATTTGACCGATAGTTCAGGAAATACAGTAGTAAAGCCTTGTTCTACGTCCGAGACCGCCTCGCTGAATTGAGCCTTCTGGTCCTGAACAATTTCGTCGACGCCATCGTTAAGCTGCGCGATAGCTTTGGCGAGAGAGGTGTTCGTGTCTGCAGCGGCATTTGAGAGCGCAGTGCCGACTGGTTCGAGGACGAGTTTCATAAGGGCTTTTTCGGCCTCGATGGGGTCTCCCCGTGATCCAATCCGGACCGGCTGAGGCAAGCGAGCCTTGAACACATTGTCGGCACCACCGGCTTTACCATCTTCGGCGTATCCGTCGTTTTCATCTTCTGCTTGACCGGGCTTGCGGGTTTGTCTGATAGGGGAAACCTTGCCGTCTTCGACTTTCTCCGGCCACCATTGCCATCTGCTGGTGAGAATTCGGAGGCCATCTCTTTCCTCCTTCCATTCTTCATTTATGTTGCCAATTCCTTCAGGGATATGAACTTCAAGGATCACCTCAGAAGGTTGGTCATCAGGTGCAGTGGCACATCGGTCGCGAGACCAGTCAAATTTTTCGCTGCCTTGGGCAAGCTCGTAAGCTCGGAGCAATGTAGACTTTCCGGAATTGTTCCGGCCAACGACGCATACGACGTCATCAAGAGCTATATTTATGCCGTCGGATCCAATGCAGCCAATATTTCGCACAAATAAACGAACTAATTTCGATCTATTTTCAACCATTTTGTCCTTACTATAGAGTATTTGGTAAATGCACTCACTGTCGTCTTCTCAAATAGTTTTCGCGACCATGGTCCAGTGTGGCGGTGGTTAACCTTTTGTTCAACCCTCGGTGGCGTCCATCGCACCCTTACGTCTAAGTTCCGAAGGTTCGCAGCGAGGCAACCAGAAGCTGTTTGTTTCGTTCAAAGTGGTGATCTGCCTGGATTGCCGCATCAGTCATGGTGGTATTGTGTTTGAGTGTTGGCAGAGCTCAGCCAACAGTTTTGAATGACTTGAAGAAAGTTCTCATCTGAAGCTTGATTGGTCGCTCGGCGATTCGGCATTTTATCGACAAGCAGTTGGAAGTTGCTTTTTCAAGGCGAAACGGAAAATTCTGGCCCAGAATTTTCCGTTTCGCTCTCGTTAACTCACTGTAAAACATTCTTTTCTTGATCTCCCATCGTTGCTTGTGCATTTGGCGAGGCATGAAGATCGATCCTGACGCACTTACTCCCGCCCGCCGGATTCACAAACGCGGTAAGAACCAAAAGGCGAACTTCCTGTCTGGACATAAGCTGGATGGCATTGTTCAGACGGAAAGCCGGTTTGAATCAGCAGCGGTGTATTTGGCCATGATTGATCCGCGCGTGCAGAAGATCCGCCCGCAACCGCTGACCTTCGATCTGGACACCGGGAAGATCTATGCGACGAAGGAGGATCTGACGCTCGAATATGCAGGCTCCGGAACAACGCCACGCCCGTATACTCCGGATCTCAAGTTGACCCTCAACTGTGGCGGTCACGTGTTCGTCGAGACAAAAAGCACGTTTTTCATTGCAGACAATCCTGACTACCGCAGGTTGCCTGCTCAACTGGCCGAACTTGGTCACCAGTTGCTTTTGATAACTGAACAGATCCTCACAGAAACGCTCTCGCTAAACGCCAAACACATGAGACCGTATGCCGGGGAAAAATTGGCAAAAGCACCTGCCTCTGCGATTGCCAACCTTGGTGAGGGTCCATTTACTTTCGCCGACGCAATGCGTGCCACTGGTCTCAGCCAAAGCGACATCATCCGATCTATCCTGACCGGAATCCTTGCTTTCGACATCCAGAACCAAGACCTCGGCCCCAAAACAACCCTGAAGGCTGCAGGTGGAAGCACTGCGCATCTGGAGATTCTTGCGCTATGACAGAGATGATCGAAAAGTATGACGGGCGCCAGAGTGGTATCGATGGCGTTCAGCATGAAGTCATCGGTCGAGTTGTCGGGCGGCCTGCAGTGCAGCTCAAATCGCCTGAGGGCGTGGTTCACGAGATATCCGACATAGATTTCCGGCTTCAAATATCGCGTGGCAATGTTGCGCCTGATGAACAGGCATCAGCTTCTGGTCGATACATAAGTATCGAAGAGCGATTGAACGCTCAGTTTCGATCTGAAGTCATCAAAATGGCCGAGAGATTGAGGCAAGATGGCTTCAATTGGGAAGAACGGATCATATTGATGCGTAAGCACTTTCTTGCGGATTTGCGTTTCGCAAAGCATGCAGAAAGGTTTCCTGGCGTCCGGGCAATTCAGAAATGGATAAAGGCACATCGTGAGCAAGGTGACGTTGGCCTCAAAGATGGCCGTTACCGATCCGGGAATAGAACTACTCGTAACGATGCGCTTTTCGAAGAAATTGTCCTCGATATTCTGGAAGAGCAGTATCTGAGAACGGACCGCAAAACAGCGAAGGCAGTCTGGAGAGATGCCCGGGCTGTTTGTCTTGAGCGCTGTGCCAATTATGACATCGAACCTCAACCGCATGGCCAAAAGGTTGTTGATCGGATCATCCGCAGCCTGCCGCACGCCGACGTTGTGAAAACACGCGTCGGCGGTCACGAGGCCAAAATGCGGCTCTTGCAAGCGGGTCACTTTGCGCGAGTAGAAAGGCCATTCGAACGTGTGGAGATGGATAGCACTCAAGTCGACCTGTTTATCGTTGTCGACGACAAAGGAACAGTGAGCCGACCATGGGTTTGCGCGGCTATTGATTGCGCGACAGGAATGTGCGTCGGCATGCAACTCAGCCTGAAAGAGCCGGCGTCCGTTCTGACAGTCCAGACCCTGAAGGAAATGATGCTTCCCAAGTCAGACGGGTTCTTTGACAAGTTCGAAATCGAAAACAGGTTTCCATATTACGTGCGCCCAATGGATGTCGTGACGGACCAGGGCAGCGAAAACTCAGGGGATGTCATCGAAAGCGCCGTCAAAGCAGCACTTTTTGAGTTGAATCCGAACCTACCTGGAACCCCACAAGGCAAGCCTTTCATCGAGCGGTTCTTCAGGACGTTGAATATGTTCCTAACCACTCTGCCAGGAGCAACCGTCACTTCCGAAATGAAGGGTAAAGACCGGACAAAAAAAGGCGATGAAAGAGGCGCGGCTCACATTTCAGGAGTTTGAGACCGTCATGCAGAGATGGCGGCACGACGTCTTTGCAACGACCCCACAGCGCCGAATTGAGTCCGCGCTGAGGACCACAGAAAGCCCCCTGAAATGTGCTAAAAGGTTGAGCGAGGATTTCTTTATCCCCGAGCCACCCACACCGGATCAAATGAACCAGATGTTTTTCGGTGGCCGTGCCACTCGCAAACTGCATCGATATGGTATTGAGTTTGAGCGTATCCAATATTCGTCGAGCGCACTTCGGAAGCTGTTCGAAACAATCGGTGAAAGTCATGACCTTTCCATCCGTTATGACCCAACAGATGTCCGCGCCATTGGGGTCATTCACCCAAGTGATCAAACGATGATCATGGTTTCCGCCAAAGATGCCTTCATGCCAGCCATCTCGTTATCTGAGTTGAAGCGGATCCGAAAAGCTTTAGCGCCGGATCCCGAAGAATTCCTGTCGGGGCAGAGGGTTCTGGCGGCGATAGCCAAAAAATTTCACCATGGGGACAAACCATTGGGCACGAAACGCAAGCAGCGTGTGAAAAAGAACGCTCAGCGTAGGCGGGACGCAGAGATCATCGAGAACTCGAAAACGCCCCATTCAGCCACGGAAGAAATTGAACAGGCAATTGGTGACATTTCGAATGACACTCGAACCATGCTTGCCCGACCCAAGCCACTGCCGCAAATCGAACGGAGATCGAAGCCGTGACCAGCAAGTTTGACCCGAGCCTAATGGATATCCGCATCCGGCATCGCGCATATCAGGACAGCTTCGATGAGATGCTTAGTGCCGTCAAGTTGGCCCGGCATCAAACAGGTGCAATCATTCCACTGCTTGGACCAACGCGATGCGGCAAGACTGATCTTCTTCATGATCTCCAGGATGCTCTGAAGCGCACCACCCAAGGTCCGGGAAAGACGGTCCCATCCCCGAACTTCGGACTTGAGACCATTCCTGCGAAACCCAATGATCTGGATTTGTATCGCACCATGCTGCGGTCGTTCGGCTACTCTTATGGGCCACGTGAGCGTATCGGCGATCTTCGAACGCGATTGATTCAGAACGTGCACGACGAGGGTCTTGAGATCATCGCTTTGGATGAATGCAATCATTGTGCGGAAACCGGTGCCAACCTCTCGGCGCGCGCGACGGGCGACCATTTCAAACGTCTGATAGACGATGCCGGGGTTATATTGATCCTGGCGGGACTGCCGAAGTTTCAGAAAATCATCGATGAAAACGAGCAATTCCGCGAGCGATCGCTGAAAACGATCCACATTCTCCCATATTCCTGGAGCAGCGAAGATGATCGGGTGGCCTATTCGGAGGCTGTCTTCAGTATCTTTGACCTACTGGATCAATGCGACGTTAAGATCGATTTCGATGACGAGGAAATGGCGGTCCGGCTCTATGGTTTGTCTGGCGGTCGCGTCGGGCAAGTGCTCCGTATTTTGAAGGGCGCCTCGGCTGTCATAAAGGACAACGTGATGACGTTTCAGGACGTTGTTCGAGCCGCGAGACAACTGGTTCAGGATCAGGCAATGCCAGAATGGTTCCTCCAACCAGAACTCCCAACTGACACCCAATTGGCCAGATCCTACGTGGCAGTCATGCACGAAGCGGGACTTCCGGTTGAGCCAATCACTGTCGGTGACCTGGAAGCTGTCGGAGCGACCGGGTAGGTGCCGCCCAGATCGATTACACCGGAACCAGACGAGAGCCTTGTCGGTTTCCTTCGCCGTGAGGCACGCGAACATGGCTACCTGCATGTGTCGGAGTTTTTCGGGCTTCTTGGGCTGCCATATGGCCGTCCGATGGTTGAGGCCCTGCCTGGGGTAGCTGATAAGCTCGGTGTCCCCCTCCACCAACTGGAGGCGATCGCCCCGGCGGAACGAGCGACGCAGCGAACTCTGCAATGGCGTTTCCAGCGCACGCACATAGATCCTTATTGTCCGGCTTGCCTCGAGGAGAGCAGGTTTTGGAGGCAATCCTGGCGGCATTGCCTGGTCAGCGCCTGCCCCATTCACCATACGCGACTGGAAGAGACATGCCCTCGTTGTGACGCCGTCATAACGACAAAAACCGGCGGCCTGCAGACATGTGAGTGCGGTCAGGACCTCTCAGATAGGCCGGCGGAAGAGGCTGAACCCTTTGAAGTCTGGGTCAGTGAGTTGATCGCATCCGGGGGGTGCAGGTCATCTATCGCGTTTGGTTTTGGGCCGTGGTGCGATGATGCCCCGAACGATTTGGCTTCTTTTGTCTATTTCGCAGCCACTGGATCCGCTGAAACAAGAACCGGGAAGCAGGGCAAAACACCGCTGCCCAAAAGCCTGGAAGAGACGAGATCGTTTCTTCGCCTTGCCGAACCTCTGTTTCAGAACTGGCCCTCAGGCTTCGATGAGCACGTTCGTATTCGTCTCGCTGAGGGAGATATATCCGCAAACAGCGCTCCAGCGCAGTTAGGCAAATGGTATCAGCGTTTGATGGCCTTCCGGGGCGAAGCCTATAAGCCGTTCCATGATCGTCTTCACCAGACTGTTGGTCAGCACTTTGAAGGCTCCTACTCGGTCGGTGTATCGGGTGACCGAGCATGGATCTCCGCGGCCGAGGCAAGTCGGCAGCTTGGTGTGAGAGCAGAACGCGTTGTGGCAGCTGTTGCTGCTGGCGCGCTCCGTGGCCGTCAATCAACATCAGGCTACGGACACAAACATACCATGGTGCCTCGAGACGAAGTGGAGGTCCTGATCGCAGATCGGGATAACTACCTCTCTGCGAAAGATGCAATGGCGTTCCTTGGCGTTGGCAAAAACCAGTTCAATCTTATGCAGGAAGCGGGGATGGTTGCGCGTGAGGACGTCGATGCGTTGCCTGCCTTGATGGATGGCCCTTTCGATCTGAGAAAATTGAAGGCTTTTCAGGACCAAATTCGCATAGGGGACCGCGGTGATTGTCACAAAGAAGCAATAGCTTTCCGTGACATCAATCTTCGTAAGACGACGGATCGGTCGGCGCTTCTCGCGTTCTACAAGCGCATTTCCGAGGGAAGCATTGCGCCCGTTTATGCAGATCAGGACAGCAGATTGGGTGACTTCCGATTTGCGGCCGATGATATCACTCGCGCGCTGCAGCCCAGTGTTATGTCGGTTCAGTGGACTGCGCATCAGGTCGCAGAGATCACAGGATGGAAGCCAGAAGTGGTTGTGCATTGGTGCAGGATCGGGCTTCTTGCATCAGCTACGTCATCACATGCGTCCAAAGAGAAATTCCTGGTATCCCCAGAGGATTTAAGTGCATTTCAGAGAGAGTTCATTCCGGTGGCTGATTTGGCCCGTCAGCAAGGGTCGTCAGGAAAAGCGCTCAGGAAACGTATGGAAACTGCCGGCATCAATCTCATTGGTGAGAAGTCGGTTGGCACGACCAACCGAGGCGCTTTAGTTAGGATCGCTGATTTGGTGTCTGCTCGACAATCTCAGTAGTCTTTTCTCATTCCGCTGTGCGGAAAACCTTGTGATTAGGGATTAAAATGGCTGACATAGGAAGCCAATACAAGAAAGAGCCCACGGCAAAAAGCATTGCTGGGGACCCCTTTTTTGATGTCCTAATGTTCGTAGGTTTTTTGATGAAATTGGCTCTGGATTACCAAACAGGGCTTAACTTGTAGCTGCAAATTCCGAAGACTATGCTTTGCGGGCGTTTGGTTCTCCCAGGTCAATATAGAGATCAGCCGAAACAGGCGCGTTGATGAATTTTTTGGTCGCAGCCGACTTGTCACTCTTGCTTGTGGCACTCCTTCGAGGAGCTGCCACTTCGCGTTTCTTATACGCCTTCGGATTGTTTTTGACAGTATTCATCCTTCAGATTTCAAGACACGCTTTAACTTTGCTTCAGTCATACTGTTGCAACAGTGTTCGCTTTTGCGGCGCGGCCTGCCTCCCTTAATGGACACAAATTCAGTGGAACCATCGGGTAAAACAGAAAACCTTCTTTCAGTTTCACCGTCTGTCCGAGACCATATTTTACCTCCGGCACCTTCCTCAAAGCGCCAATCTAAGCAGTCTTCAACGATCGCGAGCGCATTTGCCACTTCAAGAGCCGAACTGTAGCGATCGTTTGGATCCATCTCCAAACATCGCACAATCACCTTCCTAAGTCTATCTGGGATGTGTTCAGGAAACGTTGATCGATTTGGATATGTTCCGCTCTGGAGAGCTCTCACAATGTCGTCTCGAGTGCCTAACGCCTGAAATTGATCGCGCAGCGCACCTTCCCCGCAACACATTCTGTAGAGCGTTAAGCCAAACTGGTAGATATCGAAACGCAGGTCGTGAACATTTCCGTGGAGGACTTCAGGGGCAACGATGGGCGTGTAGAAGTATGTTTGCATGGCCTGACCGAGATACATTTGCTTTGCGAGACCAAAGTCTGAAAGAAGCGCTTCGCCTCTATCAGATATGAGAACGTTGTCTGGTTTGATGTCAAAGTGGATGAGGCCCTTGGAATGGATGTTGTGAAGGCCAGAAAGAAGTTGGCATCCGAGGCGAACTATTTCTCTCACGGTCAGGTTTTGGGCGGCCATTAGTGCCTTTAGTGACCCATTTTGGAAATACGGGAGCGCTAAATAGACGTGGTCGGCATCTTCACACGCATAAAGAATTGGCACCACATTCTGGTGTGAAGTCGCATGAAGGATTCTTGCCTCATCAAAAAACTCATCTGACGAGGCAAAATCAGCCTTCCTGATACGCTTCATGACAATTTCATTGTCCAACTGAACGTCATGAACAACATAGGCAGTCGAGTTCCGCCCTTCATGCCCTATTTCTCTTACCAAATTGAACTGAACTTCGGCACGGTTGTGAGGCTTAAGCATTTTCTGCTCCTTTTGCGCACAGAATGGCTTCGCGTTCTTCTTTTTTCATTAAGTGCCAGTTCTCAATATCGGGTGCTTGCCTGTTCTCAATCATCGGTTTGAATTGGTCTCGCGAGATGCCGACTTTTGCCGCGATCGAGGAAACATGGCCTATATAGTAGCCTTTCAGGTCACTGCTTGCGAAGGCCTCCAAGATGACTCCTTCAAACTGTATTCGAGCGATATTTTTAGTCTGCGCACTCGGCTCTGTGGTTCGCAGGCCCGCCTTTTCAACTTCAAACTCGCGAAGGATGTCCAACAAGTTGCTCCTCACGTATTTTAACGCATCTGGTGGGTCAAACGCCGCTGGAACCACAATTTTTTCAACGCTTTGAACAACTGACGCATCGGTGTCAAATATTGCAAAGACAACAAATGTTGGAGCCACACGGATACCAATGGTAATCAAATTTTCCTCCATCAGGGGTAATGAATTACGTTTGCGACCCATCCTTAGAGTTGATTTCCCTTGGTCTCAATTGGGGATCTGCGACGAGCACTGAAACCATACATCAGTGGTGCAATTGTGAAATTTTATGTAAGCCATCTTGTTCCCGGCAGGCATCAAGCCCATATTTGGCGTTGGGTGAATCCCTGACCTGTCGCCGGGTCAAACCTTCTTTTACTATTGGTGGTTGAACTTCAATCACACAAAGCTAAACAACTTCGATCAATCAGATCCTGGGTTGTGTGTAATCGGCGATCGCGACTCCCTGGAGAACGACTATGATCGAAACGAAGATCAAATTCCATTTTTGCGAAACCGACCTGCCGCTACTGAAAGCAGCTGCCGAGCTGCATCATCGGGCCATTTCGCCTACACATCGTCTTGAAATTCTGGCCCGAGGATGTGGCTTTAGGACCTTGGCATCGCTTAAGGCGTCTCTCAACCATTCGCGTGGCAGTGAGATTGAGTTTGACCTTGACCCCGCCGCAGCATCTGAATTCGCAAACGAGCGTGGACACAGTTTCACAGCTTACGACCTTTATGCCGTGCTCGCTACAGCCGCTCGGCCGAAAGTTGCCCGGGAAAACCCACTTCTTCACAATTGGGGTTTTGGGTTGGGGTGTTTGGAGCCTAAGCGACACGAACGCGAGCAGATCGTCGCGGGGTTGCCCATCGAAGAGCGGTGGAGCGCTGTGCAAAACGCAATCCAAAATGACCTGAGTGAGCGCCGGATAGATCTTATGCAGATCCAACCTCAGCGCGAATTTCTCCAAGCCTTGGCATTCGCCTCGTGCATCAAGCCACTCAAGAATCCAAACATGCGTCACACAAGTTACGGTTTGAAACACATCGCCGAAAAACTTGCGTTTTCTTTGCCGGGGGAGGTTTTGCTTTCAGAGAGCTATGTCAGCAACACCAATCTGATTGCTGCTGCGCTTTATTCAGGGTTCCACGCTCACTCTCCAGAGTATGTGCAGGGCTATTTCAACAGCAGCCCAAACCCAGAGTTCAATATGTCAGAGCGGTCGATCAAACCTTTGATCGAAGAGCGTGATAGAAGGCGCCGTGCTGCATGACACAAAGAACGGGAGAGGTCTGCCTGGCCTCTCCACATATGGAGATTTTACTCTCGGGTCCACAACCTGTCTTCTTCAGGCTTGATACTCCCCGAGCTGCTTCCTCAAATGCTCGAGAAACAATCGGACGCGGTGTGGTTGGAATGCTTTGTCGGGATAAACGCCGAAAACGCCGACGTCTGGAAATCTGTCATCCAGGTAAATTTGGGAAAGTCGCCGGGCCTCAACCAGGTCCAAGGCCATGATCTCCGGCAATAACCCGATCCCCATTCCCCGGATCAGCGCTTCTCGGTAGATGTGGGTTTGGTTTATCACCATGCGCCAGGGTTGCCGCAATTTGCGCAGGCCGGTCTTTGTTAACAGCGGCCAGCTGTCGCCAAAGCGTGAGCCGCCGAACGCCAGACAGGCATGGTTGTCGAGCTCCTGAACGGTGGTCGGCACGCCACATCTTTCAAGATAGGATGGGGCAGCAAACAAACTCAGCCGGGTATCGGTTAGTTTGGTGACAATCAGGGAGCTGTCTTCAAGCGAGATCGCCAACCGGATCGCAAGATCGACCTTTGCACTGACAAAATCAGTCTGATCGTTGTCGAACACCAGATCGAACAACACTTGCGGATAGAGCTTCTGGAAGCTTTCAGCGGCATCCATCAGCAGAGTGCCCATGCCTTCGGGCGCTGCCACGCGGACAATGCCCGAAGGACCGACGCCTTTTCGATCCGCAACATCCTGTTCCAGTTCCGCCATCTGGTCCAGCATGGTTTTGCAGCCATGATAGTAACGCTGACCCGCGTCGGTCACCTCCATCGACCGTGTGGTGCGGTTGATAAGCCGCAGACCCAGCATCGCCTCAAGATCGGCCACATGTCGACCTACAATTGCAGGGGTAACGTTCTGATCCGCGGCAGCGGCTGCGAAGCTGCCCAGTTCGACCACGCGGGCGAAAACAGCCATCTTTCTGAGCTTATCCATTCGATACTTTTGGTAAGTTCTCTGTTGCATAATGCTCTAATTATATTTGCTTTCGTCAAGGATATATAGCCTCCCACACAATAGGAGGCCCTTGCCATGAAACGCATTCTCACAGCCCTTGCGGCCGCAACCACCTTTGCGAGCGCCGCGACCGCCGCTGATGACGAGATGAAACCTGTCATGACCGAGCTGAAAGACGGTGTTTATCAGTTCCACATGGCGCATTATTCCAGCCTGATCGTGATCACCGACGACGGCGTCATCGTCGTCGACCCCAACCAGGAATTCCGTGCCGCAGAAATGCGCGCCGAAATTGCAAAGCTGACGGATCAGCCCGTGGTCAAAGTGCTCTATTCCCATCCCCATTTCGACCATTCCCGCGGGGGACAGATCTTCAAGGACGAAGGTGCCGAGTTCATCACGCATGAAGGGTGCGCCGAATTGCTGGGCCGTGATCTGGAAAACCGGGTCGTGCAACCTGACGTAACCTATGAAGGGGACGAATACCGGATCGAGCTTGGCGGCAAGGTCGTCGAAATGCGCTACTACGGCTCGAACGATGGTCAGTGCAACAGCGCCATCTACATGCCAGAAGACAAGGTTCTCATGGCCGTGGATTGGCACCTTCAGGGTTTCGTGAACCTTCCCGGTCGCCTGAACACGCATGACTACGTGGGTTCGCTAAATACGCTGCGCCGCGTAACGACCGAACTGGAATTCGACACGGTCATATCAGGGCACATGCCGATGTCATCGCCGGAGCAACTGGCCGAGGATCTGGCTTTCAACGAGGCGCTTTTCAAAGCCGTGTCGGAAGGTCTTGCTGCGGGCAAGACGGTCGAGGAATTAAAGGAAACGGTCGAGTTGCCCGAGTTCAGCCACTGGTTCATGTATGACCAGAACCTGTCTGCCCATGTGGAGCGCATGGCCTATTCGATCTGGCACGGCCACTGACCTGAACAGACCGGGCAGGTTCACTGCCCGATCCTGCCCCACCCAAATAACCCGAAAACGGAGCATGACATGCCCAAGAAAACCGAAACTACCGGCAAGAAGACGGTCATTAGCGGCTGGCATGAAGGCCGCAAGTATTTCATGGCCGAAAACGAATACACCTCGGTCGCGGCTGGCAAGGAGGACACCCAGTCCGAGTATGTCTTCGGCGCGGGCGAAATCGCGCCCGGCAGCTGCATTCCTGATCACTACCACAAGTGGGAAGACCAGACCTTTCACATCATCGAAGGTGACCTTGAGGTCAAAATCGGCGATGAGGTTTTCAGGGCCGGGCCCGGCGCCAGCATCCAATGCCCGCGCGGTGTCTCCCACTACATGAAAAACGTGGGCGATACGACCGCCAAGCTGATCAGCTACATCTTCCCCGGCGATTGGGCCGAGGACTTCATGGCCGAAACGTCTCGCCAGAATGAAACCGGCGAGCGAGATTTGAAGCTGATCGAGGAACGTTTTGGCGTTGTCTACCTGTGAGGGTGGCGGAGTAACTTCGATGAAACTCTTTGTCTTTGAAACCTGTCCATTTTGCGTGCGTGCCCGCATAATGGCTGGGCTGAAGGGTCTGTCGCCCGAACTCATCTATGTGGCGCCGGGGCAGGCACCAGCCGATCTTGAGGGCAGGGTCGACAGATTGACCGTTCCGATTTTGGTGGATGGTGAGACGCTGATTCAGGACAGCACAGAAATCATTCGTCATTTCGACTTAGTTGGCACGCCATTGCTGCAGTCGTATGGCACCGGCCCGGAACTGGAGGAATGGCGCCAGACGATATCCTCGGCACTGAACGCCCTGTGCTATCCGCGTATGCCGCGCTTGAATGTTCCCGAACTTGCATCTTCTGAGGCCCTGGCCTTCTTTGAAAGTGCAATGCCAGAGCGGATAGGAATGGCATTTGCGGATGCACTTGCGCGAACTCCGCAGCTTGCTGTTGAAGTTGAAGCGGCTCTTCCCCGAGTCGTTCAGTTTCTGGCCTCCGGCGATATCAGCTTCGACACATTGGCTGCGCTGGCGGAGCTGCGAAGCCTGACCATGGTCGCCGAACTCGATTTCCCCGAACAGGTTTCAACGCCATTTTACGAATTGATGAGCTGCGCCGGTATCGCGCCCTTCACGCCAGTGGAGGCCCTATACGCAGATCTGAAGGTGACCGGCGACGTCTAACGTGGCAAAGCATTCGAGCGGTGATCAGGCCCAAGGCAATTCGCCCAACCAGGATTTGACTGTGGTTACCGACAAACGCGCTTCATCTGAATGCGATAGCAGCCACACATCCCGCGCCATGCCCGATCTCGATGTCTCTGCGCCGATACAACGAAACCTTTTGTCACCCTCGCAAACGAGTTTAGGCAGGACAGCTTTCCCATAGCCTCGGGCCGCCGCCTCAAGAGCGGTATCGATGTCCGATACCCGGAAACTGCTTGGGCGCTGTTTGAGGCGCTTTCGAAGCTCCTCTGTCCATCGCGCCTGCGGAAGGGATGCTGAGGCATCATCGTAGCAGATCCAGTCCGCGTTATCTTGCTGTTCTGGTGTCAGCTGCGATCCGCAATACGCATCAAACCCCAATTCGCCGAGTTTTTGGGCCATTGCCGCCAAGCCGCCCTGTTCGGGACGGGAGAAACGGATAGCCAAGTCGGCTTCGCGTTTTGTCAGGTCGATGTTTCGTGCTTCAGGAACCAGCTCGACGGTCATGTGTGGATGCTTGTCGCCCAGCTTTCCGAGGTGAGGCAGAATGACGTGATTGATGATCACGGGAACGGCGCTGATCCTGATCGTGCCTCCAATCTGGCCGGAGGACTGGTCCAGATGCTCTCTTAGCACCGTGTTTTCGCGTTCCATGGTTTCAGCGTGATCGAGTATTTGATGAGCTGACTCAACCAATTGATACCGACCCGCTTCGTTTCGAACAAAGAGGGTTGTTCCCAGCGCCTGTTGCAGCCGTTTCAAACGCCGTGCGACCGTCGTTTCATTCACACCGCACCGCCGCGCCGCGTCTGGCAGCGTGCCCGTTCTGTGCAGCGCGAGCAGATATTTGAAATCATCCCAATCATGATCCTGCATTTTTGCAGAATAGATTGGCAAAAGGGCTTTGCCAAACAGCAACTTTGCCATGCCATAATCACTCGGCACAGCAAAGTGAGGGTCCGCAATGAAATTCATAGTCCTGTTTGAAGATGCCACAGATGCCGATCCTGGTATTCGGGCGGCTCTCATGAAGGAGCATATAGCTTTCCTCGAAGACAACGCCGAGGCCGTGGAAGCCGCCGGGCCCCTGACGGATGGTGAGAACAGAGGGCGCGATGGTCTTTGGATCGTTGAGGCAGAGGATCAAAGTGAGGTCGAGAAGCTGATCCACGACGATCCGTTTTGGCCGACGGGTCTCAGGGCCTCCTTTTCCATTCTGCCCTGGAAGCAGGTTTACCGGGACGGCAGGGGGTTGATCTCTTCCTGAGGTTTGCGAGGAACCGTCTACTATTCAGTTCCGATTGCCAGCATGAGCAGCAGAGCACACGGCGATTGTTGATTTCGTTCAGATCACCTTTTCGCATGAGATATCAACGGGCGGTATCTGCAATTTTCAGCCGCCGCCTGGCTCCGTCAGCTTCTGGCGAAGTCCTTACCAAACATAGCTCTGGGCCTCGTTTTGGATTATGGTCTCAGAATGGACAGCAAGCTCCAATCTCTCAGCCGCGCCGACCTGATTGCACTTCTGCGCAAGTTTGTTCCTGCAGACGAATTGGAGCGCTGTCTGGACGATTTGCTGAAACAGAAAATCAAAAGATCAAGTGTTTGGTGTCGTGACAGCGCAGAAGCAGTGGTTGAAGAAGCTGTTGCCGCTTCAGCAGTGGGTGCCATTCTTGAAAGGATTGAGGATGGCCGCCACCCAAATTTCGACGTTCCAGGCGAGCTGAAACCCAAAAGGGATGCTCTGACGGAGGCAATCGAGACAGATACCGATGTAACGATCGAGGGCGAGGAGGATGCTTGATTTCTGGTTGCCAAGGGCAAGCAATTGACGGAGCTTGTATCACCGCCAACGCATTGCCGATCTCAACAGTGCAGCTTGTGCTTGTGGTGAGCGACAACCATTGTTTCATAGATGGATTGCTCACGACCGTTGCCCTCCATCACCATGTTCATTCAGTAAGCCCGCTGGGTTCAGCTGCCCGTCCGTTTTGCAAGTATCGCGGTCGGATTAGAAACCCAGGTATTGCGCTGGAACGAAATCCGTCAACCAAACCGCATTGTCCGCCCGATAGAACGCATAACCGTCCCGATGCATACTGCCAGTTTCTATTCGAAGGACGGTCGGTTTTCCGTGCCGTTGCCCTACCTTTTCAGCGGTTTCAGGATCAGGAGAAAGGTGGACCTGTTGTCGCCTGCCTGGTTTCAGACCTTCGCTGAATATACTGTCGAGATTTGATCTGGCTGTGCCATGATACAGAGTTTCCGGTGGCGCTACGGCTTCAAGACCCAAATCGACCTCAATGGAATGCCCTTGGGCGGCCCTTATAAGAGTTTCATCCTCCGAAAGCGTGAACCGTTTCTTGTCGTTATCCTCGACGATCTTGTGCAGGTCCTCGACGCTCAGTGATTGGCCAATCCGTTTCATCCCCCGCAAAAGATCGTCAACGCGCACCCATCCGCCCGGCATCAGGGACAAGCCCACGAGTTCAGGCTCGTGTCTCAGAATCCGTGATAAAGTCTTGCTTTGTTTCGACATGGCCGGAGCCTTTCTGAGTTTCGCTGCATTTGGACTGGTCAGACCTGGATGTGTCAACATGCCATCGGCGTATTGGACGGGCTTTGCATGGATCTTCTGTCCACTGGACTCGACGAAGAGTCCGCAACGGGTGCCCGGACAGGCAATTTTTGGTAGCATGGCACCGATTTGGAGGGGTTGGATGGGAAAGGAATCAGTATGAGCGTCGAAGAACTGAAGCAGGAGATCCTGGAGGAGAGGCCAGAACTCAAAGAGTTTCTCACGCAAAATCAGGAGAAGACAGACCTTGCCCTGGAGCTCCTGAAACTGAGAAAGCTGGCCGGCCTCACGAAAGACGCGCTGGCAGATGCCTCAGGGCTTTCCCTCGAACAGATCGATCGGTTGGAGGCGCCGACCGGTGAACTGCCAACGGAGCATGATGTGGCACGTTTCAAGGCAGCGTGCCGTCAATAGCCAAGAAGCTGATCGTCACGGTTGCAGGACTTGCGTAACGGATCCAGTCACTTGCGGCAAATCCCGTAGCCGGATCAACGCGGCTGCAGTGAGGATTCCATGCGGGGGCTTTTACCGTTTCTTTCGGCCGTCCTTATGAGGCCCGAGCGCGCAACCCTTACACGAACCCTGCCAGGATAACGAACCACGAACGTCGCTGAACGGGTGTTATGTGAAGCGATCTGCGGTTGAATCACCCACTGTGTCAGCTTGACGGCATTCGTTTCCGGCAATACTGCTGTCGGCATGGATAACCTGGTGCTCTTTTCGACACTCTGGTGGCTGGCCCCGAAATAAGGCGGCCGGACAATTCCATCTATTCCGAGGCCGCCGCTTGGGCGGTCTTTTTGTATCCATGCTTCCCAATGCGGTGCCTCACAATCTACGAGGACACGCATATGACCAAACCTGTCATCCTGACCGGAGACCGCACCACGGGGCCGCTGCATATCGGCCATTACGCGGGATCGCTTTCCAATCGCCTGCGCTATCAAGACAGCCATGAGCAATTCCTGCTCCTGGCGGACACGCAAGCCCTGACCGACAACGCGCATGATCCCGACAAGGTGCGTCGCAACGTCATCGAAGTCGCGCTGGACTATCTGGCTGTGGGCATCGACCCCGAGCGGACTACAATCTGCCTGCAATCGCACCTGCCTGCGCTGGCGGAGCTTTCGATGCTCTATTTGAACTTCATCACCGTCGCGAGGCTGGAGCGCAACCCGACGATCAAAGATGAAATCCGGGCACGTGGTTTCGGCAGAAACATCCCCGCCGGCTTTCTCTGTTACCCCGCAGCACAGGCGGCGGATATCACCGCATTCAAGGCTACGGTCGTGCCCGTCGGCGAAGACCAGGCGCCCCTGATCGAGCAAACAAACGAGCTGGTGCGCAGGATAAATGCAACCGCAGGCGCGGTGGTTCTGCCCGAAGCGCAAGCGGTCATTCCCAAGTCCGGCCGACTGCCTGGGATTGACGGAAAGGCGAAGATGTCCAAGTCCGGAGGAAATGCGATTTCGCTTTCTGCGTCTCCCGACGAGATCCATAGCGCCGTCCGGGCCATGTTCACGGACCCGAACCACTTGCGTGTAGAGGATCCCGGTCAGGTCGAGGGCAATGTGGTCTTTACGTATCTGGATGCCTTTGATGAGGCCAGGAATGATCTGGCAGATCTCAAGGCGCATTATCAACGCGGCGGCCTTGGCGATGGCAGGATCAAGGCACGGTTGGAAGACATATTGCAGGCGTTCATTGCACCCATCCGTGAGCAGCGGGCGCATTTGTCTGAACACCGCGACTATGTTCTGAATGTCATCCGGAACGGCACTGAGCGGGCCCGCGAGCGAACTGATGCAACGAAGCGCGAAGTCGTGAGTGCTCTGGGGTTGTTCCAGCTTCAAGAGTGCAATCACGGAGAGATCTGAGAGACAGCGGGTCAGGAATCTCCATCATTTCTCACAAACCTTGGTTACGCTACGCCCCCCGAGAAATCCAAAAATCGGGTTGTCGGGGAAAGACTCCCAGAAAAAGAATTGTTGTAAAACAAAAGCCTATAACTTGGTTACGCTCCGCCCTTTTGCTGTTACCGAGAGCCAAGAGTAAAATTTCTCGCATGTGTGATGACCATGCAAAGAAGCTCTTGGGGCGACGGGAAACCAAAGGTCGTTTGTTGCGTAAAGCCGCCAGTGAATGCGTCGTATCTGCGTTGCACAATGCGTTGTCACCTGATGAGGCTACTAAAGAGGAATATGAGATCTGGGCCGATGCATTTGAGGAGAATATGGCGCACCTGACTCCTGAATGTGGGCCCTATTCACAAAGCGCCGAGTTCCTGGTGCTGGGATCGGAGACGCAAGCGGAGAGGATCAGATGAATATGAAAGAAATCAAAATTAGGGAGCTTAAGGAGGAGGATCGGCTGGCTATCGAGAGGCGCGCTAACAAACTGCGGGTGCTATACGACATTGTCAAAGATAGGTTTGATGGCGCCCATGTCAGTTTCGAACAGCACGCCGGATCGGACCGGAATTCTGTATCCTCGTTTATCGTTATGCGCGTCGACTCGAGTGTCATACCGTCAGCGAGGACATTCATTGAAGCTGCGCTTCCTGCGATCGGCATCTCGATCATTTGTGAACGTCGTGACGCCTTTGAGATCATGCTGCGGGATGAAGCCGCGAGCGCAGACGAAAAGGCGGAGATGCTGAGAGTTTTGAAGGACGCGGGATGCGCATGAATCTCGAGGAAATTTTGGTAGAAAACACATTCGTAACCGCAGCCACAACGATTGTCCTGTGGCGGGATGTCAGATCTCTGAGATGGTCATTGTGATCACCGATACTTTGATCGATGACTACTTTGCTGACCTGGTGTCGACCACACCAATAGGTCTTATTGCCGATGGGCTTGAGTTTGGTTGATCCACAGAGGTTGGAGGCCGGTTCGCTTTTAGAGGCCCCAAAAGGTCAGTTCAGGTGGCTGTTCCGGTTGCCGTGTGATACTTGAACATCCTTTTACCCTACAATGAATTTATTGTAGGGTAACCGGAACCTTTGATGTCATATCTCGGCAGGCAGCTCATCTGTCTCTGAGCTGCTGACTTTCATCAGTTTCTCTTTCCGTCGCGCCATGGTTTCATGCCATTCCTGAGCTTCGCGATCTTTGAAGAATTCAGCATCGGGTGCGAGTCTTGCCACAGCGTTTTCGACCTCATCAAGCGAAACGCGAAAGAACTCTTTTCTCATGTTCGCCATGTTCACGCGTTGCTCCGCAAACTCCTTGTGGAGCGCCGCTTCCAGTGCCGGTGCCCCTTCAGAATAGATCATCGCATGCGTGTCGAAACCGAATGGCACGCTGGCATCACCCAGCTCGCGAACCCGGTCGTTGGGATCAAGGCGCCGGGTCAGGCCGATTTTGACCAGGTCCTCCCCAAATGAACCGACATTAGAAATGACATAGACGTATCCGGACTTTGTCATCTCGGCCATGGCACGGGCGCGCTCGCTGTTCGCGTGAGCCTGTTCCAAGGCAGTTTCAAGCTCCTGAATTTTCACCTGCATAGCTTCACTGGTCTCACCGCCACCGGCTTCCTTGCGCGCTTTTTCGAGCATCTCCTGATATTTCCGCTCTTCTTTCTCAGCGGCTCGTGCCTCCGCGAGAAGCTTCTTCTCCTCACGCTCCGCCCGAGCAAGTTCGGCGCGTTCGTCTTTCTCTGCCTTCAGTTGTTCACGATATTCATGGGTCAAATGCAACTCGTCGATTTTGAGCGCCACGTATTCCTCATTGATGTGAAGATTCATGGAAGTGTTCTCTTTGGAGATCGCTTTCGAAGCATTCAATATTCGCTTTTCCATGGCGACCACATTGTTCCAACGCGTGTTCGCAATCGCCGCTTCACACTCGTTGTTGAAAGCGCGCATGGTCAAACGAGACTGGCGATTGATCATGGTTTGCCCCTTTGCCCGACTGCCTTCGACAGTCCAGTCCGTAGGGCAGATGGTCGCCTCCTTGGCCGATACCATCGCCTTTTGACGGGCGCGTATCTCCTTGATTTTCTCCTTGTAGATCTCGCTGTCTCCAAAATCGAAATGGGGCTCATAGACACCAAGTTCGGCAAACGCCAGGCGGTCATCGTAAACCGCTACCTGTTCCTTCAACCGATCCAACAGTTTGCGCTTTTCCGAATACGTGGTGCGTGTGTCTTGAATCTCGTTGTCCAACTCGGACGCCTGCTTTTTCAGGCGTTCTACTTCGTCCTCGATGGAAATGATCGCCGAATATTTGGCTTTGACGGCGCTTACCTCCTCATCCCGTTCCTCGATTTCACGGGATGCTTTTTTCAGTTTCTTTCGTGCCAGGAGCCAGAGGATGAGGAAGAGAGGTGCGCTCAAAAGCCAGGCGAGCGCGGCAAGTGCAAAAGGGTCCATGAAACTTCCTGAAAGCTTTGAATTGAAAAGGGCGTGCAGCGGCACAACTCAAAGGGTATCCACGCACTCAATCTGCTGCAAACAGATTTCCTGTTGGAAACCAACATCTTTGCCTTTGTGGGGGATGCCCGGTTTGACCCGAGTTGGACAGTCACTTCCCTGACCCGTTGGGCGGAATTCGGGACAACGCATCTATTCATCTTAGGTGATTTCGGATTTGTGCAGCATCTCTCGCGTGCGGCATATCACCAGTCAATTGCGCTGGAATTGTCACCACGGCATCGCACTCCATGCAAACAGCGATGAGAACGTCTTCAGCGATCTCGACACCTCCATCAAACGGAACATCGCGTTTTTGGAACTCTGTCTCTCTGGCCTTGCGGCAGGTCTCGCAAATTGCGCGGCTTTTATCGCCAGTCCTGTAAACCGCTTGATCCTCGCCGACAAAAGTGAAGAGACCGTTCCGTTTTTGTCAAGTCCCGACCAGCGGGATAGCGGCTGAGTTCACTCCACAAGTGTCTAAAAAAACTTATAAAATCATCTTTTCACGTCCTAACCTTTCGGGTATGAATCAAAGGAAATGGGGCCGTTTGTGAGTCTCGCAAAACGATTTTCATTTGCGTTCTTGGGCGTTCGCGAGTGAAAACAGATCGCGAATTGTTTTGAGCAATCGTCGCGAATTTCTTTGGGCGGCAACCAGCGAAATTTCTCAATGTTTCCGAAAGGGAGCGCGAACGTGTTCGCGGCGTCCTACAGCGGTTGTAGGGACGCGCACAAACCTTCACGCACCCCATAAGTTTGCACGTTTTGCCCATAAGTTTGCACTGTTTCACGATAATAGTGCAGAGGGGAGCAAGTAGATCGCCTTATGCGGGTGTCGAGGGATAGATTTCAGTGTCTCAAGGATTGAACACCTGATCGCGATGTCTGATCAGGTTCTCCTTGTGCCCAGCAGTTAGACCAGAGATCCGCTTGGTATTTCCGGACAACAAGCTCATTGCCTGCGCGGACACTTAACTCGAAAACTTAGGTGACCCGTCGTCCTTGAAAGTGACAAGTCCTCTGTCGAATGCTGCGTCCCATAATGCCGTCAGCAAAATTCCATTGTGGACGCCCAACCGCTCAGCATCAGTCTCGCAATCTTTCCACGGCTTAATGTGTGAGGCTCTAAAGAGTTCAGTGTCAGAAATGTCCGAAATCGGGCAGCGACACCGCCAATAAGAGATCAATCGATTTCTGAAAATATCCTGAACATGCGTTGCTTGACCAACTGCTCCGCTTCAGTTTTCTACGGCAAACCATCGGTTGCAGCCTGAAACTCCTCCAGAGGGCAGTCTGGCAATCTCACGGACAGCTCGTAGATACGTGTTGGCACCAGATACAGCCCGGACATCTGTGCTGCGTTGAGGGAACCTTTGTGAAACTGCACGAAACTCGTTCAACTCATTAAGTGGGGTCAGTTGGGCGAATTGATTGCTCCGGGTTGTGAGTTGCTTGATATGTTCCGGGATCTCGTTTCGGAAGGTGCGCGGCAGGTACTCAAAGCTCTTTGAGCCGCACCGAATACGGCTTTGTCTCGCCAACTGTGAGTTCCTCCGCAGCCAAATTTGTTTTGCTCTCGACGTAAGCCTGGTTTGGTGAAGTCGCATTGCGGCACGGACTTCTTCGTTGAATAGCGAACCAAGGCTGCGATCAGCTAATGGGGATTGCTACGGAGAATATTTAGAACCTTCCATCGTGGTGTCGATAAAGGACTATACTCCCTGCCAGGCGCGCTTCGGGCGCGCGCGGAAACTTCTAACATTCAAGCAACGAAGGACAACGGCCTCTGTCCAAAAGCCACGTCAGCAGCGAATTCCGGAGAAGACAGAAGCAAAGATCCATTTTCTATGTCCAAACGTACAATACTTGAAAAACGGAGGTATCGTGCAGGTCGTTTGGTTCAAACGGGATTTACGGGTAAATGATCATCCGGCACTAGCGCAAGCGTCTGAGGTTGGGCCAGTTCTGCCGCTCTATGTGGTTGAACCTGACCTGTGGCAGCAACCTGACGCGTCAACACGGCAGTGGAACTTTGTTGCTGAGACAATCGCTGAGCTGCGAGAAGACCTAGGGAAACTGGGCCAGCCACTCATTGTGCGCATCGGACAAATTGTGGCGGTCCTTTCCGAGTTAAAAGACCGAGGTCTAATAGACGTTCTTTGGTCACATGAGGAAACAGGAAATAATTGGACGTATCAGCGGGATCGGCAGGTCGCTGCATGGTGCAAGGATCTTGGCGTACGGTGGCACGAAGTCCAAAACCATGGCGTTTTTCGCAGGCTCAAGTCTCGCGACGGCTGGGCAGAACATTGGGATAGCTTTATGGCTCTGCCCGTTGCTTCTCCAGTTGCGCTGAAACATATCGATATAGAACCTGGGTATATTCCCACGGCGCGCGACCTCGGCTTGCGAGATGATCTGTGCGTTGGTCGTCAAGCCGGTGGACGAGCTGAGGGCCTGGAACGGCTGAACAGCTTTCTGACCTATCGAGGCAAAAGATACCAACGCGAGATGTCAAGCCCATTGAAGGGAGCCGTTGCGTGTTCGCGGCTGTCGCCCCACCTGGCTTGGGGCGCGCTTTCGATGCGCGAGGTTACACAAGCGACTGAAAAGCAAAGACGCAGATTGCCGCCGCAAGCAATGGACTGGCGCAAATCGCTGCGATCGTTTTCAGGCCGATTGCATTGGCATTGCCATTTCATTCAGAAACTTGAGGATGAACCTCGAGTTGAGTTTGAAAATCTGCACAGTCTGTACGACGGGCTTCGACCAAAAGCACCAGATGGCGCGCTCTTGGCCGCGTGGTCCAAAGGCGAAACGGGATATCCGTTTTTGGACGCATGCATTCGGTCATTGCAAGCGACGGGGTGGCTCAACTTTCGGATGCGCGCAATGGTGATGGCCACGGCGAGTTATCATCTCTGGCTGGATTGGCGGGCCTCGGGTGAGCATTTGGCGCGCATGTTTACTGACTACGAGCCGGGCATTCACTGGAACCAGGTGCAGATGCAATCAGGCACGACCGGCATCAACGCTGTGCGCATCTATAATCCGGTTAAGCAGGGCTATGATCAGGATCCAGAAGGGGTGTTCATTCGGACATGGTTGCCGGAACTGGCCCATATTTCGGATCGGTACATCCACGAACCCTGGAAAGCCCAAGATGGGAAACAAATCATCGGAGTGCATTATCCAGAGCGTGTTTTTGACCATCTCGCAGCAGCCAAAGCCGCGCGCGAGCGGGTTTGGGGTGTCCGCCGAAGTGCGGAGTTTCGCTCTGAAGCGCAAGCCATTGCGACAAAACACGCGAGCCGAAAGACAAGGCGGACTGTTCGCAAAGTCGCGCGGTCGTCTCAAGATCAAGAGCAACTCGAACTGCCTTTGGGGGATCAGTGATGAAAATGCAGAAGAAAGCCGATTTACCCCAGAAAATCTGCCCGGTCTGCCAGCGCCCTTTCACCTGGCGCAAGAAATGGGAAAACACTTGGGATCAAGTGAAATACTGCTCGAAAAAGTGCAGGTCGGCCGCATGACTGAGATGTTTCCAGAACTTGCGGATGTGAAAGAGACAATCAGTTTCAAACCCACACGAACCAATGGTCTTACAAGGCTGAAGCAGTTCGTGGGACGCACCGGTCGGCATTATGCAAGTACGCGGAACTACGATTTTGGGACCGAGCAACGCAGCAATGTATCGGGTTTGTCACCATGGCTGCGCCACCGTTTGATAACGGAGAATGAGGTTTTGGCAGCGGTGTTAGCGTCGCATAGTTCCAACGCGGCAGAGAAGTTCGTGCAAGAAGTGTTTTGGCGCACTTACTTCAAGGGTTGGCTGGAACAAAGGCCCAGCGTCTGGGCACTTTATCAGCGGGATTTGTTGAGCGCTTTTGAGCGACTAAAAGATGATGAGGGCTTGGAGACCCGTTTCAACGGGGCAGTGAACGGCAATACCGGCATCGACTGTTTCGATCATTGGGCGCGGGAATTGGTGACGACTGGCTACCTTCATAACCATGCGCGCATGTGGTTCGCATCAATCTGGATTTTTACACTCCGCCTACCGTGGCAGCTTGGCGCGGATTTCTTTTTGCGGCATTTGTTGGATGGCGATCCCGCGTCGAATACGCTGAGCTGGCGGTGGGTTGGCGGATTGCACACGAAAGGCAAAACCTACCTCGCGCGACCTGATAATATTGCCAAATACACGGAAGGACGGTTTAAACCGAGAGGTCTGGCTAATTTTGCAGAGCCGTTGACCGAGCCGGTAGATCACCCGCTCATTCCCCTTTCAAGTTCGCACATGTTCCCGGACAGCCCTTATCTGTTGCTGTTGACGGAGGATGATCTGTCAGGTGACTGCTTAATGCCGACATCGCCTGCTGCCGTGATTGGACTTTTGGCGACGCATGGACGGTCTCCAAAGCCGATGGGAAACGCCGTAACGGACTTTGCCAAGGGGGCGATCAACAGCGCGCTTGAGCCTCACGGAAAGCTCGCGAAATCAGGCGCGGATTGGTGTGGTCCGTTGATCGAGGCAGCACGGAATGCGGGTGTCACGACCATTGCAACAGCCTATGCGCCTGTCGGCCCTACTCGGTCACGCCTGGATCGTGCAGAACCTGTATTGAGAGACGCAGGCTTGTCTTTGAACAGGATAATGCGACCTTACGACGCTATGACATGGCCTCATGCAAAGGCCGGATTCTTCTGCCTTCGAAAGAAGATCCCATTGCTCTTAGGCCAATTGAGTCTGCTCAGCCAACAAAGACCATAACCCGTGTCCACTGCTGCTCTTCTACTTCCCAATCAATTGTTTGCAAACCACCCGGGTCTGGCCGCCCGGCCAGACATTGTTGTGCTTTTCGAAGACCCGCTTTTCTTCGGTGATGCGTATTATCCGGCCTCGATGCACAAGCAAAAGCTTTGGCTGCACCGCGCCTCAATGGCGCGCTATAGAGATGGCTTAGTCGCCAAGGGCTTTGATGCCGCGATATGGCCCTTTGAGCGGCAGCCGGGCGCATGTCTTCGAATGTTTCAAAGTCTGCGTGATCGCGGTGTCAGCCAAATGATCATGGCTGACCCAGTAGACTTCATCGCAAAAAGACGTTTACGGGCGGCAGCTAGCAGTACCGAAATCACGCTCGATATACAGCCATCGCCTGGCTTTCTGAATACGCGGGACCACAATCTAGATTGGTTTGCCGGTCGAAAACGATGGCTCATGGCGGATTTCTACAAAAGCCAACGCTGCCGCTTGAACGTGTTGATGGACAGCGGTCAACCGACGGGGGGACAGTGGAGCTTTGACGAGGAAAACCGCAAGAAAGTGCCCAAGGCGCTGTTAGGCAGCCTGCCTTGGATCGATTGGCCTTCCCATGACGCAGTTGATGAAGCCGCAAAAGCAAGCGTTCTTGCTGATTTTCCAGAAGCATTGGGCAGCCTGGATACGTTGTATTATCCGACATCACACAAAGCTGCGTCCGACTGGCTGGCGCAGTTTCTGGAACGGCGGTTCGAACGTTTTGGCGACTATGAAGATGCCATTGTTGAGGGCGAAAACTGGCTATGGCACGCCGTTCTCACGCCAGCATTGAACATAGGATTGTTGACGCCAAAACAAGTTTTGGATGCTGCCCTGGCGCATGCGGATCGCAAGGGCATTCCCTTGAATTCGGTAGAAGGTTTTATCCGCCAGATCATTGGCTGGCGCGAGTTTATGCGCGCGACTTATGAGAGCCTGGGTGTTCCGATGCGTACGACAAATCATTGGGGCCATCACCGCCCAATGCCCCGCGCTTTCTACGACGGAACCACCGGTATTGATCCGCTGGACGACACGATCAAAAGGTTGCTCAAGACAGGGTATTGTCATCATATTGAACGCCTCATGGTTTTGGGCGGATTTATGTTTCTGTGCGAAATTGATCCGGATCATGTCTATCGCTGGTTTATGGAAATGTTCGTCGACAGCTATGATTGGGTAATGGTTCCCAATGCCTACGCGATGAGCCAGCATGCCGATGGCGGGTTGATCACCACCAAACCGTACTTTTCGGGTTCAAACTATGTTCGCAAAATGAGCCATTGGGGAAAGGGGCCTTGGGCCGACATTTGGGACGGGCTTTATTGGCGCTTTATTCTGAAACACAGCGATAGACTGACTGGCAATCCCCGATGGGCGATGATGTGCCGTACGGCTGGGCGAATGTCACCAGAGGTCAAAAGCAAGCACTTGAAGACGGCTGAAGTTTTTTTGCGACGGATGACATAAGCATGAACACTATGGTGGCGCATCACAGATATTGAGGTCACATCCCGTGATCAACTGTGGGAGTGGGTGAGCACGCATTTTGCCAAACGTGATAGCGTCCGCCTGATCACGTGGAAGGCGGCACATCCGCAGAAATATGTCAGTCGGGACGAGGTGCTGGATGCGCTGATCGCGCATGGTTGGATTGATGGAAGACGATTTACAATCGATGAAGACCGGACGGCGCAACTGATCAGCCCGCGAAAACAGCAAGCTTGGTCCAAAAGCTACAAGGACAGAGCAGAGCGCCTTAGGCAAGAAGGCTTAATGCACCCCGCAGGAGAGGCGTCCATACAATCCAGTAAAGCGTCAAGACCATGGAGCTTTTTTGATGACGTCAATGCTCTGATTGTGCCAGACGATTTATCCGGTGAATTGGACCTGGACAAATGGTAGCAATTGCCTCCGCCTTACCGACGCAAAGTCCTGCGCTGGATCAAGATCGCCAAAAGCCCAGCAACACGCCAGCGGCGGATCAACAAGACGGTCGCAACCACGCACGCTGGAAAAAGAATGCAGCAAATGTAGCTCTTTCTGATTTGTTCTTGGTTCCCAATCGGATCTAGAACTTTCGTATCGAAACGGAGCAAGGCAGCCAAAAGTCTGGTTTAGAGCAGTCGCCACGTGGGTCGCCGTCTGCTTACGTAGTGTCTTTTCGTGTTTGCGGAACCACAGTCCAAGTCCTCAAGCTCATTCACCGGAGGGTTGTCGGAAATGCCGATCAAAGCGGTGGGCGTTGGACGCGATGCTGCCTTTGTCGGTGGGCATCATATTTTCAGAGTTTTGGCAGCGCTTGGCTTGGCGCCTGTCCTTGTGGCGGCTTTCACAAAGCCTTCCCGGCTTAGCAAATAAAATCGACTGAATATGAATAACAACGACGCGGAAAAATTCATTTGTTTGTATTTAGAAAGAGTGAAAGCCCATTTCGTATTGCGATGCTTAGTGAGGCTCATGAGTTTGTCATCAGCGTCTCGTTAGACTGGCGAAGTAAAGGATTCAGCAGATACCGCGCCCGAAAAAGCGAGCCGCGTAAGCAAGCCCAATGTCTATTGGCCTTATCTGCCGCGCAGAGTTGGTCCTTCGTATTTGCTGGTAGTCAGGTAACGTTAGTTTGGGAGTAAGATATGGAATTACCAACACTAACGTACGAAATGATAGCCGTACTGAGTCTATTGTCTTTTACGGTCTTACTTTTTGTTACCGAAATCATACGGATCGATGTTGCAGCAATTCTTGTTATGGTTCTGCTTGGCGCGCTGAGCTATCTACCGGGGCTGGGTAATCTAGCCGATGTATCTAAGCTCTTTGAAGGTTTCTCCTCCAACGCTGTGATGTCCATCATCGCAGTTATGGTAATTGGGGCGGGGCTTGATAAGACCGGACTTATGTCAAAGGTTGCGGCCTTGATCCTCAAGAATGGTGGCACGACTGAGGCCCGGATTATCCCCATAATATCAACAACGGTTGGTGTCATCAGTTCCTTCATGCAGAACGTCGGAGCTGCTGCGCTTTTTCTGCCTGTTGTCAGCCGCATCTCAGCACGTACGGAAATCCCGATGAGCAGGTTGCTGATGCCCATGGGGTTTTGCGCGATACTGGGTGGTACCATCACATTAGTCGGGTCGTCGCCCCTCATCCTGTTGAATGACCTGATTGTTTCGGCAAACTCATCCCTTCCTGCTAACCAGCAAATGGAGACATTTGGGCTGTTTTCAGTCACGCCTATCGGTGTGATGCTGGTGCTGACTGGGGTGCTTTACTTTGTGCTCTTTGGTCGTTGGGTTCTCCCTGCGCAGCGGGATCGTGGAGAAGACGCAAGCTCAGCGCGGTCCATGCAGACCTATGTCGAAAACACCTATGGGCTAAGGGCTGATATGTTCGAGATACGTGTTCCTGAAGGCTCGATCATCATTGGGCAATCGCTCGCGGATCTAATGGTAGCCCATAACATGTACATTCTTGGCACGTCCTATCGTGGCCACAAGGTCATCGCGCCGATGGCTGATACCAAGATCGAAGCCCCGGCGCGGCTCGCAGTGCTTGGCCTGCGTCGGGTGGTTGAGCATCAGTTTGCTGAGCCTTACGGATTAGAAATCCTACCCCAACTAGATGTCTTTGCGGATGATTTCGCCGCGACCCAATCCGGGGTGGCCGAGGTTGTTATTCCGCCCGGTTCTTCAGTGATCGGCCAGACTCCGATTGATTTGCGCCTCCGTCAGACACATGGTTTGTCTCTGCTGGCCATTCAGCGCGGCGAAGAAACACTGAGCCATGTAGAAACCGAGGATCATTCAGCTACGCATATCGGGCAAGTCCCTTTGCAGGCCGGTGATACGTGTGTGGTTCACGTGCAGTGGGATCGTCTGACACGACTGAAGTCAGACAGGGATTTCGTCGTTGTCACCTCGGACTTTCCCCAGGAAGAGTTGCGGCCCCACAAGGTCGGATGGGCGCTCGCCTTCTTCCTAATAGCGTTGAGCCTAATTCTGTTTTCAGATCTGCGCTTGTCGTTGTGCCTATTAATTGGCGCTGTTGGCATGGTGTTGAGCAGGGTGCTCTCGATTGACGAAGCCTACGAGTCGATTAGTTGGAGTACAGTTTTTCTACTCGCTTCACTGATCCCGTTGGGCCAGGCAGTCCAGAACACCGGCACTGCGGATTGGATTGCCGCGCATGTGTTGGCCCTTCTGAAGGGGTGGCCGATCTGGTCGTTGCAAGCAGGAATAGCCGTTTTGGCAACGGCATTCACCCTGGTCATGTCCAACGTAGGTGCGACCGTCCTGCTGGTGCCGTTAGCGGTTTCTATTGCGGTATCGGCGGGTGGTAACCCGGCTGTATTTGCCCTCACAGTAGCAATTTCAACGTCCAACTCATTTTTGATCCCAACACACCAGGTGAACGCGTTGATCATGGGCCCAGCAGGCTACCGGGTGGTGGATTTCGTTCGCTCCGGTGGAATTATGACTCTCCTTTTCTTGGTTGTCTCAATGACCGGGCTTGCGATTTTCTTCTGAGCCGCCTCTCGGCGATCCGTACAGATGTGCTCTGCTTTAGCTTAGAAGAACTCATAAGGCGCTCGGTCACTTTTTTGGGACTGGGGAATGAATCGTCTAAGCGAAATCCTGAATCGGGTCGCCGCGTTGATAGACGATGGAAAGATAAGATCCACAGCGACCGATACACTTGGTACAATCAATGCCTCAAACTTAATGAAAGCGCATGCTATCCTCGAAAGCGGCAAGGCCAAAGGAAAGCTTGTGCTTGAGGGTTTTTAGATGAGAATTGAGCGGCTGGATCATGTGAATATAGTGACGACTAGGTTGCCTGAGATGGTTACTTGGTATGAAAATGTCCTGGGTTTGAAACCCGGGGCCCGCCCCGATTTTCCGTTTCCCGGAGCATGGTTATATGCGGGTGATGACGCCGTGGTTCATCTTGTGGGTCACGAAGGAACACCTAACGTTGGCTCCGAAGTGAGGCTCAAGCTCGAGCATTTTGCGCTCTCAGCCACGGGGTTGAGCGCATTCGAAGAAAAACTGATCTCGAGTCAGATCCAGTATCGCAAAACTGAAGTCCCTGGGGCTCGAATGGTCCAAATCCATGTGGCCGATCCTGATGGGAATCATATTCATATTGACTTCGATGACACCGAGTAATTGGCCAACTCTCGAAATAGTCGGAGCACAAAATCAAGCTCGCAACTTCTTGTCGATTAGTGATTGAGATTCTTGCCGGGTTGCTCCCCGGAATTGCGTGGGCCAACATTTTTGGGTGGTACAAACGTCGATTTGGAGATCAGCATGCCGGACCTCGAAACAAACAAGAAAAACGTCATCGCTTTCTACGAAATGATGTTCAACGAGTGTCGACCTGCCGAGGCCATAGCAACCTTTGTTGGTGATACCTATACGCAGCACAACCCGCATGTTGGCGACGGAAAGCAAGCCTTTGTTGAGTACTTCGAGCGCATGGCCGCCGAATACCCGGGAAAGCGTGTGGACATCAAACGTGCGTTTGCTGAAGGCGATCATGTTATTCTGCATTGCCATCAAATCTGGCCCGATGGTCTCGAGTACGCAGGGATCGATATTTTTCGCCTGGATGTCGATGGGAAGGTTATCGAGCACTGGGACGTTCTTCAGGAGGTTCCGGCAAACAGCGAGAATGAAAACGGCATGTTTTGACTTAATCGTTCTGAATGCGGTGCATGGAACTGCGAAAGGTCCTGTCGGCTGAACCACGGTAGTCAAAAGGCATAAGTCTGATCCAAGAAACCCGCCAAAGCGTATCTTCCAAGAACCCTTTAGCAAGGAGATAAATATGCTTCCGACCAGCATTCTTGCGGCGACCCTTGGATTATTCGTAGCCACTTCGCTTCAAGCCGGAGTTCAAATTCGCTTCATAGAAGGCGCACCCAAAGACCGTTTTGTTCTGACAAATGTCGGATCGTGCGAATTAGAAACCTCGACCGTCAAAATTGACTTGTCGCAATCTGCCGGACGTTTGATTTTCGATGTTACCGAAAAAGGTGCGGGTGTAGAGGTATTCCAACCGCTCGAATTCGTTGAGGGTGCGGATGCACTGCGTCAATTTCCTTCGGTCGTGGACGGGCAGAATACAATTGAACTTGAGATCGTTTCCCTCGCAGCCGGGGACAAACTAGCCTTTACCATCGATGTGGACGACACGATCGGGCAACGCGAAATCACCGTAACGGAGTCGGAGATCGAAGGCGCTACGGTGTCATATACCGACGCGGATGAGACCAGTACTGCGACCTTCTCTTCCGAAGCGCTTGTCAACGTGACGACCAAAGGCTGCTGAAAGCTATCCCACAATGTCGAATTGGATGGTCCGCATAGCATTTCTTGCGCTCGTGTTGGGAGGCGGCATCCTGATCGGGATATTGACCGCGCCCGGGGATTGGTATGCGCAGCTTTCTAAACCTGCTTTCAATCCACCAAATTGGATTTTTGGGCCGGTTTGGACGGTGCTTTATGTTTTGATAGCCATGGCGGGTTGGCGTCAGTTTGAAACAGACCAAAGCTCGACGCCCATGAAGCTGTGGTGGGTGCAGATGGGTCTGAACTTTTTGTGGTCCCCAACCTTTTTCGTAATGCAACTACCGTGGATTGCCTTTGTGATCATTGTCGCGTTGATGATTGTGATCGTCATGTTCATCGCTCTGGTCAGGAGCTCGGATCAGGTTTCCGCACTAGCCTTCCTGCCGTACTTTGCATGGGTCGCATTTGCCACTGTCTTGAACCTTTCTATTGCAATACTGAACTGAGAAAAAACGATATGCGTGGAAACTTCGCTGGGCTTGCTTCAGGTCTTGTTATCATCGGATCTACAATGGCACAGGCTGATGAAAATCTTGCAGAAGACTTCTCCAAGTCTCCGGAGACGAGTTGGGACTACGTTGCCGACACCGTCATGGGAGGAGTTTCTTCAGGACAGGTGCAGTTTCGTTCGGAACGTGATGTTGCGTTCGCCCGGTTGACCGGAACCGTCAGCACAAAAAACAACGGCGGCTTTATCCAGTTCCGACGCAAGTTGTCTGATCGACCAGATGAGGGTGTATCGGGCGTCAGGCTGTTGGTACGGGGGAATGGCGAGCAATACTTCGTCCACCTCAGGACACGTGGCACGGTGCTTCCATGGCAATACTATCAGGCCGCGTTCGCAACTTCTGACAACTGGACCGAAGTCTGGTTACCTCTCTCAGGCTTCAAGGCTTCAGGTGCCATGTTGCGCGCTATTCCCGTTGCTGACGAAATCACCTCAGTTGGAGTTGTAGCCTACGGGAGAGATCACGAGGCCCGCGTAGATGTCAGCGAGATTGGTTTCTATTGAAGGTTTCCCAAGAGAGGGCTGCAATCTTCAAATAGGTCTGTTTGGAACCGCGCGGGATCTAAATTTACAAACCATCTTCCCGATGGAATACATTCCGTTGATGCCCGAGCATCAATTTGGACAGGTCTGATCAGGCTGCTCAACAACAGCAACCGACATTGCCAATCCAATTGTCTTTGCTCATCGTTTCCAAGCGACTAAATTGGGTCCATGGAAGAAGTCACTCGACTGACCGAATGGATGATTACAGAAGGTCGTCGCTCCGGTGATCCTGTAAAGGTGGTGTCACAGTTTTGTTCCTCCTTGATCGAAGCCGGAGTGCCGCTATGGCGGGCAAACATTGGCCAGCGCTTTGCCAACCCATTGCTTATTGCCTGGGGGGTAGTTTGGACGCCTGAAGGCACCGACAGCTACGACGTCACGCATGAGACGATGTTGACAGATGGTTATGTCGGGAGTTCATTCGAGTATATTCTTGCGAACAGAAAGCCACTTCACAAAAGTCTACGGCGACTGGACTTGGAAACAGAGCATTCATCCTATCTTGAATTTGCAGAGCAGGGTGGCACCGACTACTACGCTACTTTGCTCTATTACGGCGATGGATCGCTGCATGGATGTACGTTCGTTACTCAGGCAAAGGATGGATTCTCGCCCGAACATCTTATGCTGATTGAAGCGGCCTTACCGGCCCTTTCTTCCGCCTTGGAACCTGTCACGATGCGAAAATCGTCTAAAGGTCTGCTTCGAACTTATTTAGGAGATGGACCTTCCGAGGCCGTCTGGAGCGGCAATATAAAGCGCGGAGAGCGAACAACTTTGGATGCCGTGGTGATGTTCTCTGATCTGCGAGGCTTTACAGCACTTTCCGAGACCGCTCCGGAAGAAGATATCTTCGACACGCTTAGCGACTATTTTGATCTGGTGGTTAAAGCCGTAGAGGACAACGGTGGAGACGTCCTCAAGTTCATGGGCGATGGCATCCTGTCGATCTTTACTATTGAAGCGCAAAAAGACCATGCCGACCGCTGCAGAATGGCGGCTCTTGCAGCGCAGAGTGTGCTGAGTGGTTTGAACGATCTCAACACCAGACGAGACGGGTTTCAAAATCCGCCTTTGGATGTTGGTATTGGAATTAACGTCGGGCAGGTCAGCTATGGTAATATCGGCAGCCCCGGCAGGCTTGATTTCACAGTTCTGGGCGGGGCGGTGAACGTTGCAAGCCGAATTGAAGGTTTAACAAAAGCAATTGGTCGGAGGGTGTTGGCGACGTCAGCCGTTGCAAGTGCTGCTCCGAGCATGTTCGTTAGCTGTGGTGATCACGAGATACGTGGCCTTGCGCAGCCCATTGAATTGTTCTTTCTCACTGAAGATGCACAATAATCAGCTATAGTTATTCAAAACAATCTACCTTCGGCATCTTACGACATTAGATGATCGCTAGAAATGAAACACAAAGCGCAAAAATCCACTAAGGCGCGTCAAGCTGAACGTAACTGTTTGAGTAACCGGAAAACGGGACTTGCCTGTTGTCGTTCAGCTTCCCCGGAATGATGAACATGGCCATTGACTTTGGTAGCAGGCATTTTCCCGCCAGCATTTGATAAAATGAATATCTAGTCTGTGTTAAGAATTGGATATTGGGAAATATCTGCGACTGATGACCTATTTCTTTTTTGCTGCCATCTTCGCAGGCGCCGGTGACGGCCAAGCGATCAAGTAGTTTGCAGAAACCTAAAGCTGGGACCCAATTGGTAAAATACTTAATAGCCCGGCAACTATGTGATCCCAGGCCGATCGTGTCGGCTCGAATTGGTACTCAAGAATCGTGCCATCATTGGCTCTTGTCGTCCATTTAAGCTGGCCAGCTTGCTCGAGCGTCACGTTATATGTATATGCGGGTAGTGCGTCGTCCAAGGCTCCCATCGTCTGCGCAGTCAATGCTGGCGAGTCAATCAGAATTCCCATCTCGGTGTTGATGTTGACAGATCGCGGATCCCAGTTGAATGAACCCACGAACAAGTACTGGTCATCAATTGCAAATGCCTTGGAGTGCAGGCCTGACCTGGATTGAGCCCAGTTAATACCGCGGCGTTGGACTTGATAAGCGTCGGGTCGCAGCTCGTAGAGTTCTACTCCACCGCGTAGCAGTGCTCGGCGTTTCTTGGCGTAGTGTGCGTAAACGGGTGCGACGTCGTTAGATGCAAGTGAATTGGTTACAACCTTTACGTCGACCCCACGGTTCTCGAGTTCGGTCAGCCATTTCACACCGTTGTTGCGTGGCACGAAGTAGGCGGACACGATGTTCACTTCACTGCTGGCATTCTCAAAGTACGGAAGCAATTGAGATGCAAGAACGGGACCTGAGTTCTCGAGGCCCGCGGCCTTTGAAGGCGGATCAGCATAAAGTTTCGCTGGCAGCCAATCCAGTAACAGGGCACCATCCGCGAAGTTCTCTTTTGCCGACTTTCTGAGCGCTGCGCCGTACTGCGTTTGCCTCGCTTCCTCGACGAGTTCATTCAACCTGCTGCGCGCATCGCTCAGGTCAAATTCTTCGGGTTCTCCGACAACCACGCGAGCCGGAACAGCGAATTCGCTGTTCCAGTAAGCGTCAAAGCTACGTGACACTTCGCGTACAACTGGGCCTGCGGCCAGCACATCCAGATCGGCATAGTTCATTTCTTCCCGCGCCAAAAAATACTCGGCACCGATGTTTCTCCCACCCACAATCGTGAACACGTTGTCTGCTGTCATGGACTTGTTGTGCATTCTGCGATTGATGCGTTTGAAATCAGTCAGACCCGCGATCAAAAGGCTCTGATCTCGCCAGAACGGGTTGAATAGCCTTATTTCAATGTTTTTGTGATTGTCCAACGCAGCGGTCATCGCGTCGTAGCCGGACGTATCCATATCATCCAACAACAGCCTGACACGAACACCTCGATCCGCCGCTTGCAAGAGACTGGCAGCGAACAGGTGACCAGTTGGGTCGTCGTGCAGAAGATAGTATTGCGCGTCTATCGTTCGCTCGGCCGCAGTGGCCAACAACAGCCGTGATACGAGCGCTTCCTCTCCATCACTGATCAGCTTGATGCCTGACCGACCGTCTTTAGGATCCCCAAGGCGATTGGCCGCCTGACCCAGAGCCGTGCTGGAATTTGCCGGTAGCGCAGCTGATACCGTCTTTTCATACGTGCGGGTTTTCGGAGCGCAAGCGACAAGAAACAGCGCGCAATAAACACTAATCACGAACTTCCATTGCGCCATAGACTTCCTCCAACCCCATGTCCTAGGTGACTACGCCCGAGCACGCGATTGCAAGTTTGTTCTATGAAGCCTGAGGTTGTTTCGTTCGCTAGTGTTGATTTCGTGACTCTCACAAGCGCCATGTTGTTGGTTTGCGATTTCGACACACCCCTAGTTCCAACGGACTATGGCAGAACCCAGATGCGTCGAACCACACCGCTCGTAACCAGTTTCCGTGTTATAAGTCTTTGATCAGGTAAAATGATGCTCTCTGATTTTGGAAGTTTAGGTGCTCTTAGCATTGACGTGTTACGATTCCGCCCCACAGTTTTGACGCAGATTTTCGGAGCATCCTGAGTGTTTGTGAGGACAACCGCCTTATTGATTTTTGCTGTGCCGACCCCGGCCACGGCATTGCAGCTTCGCGAAACAGGGCGTTATGAACTTAATCAGCCCGCAAGTCTTGACTACGATCCGACCTTTTGTGGGTTGTGGATTGCGAACGAGGGGCCTGAGGCAATTCTCGTTACATTGCAAGGTGATGAATTGCGCCGTATATCCAGCGATCTCTTTCGGATCAAAGCAATTGCTGTTGAAGGGGATCACTTGTTGCTGGGCGATGGTCTCGGCAGTCTTCAACGTGTCACCAAGGACGGATCACGCCTGGGAGCACCCTTCGAATTGGAAGGTGGTTTCGCGGATACGGAAGGAATTGCGATCAACGCCAAGGGACAGATCGTGACCGTAGAGGATGACCCCGAACGGTTGTCGTGGTTCACCTCAGAGGGTGCTTTGACGGCGAGGTTGGATACCATGAAGCTCTCTCCTCCCTTGAGTGAGGCGCAGGGGATCGCGATTGATCCGCGTACCGGCCACATGTTGATTGTTGATGACTGGGAAGGGTCAAACAGCCTGTATGAGTTCACGGCAGATGGCCAACTTCTCGCCCAGCAAAGTTTGTTAGAATTCGGAACAGATCCAGAAGGCATCGCCATTAGGCCGGGATCCAACCAACTGTTCGTGGCATTCGACGGTGGCGCGAAGATTGTGACATTTGACTATACGCCTACCTTGCCTGAAGGATCGCCGCCGCTCCCGCCGGGCGCGGATTGCATGATGTTCTGAAAATTTGGTTGCTTGCTTCGGCTGGCGCAGGTTTCGGCTAGTCGCGCTCGCTGTCCAAAGTTTCGCGTATGAGCGTCAGATTAGGCAATGATTCATGGAACGGTTCAGGCCCGAGTTCGGACAAAACTGGAGCCAGGGATTCCGACATCCGCTCCATACAAGCTTTCAAAAACTCAGCGCCTTGCGGTGTAGGCCGAGCAATTTTCGAACGCTTGTCATTGGGGTTGGCTTCAAGAGTAATCAGGTCATTATTTTCAAGACTGGAGAGCATGTGCGTCATCGAAGTTTTAGGCACTTGAAACGCGTTCGAAAGTTGCTGTGGAGTTTCACCCTCGGGACGCCGTACCAGATGGCCCAAAATTCCAAATTGAGTTGCAGTCACCGTACGGCGCGGATCGACCATGATGAATTTGGCGCCGTTCTGCATCCCCGGAACCATGTGGTTCAGGGACAGGTTAGATTACGTTTCCAACGGGTTCGCGCCCACGATCATGATCATGTCCGTCACTTGGTAGTCGCTGTAGCTATAATTCAGCTCACCCACGCCCATGTCGCGGCTGGAGTGCACTTCCGAGTTGTAGGCCGGGCGGTTGTGGATTCGGCAATTGGCGACCTTCATTGATTCGAAGTAAAGCTTGCCGGTTGCCCAGGTGTTTTCGTAGCCTCCGGCCGAGCCTCCGTGGTCGAACATCGACACGAAAAGTTCGTCCTCGCCACATCTGAGCGCCGATCTCTTCTGGCAGAATGACCCTTCGCGCCACCTGATGCTTGAGGCCTATGACGTAGCACGAGATGCTATTTTCGAGGACTTTTATGGCGCTCTTGCAAAAGACTAGACCAATCAATTGTTTTAGCGGGATTTGCTGCCCGGCACTGACCGTAGTTTCACGATACGCAAAGTAGTTCTAGCTATTTCTGGATTGGATTTGCCAGGCGTTGAAATTTCTTAGCGATTGAATTTTCTTGGACTCGGTACACCAAATGGTTCGCCCGACAGCGCAAGCAAGTCTTCTGTTGGCCTGTTGATACGTCTTCGCCTACTCTGGGCTAGACACAGAAAGTGCATCAATTGCTTCACAATCGCAAAACCGAGCTTCGAAATACCAAGTTTGTATAAGACCTAAATCAAAATGCGATTACTCGCACCTCTTCTTAGATAGATCCGGAGCCGCCAGAGCTTTAGTTAGGCATTCAACTAACGCCTTCTGAACAACGGCAAACCTTGGGGTTTGCGCAATTTCCTCGAACGTCGCAACCCACAGGGGAACCTCAATCTTAGGACATATGATCTGCGACCTTTTAAGGCGGGAATCCACGTCGCCAAAAAATGACGGCAGAAAAGTTTTACCAGCTCCTGAGACAGCCATCTGCTGTAGCACCAGAAAACTGTCTGCTCCGTTCGTCATTTCATCCGCACTGACATGATCGGCCAGCCATTTTGCTGGAAGAGAACGACTCAATGCCCCATCAAGCCGCAACCATTTTCGATCGGTGCCGCCGTCGTCGAAAACTCCGAATGACAGCGTACCTGCGCGTTCCCCAACAAGCCCTTCTTCAAGTTTTATGGAGGGTCTTACGGCGATGTCCGCAGTTAATCTCGATAAATCATGATGGCTGTTGCCGCTCAATAAAGTCAGCTCCAAGCCAGGGTATAACTGGGATATCTCTTTAAGTATTTGGGGCAAAACAAGCTGGCAAAGGCTGTCAGTTGACGCGATACGTACGTGACCTACCGGAGACCGGTTTGCTCCTACAAGCGCACGTTCGACCGATAGCACCGCATCTTCGACGCTTTCCATAGCCGACAGAACTGCTCTGGCCTCGGGCAGGGCGGAGTATCCCGAAGGGCTTTTCTGGAAAATCACACAGCTATTGCGCTCTTCGAATGCGGCCACCCTTCGCAACACGGTCGCATGCGTGACGCCCAGTGCCGCTGCCGCTGCATTGAGTGAGCCGTATTTGCTTACGGCGAGCGCGAACCGAATATCATCCCAGTTTTCGTTGTTCATAAATTAACAAGTGACGACCAATAACAAACAATTACAAGAAAAATTGTTCAAGCTAACATTCGGAGCATTAAACAGGGAGACACATCATGAAGAAGAAGTTCTCAGTATTCGCGGCAGGTCTTTTATCATTGGCCGCCATTGGCACAGCCATCGCCCAAGAAAGTGAAAACCCGGCTGTGAAAGCTCGTACCTCAATCATGCAACTCTATGCCTTCAATCTTGGTACACTTGGCGGAATGGCTAAGGGAGAGGTCGATTATAATGCCGAGGCCGCAACTCGGGCCGCGAATAATCTTGTTGTACTGACACAAATCGACCAATCCGCGATGTGGCCCCAGGGATCTGACAATGTGTCCGATCCGACCACCCGTGCATTGCCTGCGATCTGGGAGAACTTCCCTGACGTGGGTGCGAAAGGGCAGGCCATGGCAGACGCCGCTGTTGCGATGCAGGCTGCGGCAGGTCAAGATGTTGATGCCCTAAAAGCAGCGATGGGCGATCTGGGCGGAAGCTGTTCGGCATGTCACAAAGCATACAGAGCTTCAAAGAACTGATTGGGCCCTGACGGTGCGGCGCTTTCTTTTCTTTGTCGCAATCGTCATTGCGCTGGTCGGGTTGGCCGGTTTGGTGCTGACCCGACCTCAACGAATGGAACAATCACGACTCGACGGTTTGAACCCAGATCTTGCCAGAGGTGAAATCGTGTTCCACGCGGCAGGATGCGCATCCTGTCATTCAGCGCCGGATGCGGTCGGTGAAGACAAGCTCGTGCTCGCTGGTGGTCGCCGGTTTGAGACGGAATTCGGCACGTTCATTGCCCCCAACATTTCCAGTGACCCGGAAACTGGTGTCGGATCCTGGTCTGCCCTGGATCTGGCCAATGCCTTGATCCATGGAACCGGACCCGAAGGTCAGCACTATTTCCCAGCGTTTCCCTATACCTCTTACACCAACATGTCGGCCGAAGACGTGGTTTCGCTACACGCATTCCTCGGCACGCTGCCAGCGGCCGCAACGGAAAGTGTTGCGCATGACGTAGGTTTTCCTTTCAGCGTTCGGCGCGGATTGGGGGGATGGAAGCTCTTGTTCATGTCATCAGGCTGGGTGGTCGAAGATGATCTGACCGACCAACAAAAACATGGCAGGTATTTGGTCGAGGCGCTGGGTCATTGCGCTGAATGCCATACCCCGCGAAATGGTTTAGGGGGCCTGAAACGAGACCTTTGGCTGACGGGTGCACCAAATCCAAACGGGAAAGGTCGTATCCCCGGCTTAACCTCAGACCAGCTTGATTGGTCAGAGGCAGACATTGCCGAATACCTAAAATCTGGCTTTACACCAGACTATGACAGTGCGGGTGGTGAGATGGTGGAAGTCATCGAGAACACCTCACGGCTGACGGATGAGGACCGTTTGGCGATTGCCGCCTATCTCAAGGCTGTTCCTGTTTCGTCGACCGGGCTTTCATCCGAATAACAGTCGTTTGGCGCCACGCAGCGGCGACCAGATGCTGTCGCCAATAGGATGCCGTAAGACCTATTCCCTTTTCGCCAAACACCTGTTTTACGTTTTGAACATCGGAGCTCACCAATCACCCGAGTTTCTGTTCATGATTGACTGAGGGTCGCGGCCAAATGACACAAAAAATCGCTCTTTGGTCTATCCCGATATCCATTGCGGTACTGGCCCTGAAACTGTTGGCTTGGTGGCTGACAGGCTCGGTGGCTTTGTTGTCGGACGCTATGGAATCAACCGTGAATGTTGTCGCGGCTTTGTTGGCGTATTTCGCAGTTCGGGTTGCCAATAAGCCCCCTGACCAAAACCACCCCTTTGGTCACAAAAAAGCTGAGTATCTTTCAGCCGTGGTTGAGGGCGCGCTGATTGTGTTGGCGGCGTTCTTGATCATCAGAGAAGCTGTACTGGCGCTCCCGAACCCGCATCTTGAGGATGCGACGCTGCTTGGAATTGCCGTCAATATCGTTGCAACGGGTGTGAACGGTGCATGGGCCTACCTCTTGCTTAGGACAGGTAGGCGCGAGGGATCGCCCGCCCTGGAAGCGAGCTCCCGTCACATTTTTACGGATGTTATGACTTCTGTTGGTGTCGTCGCAGGACTGATACTAGCGCTTGTCACCGGCTGGTTGATCCTTGACCCGATCTTGGCAATTCTTGTTGCGCTGAACATCTTGTGGGAGGGTTGGAAAGTTATTCGGGCATCCGTCGACGGCCTGATGGATGTGAGCCTGTCGGAACATGACTTGCGGACTGTTTCTAATGCAATCGAAGCAAACCTCGGCGCAGCCTTAGAGTATCATGACCTCAAAGGGCGCAGATCCGCGAATGTTATCTTCGTGGAGTTTCACCTTGTTGTGGACGGCACAATGCCAGTCAGCGCAGCGCACGATATATGTAACGACATAGAGGAAGAACTAGAGTGTCTGTACCCGGGTTCCGTCTTTGTCATCCACCTCGAACCTGATGACGAGCTGAAAGGCGACGGGGTTAATCCCCACTAAACTGCTCATTTGGTTCTGCAAAAAATCTATTGGTTTGACTGATCTGATTAAGACGTTCGGCTTGAAATTCGTCAGACCTAAGCCCGATGTGGGAAAGTCGGGCCGGTAGTAGCCTGTCTCCAATGCCATGAAGCGTGACGATCAAAATTGGAGGCGAAAATGAAAATTCAAAGAAAGCTGGGTCAACTTCTAAGTACCGCGGCGTTGGCTTCGTTGATTGCCGCGACGCCTTATGTGCCAACCTTTGAAGACGATGGCCGCCTACATTTTGAACCGTCATATGCCTTTGCCAAAAGCGGCAAAGGGAAAGACGGGGATGATCGTGACGATGACAGGGATGATGATCGTGACGATGACAGGGATGATGATCGCGACGACGATCGGGATGATAATTCGGGGTCGGGTAATAGCGGCCGTGGTGGCGACCGAGATGATGATCGTGATGACGATAGAGACGATGATCGAGACGACGACAGAGATGATGACCGGGACGACAATTCGGGATCAGGAAAAAGTGCTCGCGACGACGATGATGATGACGATAATGACGATGATGACTCCAAACGCTCCAATAAGGGCAGCGGAAAGAAGGATAAGTCTAATTCAGGGGGTAAATCGTCGGGTTCGGCTGGGATAACAAAGGTCGAAACGAACGCCAACGGCATTGAAGTGCGTTACGCCGACGGAACCAAGGAAGAGATCGAAAACGGGCGGTATGAGAGAAAGAATGCTCAGAACCGGACTGTTGAGGAGCGCGCCGCGACCGGTGCTGACGTTTCAAGGCTTCGGTCCTTGGCGAATGGTATCTCAATCGACAATGTACGCTCATCTGGGCAAGGCGGCACTGCTGGAAGTCGACCCACGAAAATCGAACGCCAAGGCAACAATATCGAAGTAAATTATGCCAATGGTTGGAAAGAGGAGATCGAGTTTGGGCGTTACGAGTTGAAAGACCCTTACAACCGGACTGTTGTTGAAAGAAACGCAACGGCCTCTGATCGCCGGAGGTTACAGTCGGTCGCCAACTGAGCTGCAATTCCAGTCGATAATCCGTTGGCGGCTTCTTTTTGGTGAGGGGCCGCCACCGTCGTCAAAGAGACCGCAGCTATTCTCCCTTGTTCCAAACATCATGTGCAATGAGCGCGGCCTCTACCCGATTTCGCGCATGAAGCTTGGACAGAACTGCGGTCATGTAGTGCTTCACGGTCTTTTCCTGAAGGTCTAACTCGTCGGCGATTTCACGATTACTCAGTCCTTTGGCCACACGTCTCAGTATTTCTTCCTCACGATGTGTAAGGTCATCTAGAATGCTGCTGTTAACAGACATGCCGGTGTCAGCGTTGATTTGAAGAAGTACCCGCGAGGCCAAGCCAGGAGAAACGAACCCTTCACCTGCGGCGATGCCTCGTAAAGAAGCGGTTAGTTCGCTTGCGGTTACTCCCTTCACAATGTACCCAATCGCACCCGCCTCCAAGGCGTCCGCGACATCGCCGCTGTTCTCCGAGACTGTCAAGATTGCAATGACAGGTGGATTTGCCATCGCCGCGATTTTACGTGTCGCGCTTATCCCGCCACCGGGCATCGAGAGGTCAAGAATAGCTATGTCCGGCTGATGCGTGCCGACCAGCGATACTGCCTCTTCAGCACTGGACCCAGCGGCTAAAACTTCGAAGCCATCAGCTTCATCCAACGTGCGCTGCAAACCATCCCTGAATATCGGGTGATCATCGGCTATTACGACAGATGTAGTCATGATGTGCCTAACTTTCTGGGATATAGTGTCATAGCTATGGTGGTGCCTTCGCCCGGTCTCGATGCGACGTCGAACCTGCCACCAATACTCTCGACCCGATCTCGCAAGCCCATAAGCCCCTGGCCACCATCATCTCGCAACGCGGTTTCTTCTGAGCTGTCAAATCCTGGTCCGTCGTCTGTGATCTTTACAACTATGCGGTCGTTCTGCGCCTCAGCGATAACAGTGCACTTGGAAGCTGGAGCATATCTCGCCGCATTGGAAAGCGTTTCCTGGAGGAACCGAAAAACGCACAGTTTGTCGGACAATGACAACTCCGGGGCCTGGCTACCCAGGAATGAAATATCCGGTCGCAACGGGCTGTGTTCGGCGTGATCCTCTACGGCTCTCTTGACAACATCGACGAGTGACAGGCTATCGATATCTGGCGCGGACAGCCCTCGCGAAATTGCACGAATTTCAGCCAGCGATTTTTGCAAAGACTGCTGAATTTCCACTGCCTCTTTAGGCCTTTCCGACTCTTTGGAAAACGCCGCCTCCAGTCTAAGGGCGGCGAGCGACAGGTATTGCGCAGGGCCATCATGAAGCTCAGCTCCAAGATTCTTGAGGAACCGATCTGTTTGCGTGGTATATCTTTCTGACGCCTCGACCACACGCGACCGCAGCAGCGCATTCTGCTCAGCCATCTTCTCACTTTCTTTCAACCGCTGTTTAAGAAGAGACCCCTGTCGTCGAATTGTTTTGTCGCCAATTGCGACGATGGAATACAGAACAATAGTACTTGCCAGAAATGCGGAGCCGACGACCAACCAACTTGTTCGCCTGGCCTTGGCTAAGTCTAACTCAAGCTGGTCAGCTCTTTCGTAGAACTCCGCAACTGCGATGATTTCGCCGGACCAGAGTTCGCGAATTGGGCTGTAAACTTCCAGCAGTGGTATCCCCAATGCCGCCTCGGCGGCGCTCTCGGCATGATCAAGTTCTTCGAAAGAGCCGGAGATATCACCGTTCCACGCTCGCCTTAAATCATCCGTTGGATTGAAACGGTTTCCTATGATGTCTGTATCCGAGGCATGCGCAATCACACCGCCTTGCTTCCAGAATTTGTAGGAAACGATACGGTCACGCATTGGCTGGGTCATGAAAATCTCATCCAGCGCCAGGCTCGCCTGCTCAGAAAGGCGGTCGCCATGTGCCAATTCCTGGCTGAGCGGGGAAACTACGCTTTCCATATACAGCGCTGCGGAGTTGGCGGAGTTTTGCACGACTGCGTTCTGAATTCGATTAGACACCCAGACCCCAACGATTGCGGTAGCAGTACCCATCACGAAGATACTTGCCGCAAGAAAGACTCGCGACAACGACCAATTGCCAATCGTCAGGTCAGTTACTTTCGCTCTCATCGTGAAATCGACTATGAACTACAATCTGTTACCGCACCACAGACCTTGGTCTGAGGTGATCTGGCTAAATCTCAGACCCTGAGTTTCCGCCCAGTGTCCAGAGTCAGATATCATCCATCGTTCGCAGACTTTGCAGCATCGGGCAGTGAACGTTACCACTATCACAATTGGCGGTAAGCTCACTCAAGGCACGCTCCAGACGTCTGAGCTCATCAATCTTGCTTCGAACGCTAGAAATATGCGCCTCGGCCAGTTCTTTCACCGACCGGCAGTCTTCGGCACTTCCTTCTGACAGCTCTAAGAGCGCCTTTGCGTCTGGGAGAGGAAATCCCAGGTCGCGGCACCTCTTCAAAAATCGAAGTCTTCCCACATCGCTTGCTGCATAGAGGCGACGATTGTTCAGAGCTCGCACAGGTCTTGGTACGATACCTTCGCGTTCGTAGTAGCGGATGGTTTCTATGCCAACCCCGGATTGCCGGGAAGCCTCACCTATCGCAATCATGTGAAGTGCCTCCACTTGATCCTGTAGTTACTACAGGAGTTATACGCTCTGAATACCGGTGCTTCAACACAATCAAATCGAGCATCTCGGGAGCAAAAGATGAAGAAATACGCGAACCTCAGCTACTTGGGATCGGTTTCAGCTCTGGGCGTCGCAACATGCTGTGTTCTTCCAATGGCCATGATGTTGTTAGGCTTGGGCGGCAGTTGGTTGGCAGTATTCGGAAAAATAGCGGCGGCAAGCTACTGTGTTCTCGCCGTCTCAACAGCGCTGGCCGCGGTTTCGTGGTTCTTAGCGCATCTAAACGGGACGTTGGCAAATCTGAAATGGTGGCTTGTCGGAAGCACGGCGACTACCGCGTTGGCATGGGTCATCGTGTTCAATGAGGCTCAAATCAACGACTATCTAATCATGCGGATGTGAGACAATGACAAATCAAACTGTGGTGCTCGATAGCAATTTGACCTGCCCAAAGTGTGGGCACATGGAAACCAAAAGAATGCCAACTGACTCGTGCCAATGGTTTTATGAATGCAGATCATGCGAGGCAGTTTTGAAACCGCTGGCAGGCGATTGCTGTGTCTTTTGTTCCTACGCAACTGTACCGTGTCCGCCAATTCAGTTGGGGGATAGCTGTTGTGGGTAGGTATTACTAAGGGTTGGCTGCTTTGACTTTCAGCAAAACCGAAAGAATATGGGATCGAAGACGCTGGACCTAAAATGGATCGTCGATTTCTTAAAATCGAACTTTCAGATCAATCAGAGTTGAGAGAATTTCAAACTGAAGTCTGACGGGATTAGCAATTGCAATGCGCCACACAGATCAGCAGGTCTGGTACACGCAGCAAACCATTGAAGCAGTTTCAGTTCAAATCGAATACTACGGTCACTACTCAATTGGGGTTAGCTTGGTGTGAATGATGAGCTGCGTTACCAGATCAGTTTCTTCATTTTCCAAGACCGCTTGAAGTTGATGATCCAATTGAGTTTTGCGCCAGTCGAGCGCCGCTACCTTAATATTCGAAGCCAATGCGTTGTCGTCAGTCAATGCTCTAGAAAAATGAGATGATGATGTCTCTGAGGTTGGGAGATACCGTGTCAGTGTCAGCCAACGCTCGCACAAGTCTTAGTCTGTTTCTAAGTTTCGATCCAGTGAACTGAAGCGTAGTACCGATGATGTCCACAACAATCGGAGCGTTCAACTGCAATTCCGCCAGGGCGCAATCGTAGATGTAACCGCTGCCGTCATGATGAGCCTTTGGATATGCCTGCATTTCAGTAGATAAGTCGCCATGCTATCTCCAAGAGCGTACCGGTAAGAGTATGTTCTGTAAGCGCTCCCGACGCACCAATTGCGACAAGCTTTATTTCTGGTTTTTGGCCACCCCAAGCATAATCACGTGCGATATCTATGCGTTTTTCGACGACCTGAACAAGAATCCGATGATCCGGGTCGTCCTCGCTGAAAACAAAGCCTTTGAGGCGATAGATGTTGCCCGAAACTTTCATTATTATGCTCCGAAGAAAAGACAGGATTGTTGGGTGTTCAACTTTAATCATAATTGTTTTATAGCTTTCTGAGTGAACAGAGTGTTGGCAAACACAATCTGGCCCGTGTTCATGATGACCGGTTATTCCTGATTGGAGCTGTTCTGCGTCAAAGCGACCGATGGAAAGCAGAATGTCTAGCGCGACGTCAGCGTTCACAGCCTCGACCAGATGATATCGACCGAAACGCGACCCCAGCTAATCTCGCACCATCTGAACTTTGGCTTTGTCGACGAGATCGACCTTGTTCAGTATAACCATACCCAAGAACGCATTTTGCCCAAGGGAGCGCTTTCGGCCGATCGCGAACACGTGAAACCCGCTTCTCAAACAGCGTAGTGTACCGCGTCGTCCCCACCCATCGTCGCCGACAGGCACCGTGAGCAACCAGCATAATGCGAAAACTTTGATTTCTAAACAGATAAAAACCGTATATACAAAATCACGAAGCAGATCTAGATAGTTGTACAAAAGGGGCTGAGTAAACCCTCAAGAAATCAAAATTCAGAATCGCACTGAGAGCAAATATATTTGGGAAGTATGAGCGGATACCAGTCTGCGTTATCTCTGTGAACATTCGTTAAGAAAGTTAAAGTTGCGAATCTGGGAACGCCACTACGATCAAAAACCGCTGACTCGTTCAATTAACCAGTACATCGACACCGAACCGATGCTATAGGCTGTAACAAGCGTTGGCATTTGGCTGACAGGAAGTGCAATAAATCGCCAGACTATAAGCAGGATAGCCAAAGCTCCGACAAAACTCAGTTGTCCGGCCTCGACACCAAGGTTAAATGCAAGCAGGGCTGCGGGAATATCGTTAGAGGGAAGTCCTATCTCGGCTAAAGCGCCAGCAAAACCAAGACCGTGCAAAAGCCCAAATCCGAAACAAACGATCCAGGGGCTCTGTTCTGAAAGCCGGAGCCGACCTTCGCTACCCTTTACAATCTCCATCGCCAAAAAAACGATGGAGAGCGCAATAACCGCCTCGACCGGTGGGCCGGGAACATTCAAAACGCCGAGTGTTGCCAGTGCTAGTGTTATCGAATGCGCAAGCGTGAAAGCTGTAACGGCTCCCACCAGTCTCCAGGGATCACGGACCAAAACAAACAGTGCAAAGACAAACAGCAGGTGATCCCAGCCTTCTAGTATGTGTTCATAACCCAACTGAAAATAGGCTATGAAAACAGACCATGTTGTCTGTTCAAAAGGTATGTTTTGGATGGCAGCATCCGGGGTGAAACGAAGCGTGGCAGGCTCGGCGTGCAGAGGATGCACACGGACCAAAACGTCGTTCTTTTGTGCCGCCAGTCCGTCGATCTCGATGGATTGGCCCGCGATCTCAGCACGGCATTCGACAACCCAGGAAGAAACCCACGCTCGCCCATCGGAGATTGGGTCAGGGCCGTGTGTGGGTGTACAGCCATCCGGTAACACCGCATCAATCGCCATTGGTTGACCATACACATCTGGTTTTCGCCAATGAACACTCCAAGTGTCCGTAGTGATTTGTCGAATTTCCAAGTATCCCGGATCAAGCGCATGCGCGTTGGCGTACCCCGTGGGCCACGTGAACAGCAGAGCAAACATCAAGCTGAAGATGAAGTTCATTTGACCTGACCTGTGAGATCGGGTGCTGTGATCTCATAATTGTCGGCAAGAGCCTTGTATTGCGCCTGCGCCAAATCTTCGCTCATGGCGCGACGCCAATCACGAAGCACCACACTGTGGATCTCTTGCAAGCGAGGTATCCGGCTTGGTTCAATGGCAAGCACTTTCACCAGATGGATGCCGTAACCTGATTGGACCGGCCCCATCCACTGACCTTTTTCGAGATTGGCGAGACCATTGGAAAATCCGGTTCCAAAGACCGAGTCGATTACCCGTGTCGCGGTTAGGGGCATTGATGCAGGCAGCAGTGTCGCGCTTTCCAAGCCGGAAGTCTCTTGTTCCGCACGCAAGGCGGCCAGTGCCCTTTCAATCTCGGTCTCACTTGGTCCTTCACCAAGAAAAACTTGAGTGAACGCGACCTTGTTGGGTGTCGCGTAGCGGTCCGTGTTTTGTTGGAGGAAAGCCTCTAGATCTTCGTCTTCTGGAATAACTGAAGCGGCGATGGCTTCGGTCAGAAAATCCATCTTTTGGCTCAGCCGCGACCTGATCACGCTATCTCCGCGTTCTAAACCAAGTTTTCTTGCTTCCCTAACTAATACTTCTTCGCGAATTGAAGCGTCGACCAACGCTTGTAACTCGGAACCGCTTGGCTGGCGTTTCCACCTTGCTTCGAACTGTGAAGCTAACAGCGCGGCATCACTTTCGCTTATAGTTATCGTCTCCGGATCTGCAGCGGCGTCGTTATCTGGTGATATTATGTGGAACCAAATGAATATGGCAGCTCCGATCAAGAAGAAATGGAACAGAGGTTCTTTCACTATTCGCATGAAGGCTCCTGCGTGAAACGCGATACGGCATTATGTTTTATGCTGGCATCAGGCAGTTGAATAACACAAGGAATTGCAACTCAAGGCGCGCCGCTTATCATAAGAGCGTCCCGAGTTAGTGATTGCGACCTGGGTCCCCAAATCTGCACGAAGTAAGGTCACTCTGCCGGCGTGTACCAAATCGGCGAGGAATACGCGCGCTCCTGATGCGTAAGTACCGCATCTTCTGGCAGCTCCGCACCAAACCTCAGTTTGTCGTACAACACCCAGCGTGGGGTTGGGATTTCGAGCGCACGTACGTAATAGAATGCCCGCGCATTTGGATCGAAATCAGGGTCAGACCAAACGGTTACCAGTTCGGCGGTTCCAATTGTATTGGTCCAGCTGGCGGTTTCCAGATCCACGGTATTCCCAACCGCAGGGATCTTGCCGTTTTGATCAGCAACACGGTTGTCCGACCATGCCACGTCATAGACGTTTTCCTGCAAAGCACCTTCGGAATCGAGCCATCCCTTTATCACCTGTACGCGATCCAGGTTGGCCCCGACTGGGTCGCGCAGAGCAGCGATCAGGAATGTGGGCGGACCTTCACCCTCGCGAGGTCGCAGATCCGAACCCATTGGAACACCTTTTGTGTAGCCCACATCCGCAAGGAAGCGAGTTTCGACATCAGCGTCGAGGAAATCCCATCCGCCAAAGAACCGTAGACCAATCCGCGGTCCAGTGCTCGCGTAGGTTTCGCGCCGCTTGAACGCATCGAAGATCGCAGCGCGAGTATTGTCGGTCGCCCAAACGGCCGTGTACCCGGAAGCTACAAGGAGGTCGCCAGGAATTTCGCCAAGATCGTTGGCGATGAAAGGATGCTTTATTCTCGTGGCCGAAGGTTCAACGCTGACGGATTTTCCGAAGAAGTTGTCTTCCTCAGCAGTTGCCAGAGACGTATGGCTGTCCGTCGCGCCACCCATGCCAAACTTATATGGGTTCACGCCGAACTTATCTTCCAACAACAAACCGCGCTTCAAGGCTTCTCGGGCGTACTCGCCGGCCAGCATGTCATCAGTTTTCAGCTCGGTTATGTCGAGGTTGCCAACGTCCCAGTTTTCGTAATCCGCGAATTCGTCGTCGGGGCTCAGATAGGGGTGCGCTTCGCCGTCGCCCTTGATCTGAGTGACTTCGTAATGGGGCTCCCATTTTGCGCGGGCAGCCACATATTCCTCGTCGACCTTGCCACCGTGATAGGTGTCTTCGGTCGGGAACATCCATCCGTTCGAAAGGTTGCCGTTATGGGCGAAAGCTACCGCGCGACCGCCAGTATTCTCCTGATACTCTTCAAGCCAGGCATAAAGCGCCTTTGGATCAGTATCACCGTAGGGAGGTTGCGTAACCGGAGGCACCATTTGAAGCGCTCTGATGGGCCCATCACGCAGCATGACGTTCCGGTGCAGGTTGAATCCTTTTGGTACGGAGGTCCACTCAAAGCCAATGAAAGCAGTAAAATTACCGGGATCGTTATGTCGATCTGCTGCAAGGACAATGTTCTCCCAAGTAAAGGCAAAAGCATCGGCACCTGGGCTGTAAGAATTAAGAAGAACTTCCGGCAGAGTCATTTGCGAGAAGTTGGTGATAATGTCGAACGCGGCCTTTCCGGCCGCTTCGCCGCCAGCCATGTAACCTTCGTACCACTCCAAACCTTTTGGATCGGCAAGAACGCCCGGTTTGCCAGCTTGCAGATCTGGGGCAAACCCCATCAAATCTGTGTGGTCTGTTAGGACCATCCAGTCCAAAGGCCGGGCTAGCCGAACAGGCAGTCCAGTCGAAGAAATGACCTGTTCGCCCTTGGCGAAACGCCAGGCATCGTCCGGTAGCAGGGTGTTCCCAAAAGCTCCGGCGTCAAGTGAAAGCCCTGTGTGAAGGTGGGTGTCCCCCCAAAGCGGGCGTTCAGGGAAGCTGCGATTTGCGTAGGGAGAGTAAGGTTGCTCTGAAAACAAGCCTTCGGCTGCTTCTTCACTGGGCACAGCGTCGGCAAAGACACTCGTTGGTGCCAATCCCAGAGCAAAAAAGCTTAGCAACATACGAAGCATTGTGACCTCCCAAATCAACTTTTACCCGGTTGTTTCGATAGACTATATCACAACAACTTCATATTCGCATTTCCTTATGTTAAAATGACTTTTCTCTTTGGGTAAACTCTTAGCTGATAGCTTCATTGCGGTGGCGCAAGGATCAAGTCAGGCTTAGAAGATTTCTCCTCTAGTGTCTCGATGGGCATACAGCATAAAAAGTTATCCCCTGACCAATATTGCTACCTTAGCATGCCTGCGCGCAAATCTCTCAAGAGGATTGAAGGGGTAATGTTTCCGAAATGCCAAATGCAACTTCGTACTGCACAATGTGAATTCGTTTGCCTCTCATGTCTGCAGTTGAAGCAAATGTTCGGAAGGTGTGCTGCGACCGCCGATTAGTTACACATGGCTAATTGCCGTTTGAGCCAACTTAGTTGGTAAGAACTTAGTTCGGCTCCCTAAGGTCATACTAGATCCGATGGATATAGCGAAACCCGATCTAGATGATACTAGCCTACAGCTCGTGGTACTTTCTTGCCTTAAATCTGAAGCTGACGGCATTGGAACAGTGACAATTCATCTCAGATCTCATCTATATTTTGCTGTGACGGATTCAGCCCGGTCTTCCTAGCCGGCACCGGTTTTAGGACCGGCCCGTTCCATGCAAAGGGAGTTGATGAGCGATCGTGGCATGGTTGTCGATCATCTCTGCGAAATAGGCAAGGGTCAAGCCTTGCATGGTCACGCCGGGCTGGTTACTTGCGACCGCCTCACGCAGGTTCGTATTTGTGACGTTCTCATAGCATTCGTAGGTGGCGCGAAACCTCACATCGATGTTCGGGAGCGCTTTTTTGAAACCTGACATCACTGCTAAGTAGGTTAAATCAAAAAGGCGGCTGTAAGGATACGTTGTAAGAGAAGGAAATACTTCTGCGACCGCTGCCAGGCTGTATGTTACCCAATCTACCATTACTCAACATATTGCAAAACTTGAGAAGAGTGTTGGGAAGTTGCTCTGGGTGCGCGGCTGCGGCGGTGTCGAACTGACTTTGGCGGGGCACGAGTTTACGATCTCGCCTACCGCTTAGTTACGGCTGACGCAGAGGATTCAGAGAGTCTGAAAGACTTCGATGCGATGCAATAAAGCAGGCCGTATGTCATCGACCACGCACTTCAGCCAGCAATAAAGATCATTACCCGGTTCCGGCGGCTCTTTCCGGATATCAGTGTTGACTTTGGATCGAATGACCGAACGACGGCGACATCGATGATCCGCAGAAAGCTGTTGCCGACGTCGGTTTGGGCATCAATCCACCATTGCATGGAGATTAGGATGGTATCCAAATCGAAAGCACACTACACGTCCTTTATGACCAGATTTTCAGTTCAGAAACGGGGACGTAGTTGATGCTATCATTCGGGTTTTGACATGATCAACATCCCACGAATGGCAGGCGGCTCCAAATACTTGAATCCCGGGTACTTCTTCATCAGAAAGCGCTTGATTGATTGTTCGCCTTCACGCTTGGCATCGTCAAACAAAATGGAGCCGCCGGGGTTGAGGCGTTCAGCCATTAAGTCACCTGCTGGTAGTCTTATCTCCTTTCCCAATGGCATTGGAGGGCCGTCTATGACAACGAGATCAGCATTCTTCGGCAATTCGTCCAGATCGACATCATACCAACGATGATCGTATTCGAGGAACTTGGTCGAAGTAATACTTCTGATACGAAGATCGACGAACCGATCAAGCCCCCTTTCAGTTAGGCCATGGCGCACATTCTCTGCATATTCTGCGTCATGTTCGTAGGAAATGAGCTTTCCGCCCACATCCCGAAGCTTCGAGGCAATTACGATGGTCGAGATACCTGAGCCAAACTCGACGACGAGTTTCGGTTTGCGACGTTCAATTATCTCCAAGATCTGAACCAGTGTGTCTGGAGGCATGCTCCAGACATTCCAATTGGGCAGGCTGCGGCCGATTTCCAGCCGCTGATTCAGCGAAGCTGTCGCCCAGACAAAGGGGGCCAGTTCGCTGACAGATTCATTGAGGGAGGATATCCTTCGGTTTATCCAGCGGGCTGAGCGAAAAGTTAAAGCAACACCCGCCAGCAATACGATCAGAAGGACTAAAATAACAATTTGCAATATCTCATACATATCATGGGCTTTCTGAAGTGGTCGTTTGCAATGTACGTAATAGTTATTCGGTCTTGGTGTTAAAGGAATTGATCCAAAAGCGATTTTATGTCCTTGTCACTTCCAAAAGAGGATAAGCAAATGTCACGCTAAGACAACAGTATCTGCGGAAGCGTAAATGAAAAGGCGCGACGCTTGGAGCAGCGCGCAATCAAACAACTGGACAGCCTTATCGGTGCTAATAGTTTGTGTGCCAATTAATCCAGCGCTGGACAGCTAAGTGAAGATTGGGTGGACGATCGACCTCATACAAAGGCTCAATCAGTTGGACAATACCTTTATTCCACTACCTTTTCGGTGCGTATACGCGGTGGAAGTTCCGAATGAAGCAGAAAAATTGCATTATGAAGTCTCTGAAGGTCACTACCCTAGTGCAAAGTTCGTGCTTTTTCGATTGCTGCGATCGGTATTCGGCTATTATTATCGCAATCGTCTTTTTTTGATCACGTCAATTTTCTATTAGACGTTGTGTGTCGCCATGTATTTCGATGATGAGAAATCTCTGTTTCGATTTCATGGCGCGATCGCAAGCCTCGGCTCCCTGATTTGCTGGTATTTGGAAGGCAACAGCGTGGATCAAAGCCGCTCCTAATATACCTGTGCAGCATTTTGATTAGTGGTCTTACTGTAAGGTAGCTTGCGTGTTCATGTGATATTGCCTAGGAAGCTACGGCATGGTCTGCTATAACGATTATTCGAGTTGGCCCCTCTATTTTCTTATCAACGCAGCGGTTGAGGAAGCTCTTTAGTATGCCGCTATTCCTGAGCGATCCTCATCCAAAAAACGTATCCAATCCACCAATCACCCCATCATTGCCAGATAAATGGCGGCACAATTGTAATGGACTAAGACGATGTTCAAAGAGCTTTTCCCTAGACGCCCAATTACCGGATACGAGAAGATTAGAGGCTGTTGAGCCGATGCTTTTCGAGTATCTCGCAAAGCATAGCCTTGGCTTGCAGCCTGTGTTCTCGATGACGTTCACGGGCGACATCCGGACGACCTTCACTAATCGCTTGGAAAACAACCCGATGATCTTCATTGGATTTGACGGGCAGGGGTCTGATGAACAAGGTCGTTGCGCGCGCGCGGCGCACCTGGTCGCTCATCATGGCGACAATCGCTTCGACCCGTTTGTTGCCGCCCAACCGAACGAGCTCTTGATGAAATAACTCATCGGCCTCGGCCCAGGCTTCAAGATCTTCGGCTTCGATGGCTCGGTCCATCTTCGCAATTGATCCAGCAAGTACCGAAAGTTCATCTTCTGAATAACCCGCTTCGGCAGCGCGTTGTGCAGCGAGGCTCTCGAGCTCCGTCAGGATGTCGTAGATTTCACGCATATCGTCTGATGAAACCGGCAGTATCCGCACGCCTTTGCGGGGCCGCATCTCCAACAATCCCTTGCTTTCCAACATCAGCGCAGCTTCCCGTATCGGGGTGCGGGACATACCAAGGGTTTCGGCGAGTTCCGACTCTAGGTGGTCAGTTCCGGCTGCAAGTTCGCCGGATAGGATCATCTGCCGCAAATCCCTAACGGCGCGTTGCGTATTGGAAAGAGTTTTTGCGTCTTGACCCTTCACGGCGTCTCCAGGTTGATCTTTCGTCCCTCCGCAGCCGAGAGATAGATGCTCTCTTCGATGCGGATCACGTCCAAATAGTCTCGAGCCGTGTTTTCCAGCGGCGTGCCCTTTACAAGGCCTGAAACGACGTGACTTTGCAAGGCGTGGACGCAATCGCCGCCAAATCCATTATGATCGCTTGGAGGTAGAATTTGCTGCTGCGCCTGCTTTCCAAAAGCGCGGAGTTCAACTGAACCATCGCCGTCAAGAACCAATGATCCTGTTGTTCCTTCAATGAGAGCTTCACCCATAGTTTGACGCAGGTTTTTGGCGCTGTGGTCAAGACACCGGTTCCCATCGAACAGAGCTTTCAAACCATTGGGATGATCAAACAGGATATAGCCGGCGTCCTCACCCGCGATAATGGGGTTCACTTGACGCAAGTCCGCATAAACTGCGCTGGGCGCATCGAACAAGAATCGGAATGTGTCGACCCAGTGAACCGCTGTTTCATGAACCAGGAAACGCGGCATGTCCTGAAAATACGGCTGCCGGTCAAGGTAGGCTCGTGGTCCCTGTCCGTCGCCGGGCCGAAGCCGGAAAGTAGCTTGTAGAGGTGTACCAATTCGACCCTCGGTCATCGCCTCTTTGATCGCGCGATACCAAGGTTGAAAGCGAAAGTTCTCGTGTACAACAATAGTTGCTCCTACCGCTTCGGCCTCTGAAACAATTTTCTCAGCTTCATGCAGCGACATGCAGAAAGGTTTTTGGCAGATCAACCACTTTATTCCAGAGTGCAGCGCCGTTCGGATGGCATCGGCCTGCGCAACAGGCGGAAGGATGATGTCCACGAGATCTGGTTTTTCCGCCTCCAGCATTTTTGACAGATCATCGTAAGCGGCCAGTCCTGTTTCTTTCGCCTTTTTGATGTCACGGTTGCAGGATGCAATCGGAACCGCTCCGGGCATTCGAGACCAGCTTTCGTAGTGGAACTTGCTGAAATACCCCGCTCCCACACACGCGACCGTGATGGCTTGTTGAGTATTCATGCCAGCAATGCTTCCAATACCGATGAGGCTGCGTCCTGCGTTCCGGCCGTGCCACCTAGGTCACGCGTCAGGTTTTGACCGCTCTCAGTCACCTTTTCCACGGCTTCCCGTAAACGTTCGCCATCTTTGGACAGTTCTGGATGATTATGGGTCAACCCTAACCATTCAAGCATCATTGCTGCAGACAGGATCATCGCGAAAGGATTGGCAATGTCTTGTCCCGCAATGTCCGGAGCAGAGCCGTGACAGGGTTGGAACACGGCGTGGTTCAACCCGATATCTGCTGAAGGAGCCAATCCAAGACCGCCCATAAGGCCGGCGCCAAGGTCAGAAAGGATGTCGCCGAACATGTTTTCAGTCACCAAAACATCGAATTCCCAAGGCTTCTGCACCATCCAAAGCGCAGTGGCATCAACATAAGCATGGTCTGCCCGCAATTTGGGATGGCGAGCGGCTTCAGCGTCAAACATCGATCTGAAGAATGCAAAGGCGCGGAACACATTGGCCTTGTCGACACAGGTAACCCGCCCCTTGCCACGCCCTGAAGCCTTTCGGTTTTTGGCAAGTTCAAACGCGAACCGGAATAGCTTTTCAGATATCTCGCGCGTGATCAAAAGGGTTTCACGTGCCTCGTCTTCGGTGACTTCCCCCGCGCCTTGAGTGAAGAACAACCCTTCAGTGCTTTCACGAATCAAGACAAAGTCGATCTCTTTTCCGGGAGGCAGCGCCAAGGGGGTCATTTGTCCGCTGCTAACCTTTACCGGACGCACGCCGGCAAAAAGGCCGAGCTGCTTCCGCAGGTCGATCTGTGGTGAAATCTCGGTTCCGTCAGGGTAGCGAACATCCGGCAAACCCATTGCAGATAGCAGAATCGCATCAGCCTTGCGTGCAGTTTCAAGTGAACCAGTCGGAAACGATTCTCCAGTTTTGGCGTAGTGGGCTGCGCCCGCCGGAGCGCCTGTAAACACCAGTTCGTAGGAAGGACTGCCGCGCGAGAGCTGACGCAGAATTTCAAGCGTAGGGGCCATAATTTCCGGGCCGATTCCGTCCCCGTGGAACACTGCCACATCATAACTTTTCTTCATCTTAGCCCGCTTCCTTCCCGTTTCGCATTCATAGCGCGATAGCAGCTTTCGCTACAGTCCGTTGACAATGCATTCTTTAATGTATACGCAAATAAATGCAATAATAAACGCAAAGATGTTTGGGAGGACTTGGAAATGAAACTGAAGTTAGGGCAGTTGGCGGCTGCAGCCGTGATTGCAACCGGGATTTCAGGGGCTGCTACCGCGCAGGATTACCCTTACCGTGATATCACCACAGCTGTGGTCTGGGGGGCCGGTGGCGGCACGGACACGATCAACCGAATGATCATGGCCGAAATGGAAAAACACCTTCCAGTTTCGATCAATGTGATCAACCAAACCGGTGGGGTCGCAGGCTCCAACGGCATGGTCTATGTCATGAACCAACCAGACGATGGCTATACGCTGGTTGGTCTGTCTGAGTCGAACGTCACCGCTGCTGTGCAGGGCGGTTGGGACAAGAAATTTGACTTTTGGTATCCGTTTATTGTTGGCGGATCACCCGATCTGATCTCGGTTCCGGCGGACAGCCCTTACAATACTCTGGAAGAACTGGTCGACGCTGCCAAAGCCGCACCTGGCACTATTCCCGCTGCCGCGTCCGGCGCGGGTTCGATCCACCACTTGAATCTTCTCGCCATCGAGAAAGGGTCCGGTGCAGAGTTCAAGTTTGTTCCATACAAAGGCTCAGCGCCCGGGCAGGAAGCGGCGATAGCAGGTGAGGTTGCGTTGGTTGTGACTTCGCTGGCTGAACAAGCTCCTTTGATCGAAGGCGGACAGTTGAAGCCACTTGCGATGTTGACACCGGAAGATGCGCAGATTGCCGGAGCTACAGTGCCATCTGCCTTTGGCATCTATGACGGTCTCGACAAGTATCTGCCACTAAAACAAGCCATCGGATTTGCCGTTCACAGCTCGGCTGGAGATGATGTGAAGGCGGCCCTCGGCGAAGCGTTCGAGCAGGCGATTGCATCCGATACCGTCGCTGAATGGGCTGAGGCAAACAATTATGATGTCGGTGGTCAACACGGCGAAGAAGCTCAAGAATTGTTTGCGAACCTTGAGGCTACTTTTGCCTATACCTTGCAAGATTTGGGCGCTGCCACGGTCGATCCAGCCTCGCTGGGTATCGAGAAGCCCTAATCCGATCAACTTTGGAAGGGCGCGTCTGATCGCGCCCTTTCCTCCAGGAGGCAGGCATGGACAAAATCGACGAAACACTGGTCATGCGGACCCGCGATTTCTGGGCTGCGATTGTTCTAATAACAGTGTCCGTCTTTTTCCTTTGGAAGACGTTGGACATCCCACTTTGGGGTGAAAACCGCGCAGGTGTAAGTGGGTCGGACTGGTACAACTCGGCTGCAATTGTACCGTTGTTCATCTTCTGTGGATTGCTTGTGTTGTCCTTCGTCTTGCTGGCTAATTCGATCCGCTCAGGTGGAGCCCAGAACGCACTCACGGCTTTGGGGATTGGATGGGATAAGTCGGAAGCCTATCGAGCAACAACAATAGGCCTGATCCTTCTTGCATACGTCGTCGGGCTGGTTCCCAGAGTGGACTTCATATTGTGCTCGGGGTTACTGATTACAGCTTTGACTTACGGCTACTACGGCGGTCACGCGCGGCGTGCTTTGGTAGCCTGTATCGCAGTTGTTTCTGCCGGGGTTTTTGCGTTCGCCGTGTTTCCCGCGCAGGCGGAATGGAATGCACACGGTGATGATTGGTTTACACTGGCCCTATGGGTCTCGCTATCATTTGTGGTGTTGATCAAATCGGCTTCCGAACGCGTTTTGCGGTTTGTGCCAGTCGTCGCAATACTGGCCCCGCTGATCCTCGTCTGCGCGATGGCCTTTATTTTCCGACAGAACGTGCCCGCGCGCGGGGGGCCGATCTTCAAGCAAATCGAATACCACTACTACGTGACGCTTCGTCCGTTATGGAAAGACTGACCGGATGGACTTTATCCTTTCGCAACTGGCTGGGTTTGGGACCGCATTCGTTGGTCTGGCAGAGGACCCGCTGACCTATCTGTATTTGATTGCTTCCGTGTTCCTAGGCATCACGTTCGGCGCATTGCCCGGCCTGACCGCAACGCTGGCAGTGACGATCCTGACGGGATTTTTCGGCAACAAGATCCCATTGGACTATTCGCTTATCGCTTTGCTCGGGGCCTATGTCGGCGCGATTTACGGCGGCTCTTACCCGTCTATTCTGCTGAACATACCTGGCACAGCAGCCAGCGCGGCGACGGCCATGGATGGCTACCCTCTGGCCAAAGCAGGTCGAGGGGGCGAAGCACTTGGTCTGACCACAACGGCCAGCTTTATCGGTACGGTTATCGGGACGATCACGCTTTTGATTTTTGTCTGGGCACTGCTTTTGGTTTCGAAGAACATCGCGAGTCCGGAAAAAGCACTCTTGGCTTTGTTTGGCATCCTTCTATCTGGCACACTTATGAGCGAGGATCTGGTGATCAAGGGATGGATCGCCGGTCTGATCGGGCTTGCAATGTCTATGGTGGGGCTCGATCCGCTTCTGTCTGAGCCGCGCTATACTTTCGGCTGGTCTTACTTGTTGAGCGGGTTTCAGGTCGTGCCAGTTTTGATGGGGGCCTTCGCCATCCCCCAAATCATCGACGGCTTGAGGCATGTTGAGGCCGGGAAAGTTCTGGCCCTGAAAGGTCGCATCCTTCCGAACCTACGCTCCATCCGACGCTACCTGCCCACCATTGGCCGGTCAGGAGTGATTGGGACCGGGGTGGGAGCGCTTCCTGGCGTCGGCGAAGATGTCGCCGGTTGGGTCAGCTACGGTGTCGGCAAGACCGTATCTGCCGAGGGCGACAAGTTCGGAAAAGGGTCATTGGAAGGTCTGCTATGCTCTGAAACAGCAAACAACGCCTGCATTGGGGGCGCGCTAATCCCGCTTTTGGTTTTGGGCATTCCCGGTTCACCACCCGCCGCGGCTTTAATGGGGGCTTTCAAGATCAACAACGTGATCCCGGGCCCCACGATAGACCCCGAGATCATTCTGCGCGTAGTCGCAATCCTGGTGTTGGCATCCCTGACTATGTTCTTGATGGGCCTGTTCACTGCTCGGGTCTTTATCAAAATACTCGCCATACCGCAGACCATCTTCTTGCCGGTTGTGATGGTTCTGACAACAATCGGGTCCTTCAGCGTCGGTGGTGGCATCAATGATCTCTACCTGATGCTTGGTGTCGGCGCCGTCGCCTATTTTATGAACCTGATGAAGTACCCAATCGCCCCGCTGGTTATTGGGGTTATACTGGGAAGCCTGTTTGACGAAACTTTCCGCCGATCGCTGTTCTTGTCGGACGGGGATCTTTCGGTCTTCTTTTCACGACCCGGTGCGGCCATTCTACTTGTGCTCAACGTTGGTCTGATCCTCAGCCAACTGCCCGTGGCAAAGCGCGCTTTCTCACGTCTGAAAGGACTTTCCGTCTGATGTTTGTGGTTACCGTCACCTTCACTCTCAAGCCCGGTACGAGAGAAACCTTTTTGCCGCTAATGGTCGAAAACGCTTCAACCTCTTTGCGTGAAGAACCCGGATGCCAGCAGTTTGACGTTTGCCTAGGCGACGATCCCGAGACAGTTTTTCTCTATGAGGTTTATGATGACAGCGTGGCGTTCTCCGCCCACCTGGAAAGCGCGCATTTCCAGTCCTTCGATACGGCTGTGGCTGATATGATCGCCACCAAGACTGTTCACCAGTATTCCGAGGTCATCCGATGAACGATTGGGAAATTCACGCCGTGAAATACGCGGATCGAAATGCCCGCACTCGACGCGACAGCTTCATATTGGATGACAATCACGATGCACCTCACGCGATGGACTATTTCGTTTGGGTGCTCAAGCGTGGCAACAAAGTTATACTGGTCGATACCGGATACGACGGCGACGAGGCAGCCGCCCGTGGACGTCCTATTGTGATGGACCCACGCGAGGCTTTGCGCCCATTGGACATCATGCCTGAAGCGGTGACCGAGGTTATCGTGACCCATCTTCATTATGACCACGCTGGGGGGCTGCATATGTTCCCAAATGCGAAGTTGCACATGCAATCGGCGGAAATGGCCTTCGCCACAGGTCCCTGCATGTGCCACGACCACTTACGCGCGCCTTTCTCGGCGGGCCATATCTGCGAGGTCGTAAAGCGCCTCTATTCAGGCAAGGTCGTGTTCTACGACGGAGAGGCCGAGATAGCAGATGGGGTGACCGTACACTGTATCGGCGGGCATTCGCGGGGGTTGCAATGTGTTCGTGTAAGAACAGCAGCCGGGTGGATGGTTCTGGCCTCGGATGCCTCGCATTACTACGAGAATTTCATGGCGCGAAAAGCTTTTCCAATCGTCGTCGATTTGCAGGACATGATGGATGGTTTCAAAACTCTGGAGAAGTTGGCCTCGCATCCTCGACTTATCGTGCCCGGCCATGATCCAATTGTGCGTGAGATTTTTCCCGTCGGTGCGGCACCGCACATCCATCGGCTGGATCCTGGGCCGACGAAGGACATTGATATATGCTAATCGGCGTCATAGCGGACGATTTTACTGGTGCGAGTGATATTGCGAACACGTTGGCGAAGGGCGCTGAGCCGGAAGGTGGGTTACGAACGGCTCAGTTTCCGGGTATTCCGACTGCCCCGGCGGATAAGGAGATCGAAGCGGGTGTGATCTCACTCAAGAGCCGCACAGCACCGGTCGAGGAAGCCATTGCAGACAGCTTGCAGGCGCTGCGATGGTTTAAAGATCAAGGATGCCAGCAGTTCATCTTCAAATATTGCTCGACCTTCGATTCCAGAATTGAGGGCAACATCGGCCCTGTCGCGGAAGCGCTGGCCAACGAACTGGATGCACAAAAGGTGGTTTTCTGCCCGGCCTTTCCGACAACGGGACGCACTGTTTATCACGGTCATCTATTTGTGCTCGGTAAGCTCTTGCACGAGTCTGGGATGGAAAATCACCCTCTTACTCCGATGACGGATGCGAACATCAGGCGTTGGTTGCGGCATCAGACCAAAGAAGCGGTTGGGCTGGTGTCAATTGACACCGTGAAGCAGGGACCAGAGGCGATTGCTGATGCTTTGCAGAACGCAGACGAGCGCTTTGCGATCGGTGATGCGATTTCGGACGAAGATTTGCTGGCCTGGGGCGAGGCTCTGAAGGATGCCCAGCTCATTACTGGGGGATCTGGGATAGCGCTGGGGCTACCCAAGAACTTCGTCAGAAAAGCTTCGTCCAAAAGAGGTGGCAGTGTATTCACAGGTATCGCTGGGCCCGCCGCTATCCTTGCAGGGTCTTGCTCAGGTGCGACCCGTGGTCAGATCGATGTTCATGCGAAATCCCATCCGACCTTCGCCATTGACGTTCCGGGTGTTATGTCCGGGGATGTGACTATGCAAACGCTTCTGGATTTCTTTGAAACGCATCCGGGTCAGGCACCGCTCGCCTATTCATCGGGAAGCCCGGATGATGTGCGCGCGGTACAAGGTCAATTCGGTCAGGAAGCGGCTGCAGAAAAACTGGATAGTCTCTTTGAAGATACCGCCCGAGAACTTGTCCAAAAGGGCTACAAGCGATTGGTGGTGGCAGGGGGAGAGACGTCGGGAGCCGTTGCCAAGGCTGTCTCTGAGGCACTGGGGTCTCCGGCCATGTCAATTGGACCAGAGATAGACCCGGGTGTACCAGTCCTGAGCGTTGGAAAAACTAAACCCATTGCGCTGGCTCTAAAGTCTGGGAACTTTGGCGCTCCGGACTTTTTCGCGAAGGCACTGAGAATGATGGAGGCAGGCAAATGAGTTCTGAAGAACAGGTACTGCGACAACAGATGTCCGAGCTGTGCGCCTCGCTGTTTGCGCGTGGATTCTCCGTCGGCACTGCTGGCAACGTCTCTGCACGTCTGCACGACGGCATCCTCATGACACCAACCAATTCCACCTTGGGCGATATCGACCCCGAGCGCATCGCTAAGATTGATTTGGATGGCAACCACGTCTCCGGTGACAAGCCGACCAAGGAGGTCTTTCTGCACCAAGCCTTCTACGAGACGCGGCCAGAAGCTGGTGCAGTGGTGCATCTGCATTCGACCTGGGCCACCGCAATGTCGTGTCTGGAAGACACCAATCCCAATGACTGTATTCCACCGCTGACACCATACGTGGTCATGCGCGTCGGCACGGCCAAACTGGTTCCATACGTCAAGCCGGGTGACCCAAAGTCAGGTGATTTGATCCGCGAACTGGGCGGCAAGTATAGTGCGGTTCTTTTGGCTAATCATGGCCCGGTCGTGTCGGGAAAGGACCTCTTCTCAGCAGTCTGCGCGGCAGAAGAGCTGGAAGAAACGGCCAAGCTGCTCGTGGCTTTGCGCGGTCTGCCAACCCGGTTGCTGGATGTAGCTCAAGTCGCAGAACTCAAAGAGACTTTCGGAAGGACTTAAGCCGGATCAAAAAGTGTTGAGTGAGCAAAATATTGTGCAAACATCCAAAGTTTTCTTTATAATCTCGATGTATGAAATCTATCATCGTAAGCGCATCTACAGCCCCGCGTTTTGCTATTTGATTCACATGCGAAGTTTATGATGTATATCCAGTCTTGGTAGATAGCTTGTGAAACGGAATGTGAATGCTCAGGCCGCGCTCCGGTCTTAATCGCACGGCAGGAGGTGGCGAAACTCTCAGTTTTTGTACACTTACGAATGCCGCTGTTTTTTGATCAAGCCATCTTTCAAAAGAAGACATTGGTGCAAACGCAGAAGTTTGGTGCCATGATTGCGCTCAGGTGGAGTTGCCCAACTCGCTCTCGAAGGCCTAATTTGGGATGGACCTGTCACAGATGCGCTTCGGATTTCTATGATCGAGTTGCGGTGTTGTAATGCGAAGCGATCATGCCTTAGATCCGTGGTAGTGGCCCAATGAAAGATCATTCCGAGACAACAGAACAAAAACAACAAAACCCGAAAGCTGGAATTGCACTCGTACAGATCGCAATATTTGCGAATTCTACCAATGGCTTGTTGATCAAATCCCTGTGTGGCGGTCAGCCTACGGCGAGTCTGCGATTATTACAAGCAGTCTCTATGTACCACCTTAGTCTGCATTTTTGGCTGGTCTTTGTGTAAGCCTTTGTCCTATTTGTGACCCCAGTTCTGTCCTGGGGTCACAGTTGGATACGCGAAATCTATTCGGCGAGTATCGTTGCTGTTTCTGGATCAATAGTTGATGCGACACCGGCGGCTTCTCGACGCCCGTCATTCCAAATTGCTTTGACTAACGCGATGCACATCAAAGCCATGACGATAGAGAATGGCAATGCTCCGATCACCATCGCGGTCTGAATGGCTCCGGTTCCGCCCGAGATCAGAAGGCCTCCGACCACCAACGCCAACGCTGCGCCCCAGAACATGATGTGTGGGCGTGCCTTGGGTCCCTCGTCACCCGCAGCGTTGATCGTGTTCACGATCAGCACAGCCGAGTCAGCAGAGGTCACTAGGAACGTCATTAGCAAGATCACAATGACGACCGCCATGGCCCAGGCAAGGAGCTCTGCGATAGGTGCGAGCATGTAGGTGGTCATGGCAAAGATCTTGTCTCCATTGGCCGCATCAAGGATCACACCATTTGCGCCGCCGTTTAGCTCCAAATCAATCGCGGTACCACCAGCCCAGGCAAACCAGACAAAGCACATCAGCGATGGCACGATCATCGCACCCAGCACGAACTCACGGATCGAACGACCTCGCGAGATGCGCGCCAGAAACAATCCGACGAAGGGCGCAAACGCGATCCACCAGGCCCAGTAGAAAACTGGCCACCAGCCTTGCCATTGCGCCAACAGGAAGGATTCGGACCCCTCGACACCATCGGACGCATAAACGTTGAAACTAAGCCACGGTAAAGCGATCAGATAGTCCCAAATGCCAACAAAGAAGGCCTTAGCACCAAAGAACGTAGCCCCAAACAGGATGAAGAATCCCAGCAAGAAGATCGACAGCGCCATGTTGATGTTCGACAGCCATTTGATGCCCTTGCCAACACCGGACAGCGCGGACAGCGTCGACGCCCCCATGATGACCAGCAAAGCTACGATGATGCCTAAGGTCGTGGCCGAGCCATCCGCATGTGCCAGGCCGCCAATACCGATACGCGTCAGGCCTGCCACGAATTGTTCAACACCAAAGCCAAGCGTCTGCGCCACACCGAGGATGGTTGCAACGACGGCGACGATATCGATAAGGTGGCCAAGGTTACCTGACAGAGCCTTGCCGAATAGTGGCGTCAGAGATGAGCGGATCGTTAGGGGAAGCCCGCGGCGATAGCTAAAAAACGCCAGCGCAAGGCCGGCAATCGCATAGCACGCCCAAGCGCCCAGACCCCAATGCAGATAGGACCAGACATAAGCCGTACGCACATTGTCCGCGTCAAGGGCCGTTGTCACGCCCTGAATAACCGATGGGTTGTTCTTGAAGTGCGCGACGGGTTCCGCAACAGCCCATGTCAACATCCCGACACCGATACCAGCACCGAACATCATCGAGAACCAGGAGAAGTTTGAGAATTCAGGCTTTTCGCCTTCAACACCCAGGTTCAGGCGTCCGGCTGCTGGCCAGATGGCCAAACCGATGCAGACAATAACAAATCCGGTGACAACCCAGATATACCACGCGGCAAACTGAGCTAGGATGGCTGCATTCCAGTCGCCGAGGATTCTACCGGCCTGGGTTGGCCACACGATGCACCAGACAACCAACAGACTGATGATGATTTTACTGATAACCGTTACGTTTACGCTGAACCCCCGATAAAAACCGTTGTCAGCGGTCTTAATCGGAAGTTCCGAAAGAGGTGGCTTTATCGCCATAGTCAAATTCTCCCTATTTTTTAATTTTAGAGTGGATAGATTTGCTTGTTCTGACTCGATTACCCATTCCCCCAAGAAACCAATGAGACAACGATGCAGATAATCTGCGTCGCCAATCTCATCGGGTCCGGGGAGTTAAAATTTGCTGGAGTTCTCAGCTTTCCAGAGCCAGCTTATGCACGTGAATTTCATTAATCGGGTGGCTTTCCGCGCCTACCACGCCGGGACGAGAGTGGCGGTACAGAGATCGCCAATAAGGTTGGATTATCGTGCCGTCATCCCGCATAAACTGTTCGATCTTTTCCATGCGGACCCGGCGCGTATCTGCATCGGCGATTGCTGAGGCCTCTTCCAGCATCGTGTCAAACTCGGCGCTAGCCAGACCGGTTTCATTCCAAGCCACACCCGACTTGTATGCCAAGGTCAGCACCTGAACACCTAACGGTCGATGTCCCCAATCTGTTGAGCTGAATGGGTATTTATTCCAATCGTTCCAAAATGTGTTACCCGGCAATACTGTGCGCGTTACCTTGAGCCCAGCATCGCGCAGTTGTGCCGCTAATGCGTCGGTTGTGTTTCGGCGCCAGTCATCGTCAATCGAGAAGATTTCGTGCTCGTAGTCGAGCATTCCAGCTTCTTCCAACAATGCGCGTGCGCCTTCGACATCCTTTTCCGGCGCTCCAATGTCCGCGTATTCCGGATGAATAGGGCAAACGTGATGGTTTTCGCCCAGCGTCCCACGATTGGCGTATCCCAATTCCAGCAAAATGGCATTGTCGCAAGCCATCGCAAGAGCGCGGCGAACACGCGCGTCCGCATAAGGCTTTATGCCATCCACTTCGGCATCGCGGTTTGTTCGCAATACCATGGTATTGGCTGAAACGGACTCGCTCTGATTCCAACCGATGCCTTCGTAAATGTCGACAAATTCACCGACCGTTTCATAGGTCATATCGATTTCTTCTGCTTCTGCGGCTGCCAAATGTGCTGCGCCATCCGTGCCGTAGTCGATAAACTCGATCCGATCCAAATAGGCGCCTTCGCCCCACCAATCGTGATCTGTGTTCTTCTCTAGTACGACCTTTTCACCAACCAGATACTCGACCAGTTTGTATGGTCCTGTACCGACCGGGTCATTCGCTGGATCGCCGGACCAACCATCGGGCACGATTGCTGCCGGGTATTCTGTGACTGCGGGGACAATAGTGATGTCAGGTCGCGTCAGCTTCAGCTTCAGTGTCAGATCGTCGACTACTTCCAATGCGCCTGCGGCCGGGCCATCTCCAGCTTCGTTCTGTAAGGATCCCATGCGCGCGGCCATAGAGTTACCTTCCCAACTGCCGTCACACCATCGACCAAAGTTGTAAGCAACATCCTTGGCCGTCAGCGTTCCACGCCCGTCATTCCAGTTCACTCCGGGCCGCACACGCAGAACATACTCCGTGGCGTCGTCGTTCACTTCCCAGCCTTCAAGCAAGCGAGGTTCGAACGTACCGTCCGCGTTGTACTGAACAAGATATTCTAAGAATCCTCGGACCACATTTCCAAGCTGAGGCCAGTTGTAAAGCGGTGGATCAAGCTGCGCACGCACCACCTGCTGAATACGAATTGTACCGCCGGGCTGGATATTCGACGACGCCTGTGCTGGCTGAGTTAGACCAATCATCGAATAAGCAGCCGATGCAGACAGCCCAAGTGCCGTCGCACGCGTCAGGAACTCACGGCGGCTTAGCGTTCCGTCGGCTACTTCACCGATATGCATGGCGATCGCTGGATGGACTGTCTGGTTACGACATTGCTTGGTCATCATTGGCTCCCGTGTACACTCTTGGGGCGCCTTACACGCCCATTGATACAGTTTTTGGTATATATTTTCTCTGTTTTGCAGTAGCTGAGTAATTATGGATGGCATTAACAGAATTAATACCAATTTAAGTCGCAACCTAGTCGCGCTATATGCATTCGAAATGGTCGCGAGACATGGGAATTTTACGAGTGCGGGAGAAGCACTCGGGCTAACCCAGTCATCGATCTCGCAGCGAATAAAAGGTCTCGAGGTTGATCTAGGAGTCGTCCTCTTCAAAAGAGAACACCGTGGTGTTTCACTCACATACGAGGGTCTGAGGCTTTTGAATGTGGTAAGACCTGCGATGGAGCAGATGAACTATGCAGTAAGCTCTTTGCTTGAACGCAAAACTAAACCCAGGGTTCGAATTTCTGCCGATTTTGCGTTCTCAACGTTCTGGTTGTTACCGCGTCTGGGATACCTTCGAGAGGAAATCGGGGAAGAAATCGAAATTCAGATTTTGGCCTCGACTGTTCCACCCGGTCTAGATGATACCGATTGCGATATACAAATCCATGTAGCACCAAAGGACCAAATAAAACCCGATGAAATACTACTTCTAGAAGAGGTCGTAGCAGCCGTTTGCAGCCCACAGCTATTAGAAAAAATTAGGCCAATCCAATCATCCTCGGATTTACTGGAAACTCAACTATTGAGTCTATCAAAACCCGCAACCGCTGCTTGGCAAACCTGGCAAGGGTGGTTTGATAGTTTGGGTATAGCGGGCGAGAGAAAAAAAAATTACATCAGTTTTAATAACTATGACATGGTCACCCAGGCCGCATTGTCTGGCGATGGCGTGGCGTTGGGCTGGATTGGATTAATCGATGATCTGCTCGACAAAGGTTCTTTGGTGACCGTTACGGACGATTTGGTCTCCAGCGACGCTGGATACGTGATGTCGCTAACTCATGCCAACTCGGGCCGAGGTCCCAAACTCGTTTTCGACTGGATAGCGGATCAAGTTCTTACAACATCTTCGGGGTAACAGGTCTTCGGGTTGTTCGATCGACGATTGCGCGAAGCCAAATGAATTCGAAGAACGGCCGCAATCTAGCAACGCCATAAAGCGCCTTTGAAGGCTTGCTATTTTCGCGCCTTTTGGAATTTTAAGGCCCAAGTTCGAAATCTGGACCGGCTGTACTTTCGGTGGTCAGGCCTGAGCCACCGTCTCGGAAAAAAACTGGATGATGTTCGGTAGTTTGGCAACTGGCTGCGCCATCATAGTTCCATACGTGGTTGCGATGCTCTGGTCAAAGCCGGACACATGATTCACCATTCAGCCAGAGCCGTCTCTTTTGATCGTTGGTTCGCCATTCTTGGTCCTTCATTTACTAAACATAACAGTGGGCCATTTCAGTTGCGGGGGCTCACTCTTCTTAAGTCCGGCGTAAGAAATCCGACAGCACAACATTGAAGATATCGGGTTTTTCCAGATGTACCGCGTGGGCGCAGCCGGGAACGACGGAAAGCTCAGCCTGATTGATCGACGTCCAAAGTTGTTTGGTCTGTGTCCACGAATACGTGCGGTCCATGTCACCCCAGATCACCAGAGAGTTAGCTTTGATGGCAGAGAGATAATCATCGGCGCGCCAAGCGCGCATTGCGTCCAACCCCTTGAGCATGGCATCCGGTGTACATTGCGCTGCAATCTCAGCGCAGTCTGAGTAAGCTTCAGCAGACCGGCCATCCAAGAACCATGTCGCAGCGATGCGGCGAGCTGTTTCCTGGAAGCCCTCGGTTTGGGCACGCCGTTTGCTTTCCTCGATTGTCTCGAAACGGTCGGGCAGGATGCCAACCGCGCCAGTGGAGTAAAGGATCAACCCACCTATCCGTTGCGGGGCACGATGTATCATTTCCTGCGCGATCATTCCGCCCATCGAATGTCCCAAGAGATTGAATTGTTCGACGCCAAGGTGGAATAGATGTTCCAGGACCCAATCAGCAAATCCGCCGATCGTGTCGATGCTAGGTAAGCCTGCATTCTGTCCGAACCCAGGCAAGTCGATCGTGATCAGCTTTTGGGTTTCTGAAAGTTGGTGCTGTTGCGGTGCCCATTGCGCGCCTCCACCCATGAAACCATGGACTAGGACAAGCGGCCTCACTTTCGCTGTCCCTGCACAATTCGGTCAAGTATCATGGCGCAAAATAGGATGGCAAAACCTGCAAGGATTCCCTGCCCGACATTGGCGTATTGCAGCGCCTCAAGCACGTCTTCGCCCAGACCCTTGGCGCCAATCAACGAAGCTACCACGACCATGGCGAGCGACAGCATGATGGTCTGGTTGATTCCTGCCCGGATCGAGGGGCTAGCCAGGGGCAGATCGACCTTTGTGAGCAAGTACCATTTGTTTGCGCCAAAACTGATTGCCGCTTCGCGCACGCTTTCAGGCACGCCGCGCAGGCCCAGTACGGTCAGGCGCACCACAGGAGTACCGCCGAAAATCATCGTGACAATAACGGCTGCGGGCTTGCCAACGCCAAAAAACGCGATCACAGGCACCATGAAGACAAACGCCGGCATGGTTTGCATGAAATCCATAATTGGTTGGATGAAAGCATAAAAACGCGGGCGCCGTGCGGCGAACATTCCAAGTGGAATGCCTATCACGATTGAGAGACAAGCAGCAGTGCCTAGCAAAGCAAGTGTCGTCATTGCCGCCTCCCAGAAGCCCAAAAGGCCCATATAGGCAAGGAAGGCTCCTGAATAGATGGCCGTGCTGATACCTGCCGTTAGCCATGTTAGCAGAATGATCAGGCATGCAATTACAATCCAAGGAGTCTGGACAAGTATGACCTCCAAGGCATCGAGCAACGCGCGGATGCCAATCGTCAGCCCATCAAAAAAAGCTTCACTGTTGCGGACACAAAATGCGATGAAATCTTCCACCCAAGTTATGCCGGTCAAACGGATATCGGGATCTGTTGGAAAGTGACTGAGCAATGAAAAACGCCCGGGGAAGCTGTAGTGCATCATTGCCGCCGTCACGATCAGCGCCATAAAAATTGTGCTGAACACGATCTCTGAAACAGGCATAGCTGAACGGATCGAACGATCCGAAATCCATTCTGAAAACCGTGCCTCAAGCGCCCAGTTTGCCACAACCGATTGCACCGCTTTTATGACCAACAGAATAATAAGGCCCGACAATATGATCGCGGGGCCTTGGGCGGCCAATGCTTCGGCTTCGGCTCGTATACCGCCGATATTGGCCTCAAGAGATTCGACAGTACGCTGGTAGACATCAATCTTGTCGGAATTTGCTTCGATCGCAGCAGCCAATTGCTGACGGCGCAACTCCAATGTTCCTTCAATTGAAGCGATACGAGCCATCGCGTCGGCTGCGAGATCTCCAAAAAGACCGCGGGCAATCTGCACATAGGCAAGTGTTTCAATGATTAGGAATGGGAGCGCCCATGACCACAAGCCACGCGCTCCGAACCAGATTGGACCGAAAATCCCGGCCATCGGATTGAAGGTCGCCGTAAAGCGAGCGGACGCGCCGATCTTGTCAAAGTTTTTGATGTAATAATCGGGGTTAGTACGTACAAATGTGCGAATGTTCTCGCGCCGCTCTTCAGCATAGGCCAGAGCAGCTTCGCTTTCGGTATCTTCCAGCGGGTTTACGCCATGAGGGTTCGCGTCGGATGTGCTCATGATACTTCCGTCCCCTCGATTACTGTGCGCAGCAAATCGGCGCGGGTAATCAAGCCCACATCCTTGCCGCCGTCCTCCACCAGGATGGCGCTGCTGTGGTCAATCGCCAAATTGATCAGAGTGCTAAGATTTTCAGCCTCATTGACGCGCGGTGCATCTGCGTCCAACGGGCCATGGGTGGCTACATAGTCTGAAATCGGTTGCATCACTGCGTGCGCGCGCACCACTTTGAGGCGCGAGATACCCGCTACGAAGTCTGCCACGTAATCGTCGGCAGGGTTCATAACGATGTCTTCGGCAGTGCCGATCTGAACCACTTTGCCGTCGCGCATGATTGCAATTCGATTACCGATGCGCACCGCTTCGTCCAGATCGTGCGTAATGAAGATGGTAGTCTTCTTCAAAATCTTACTGAGCCGAATAAATTCATCCTGCAATTGTCGTCGAATGAGCGGATCGAGCGCTGAGAACGGCTCATCCATCAACAGCACATCCGGGTTCGCAGCCAATGCGCGCGCCAAGCCCACGCGCTGCTGCATTCCACCGGACAACTCGTGCGCGAATTTTGACCCCCAGGCCCCCAACTCGACAATGTCCAGAATCGCGGCGGCCTGCCGCATACGTTCATTTTTGCTAACTTGTCTGATTTCCAGCGGTAAGGCGACGTTGTCCAAAACCGAACGGTGCGGCATTAGAGCGAAGTTCTGAAACACCATACCGATTTTGTTGTTACGGAACTGCTGAAGCTCTTGCGGCCCCAGTGCCATAACGTCGGTTCCTTCGATCTCAATCTTGCCACCGGTAGGTTCCAGAAGCCGATTGAAGTGGCGCACCAACGTGGACTTGCCGCTGCCAGACAGGCCCATGATACAGAATATCTCACCGCGGTTCACAGAAAGGCTGACATCAGCCACGCCGACAACACAGTTGAATTCAGCTAGTACCTCAGCTTTGCTCAGCCCACGCTCACGGATTGCCTGCAATGCGACTTCGGGTTTCGCTCCAAAAATCTTCCAGACATTCGATATTTTAATAACTGTATCGTCACCCATGCGTCCCCCAGCGGCCTCGGAATGGGCCTAGTTGGCTCAAGGTGGCAGCGAAATGGAACTGCCACCATGGTCATTTCTTCAGGTTGGGTTCAAAGACCCAGCCAACCATCCACACGCTCGGGGTTCGCTTCGACCCATTCTCTTGCTACGTCCGCCGGGTCGCGGCCATTGGCGCTGATTTCGAAGGCAAAGGCTGAAACATCATCAGCTGTTAACTGAAAGTTGGCAAAAAACTCAGCAATAGCCGGCGAACGGTCAACCAGCGAGTTGGACCATGCGATCTGCACGTTCTTAAGCGCGTCCTTGGTGGCAACTGTCGACTTTTCATACCAATCGGGATCATCCGACGGCTGCACCATCACATATTTTTCGGGGTCAAATGTGGGCTCCGACAGCATTTCCACGTCAAACATGTACCAAACTGCATGAGGTTTATAGCAATAGAATGCATAGCCCTCGCCCTTGGCGATGCTATCCTTGATACGCGCTGTTTTAACGCTTTCTTCGGCACGGACCGGTTCGATAAAGTCCAACAAGCCGTAGTCGCGCACCTTGACTTCGTTTACATTTGCTGAAGCCCAGCCTGGAGCACCGATCCACATTTCACCACGGCCATTGCCGTCGCTATCCATCAGTGCGGCAACATCAGGACGACCCAGATCGGCAATATCGGTGATGTTGTTCGCTTCACCAAAGTCCTTGGATACACAGAAACCTTGATTACCTTCGTAAGGGTTAGACGACAAGGTGACCGTACCCGCGTCATCTACGTATTTTTGAGTAAAACTCTGTTGATTGGGCAGCCAGACATCAGGATGAACATCAATATCCCCTTTACCTTGGTCCATCGCCTGGAAAATCGTAGCGTTGTTGCCAGGTACATATTCGACAGTACCGCCGATCCTCATCTCGACGACCGCGCCTAGAAGATGCGCGATCGCCTGAGCACCAGTCCAGGATGGGACTCCGATTTTTACCTCTTCAGCCGCAGAGGCGGGGAGGGCCAAGAGACCCAGTGAGACTGACACTGTCAGGGATTTCATGCTTAGATTCATATTAACTCTCCTGCTGGTAAGTTGAATTCTTATGCGCGCGCCCGCTTTCGTTGCGGGTCTATGAATGGAATTTCTGTGACCTTCGCGCCAAGGCGTTTCATGCGCCCGTCAAGCTGCCCAATTTCGAGCCTAGTTTCGGTTTTTGAGTATTCTACCGAAAGACGCGCGATCGCGATACCGTGTTCAAGCGAAGGAGATTTAGTCGCCGAGGTAATCACCCCGACCTGTCTTTCCTTTGCAAATACAGCAGCTCCATGCATGGGAATGTCGTCGGATTCTAAAACTAAACCCTTGAGGACTTGTCGTGGGCTCTGCCTGTTACGCTCCAGTGCTGCCTTGCCGATGAACTCAGCTTTGGTCAGATCAACAGCAAAGCCCAGACCGGCCTCGAATGCGTCGATGCCTGGCGCAAATTCGGCATTTGCAGCCGCCAAGCCCGCTTCGATCCTGATGATCTCCAGGGCGGCTGACCCCATCGGGGTAATCCCGAAATCTTCACCCGCCTCCATGATTGCGTCCCAAAGGGCGACAGCATCGGCCTTTGAGCAGAAAATCTCGTATCCAAGCTCCCCAGTGTAGCCAGAGCGGGACAGCATAAAAGGCGCCCCTTCGCGACCATTTAGTCGGGCAACAGTACAGCCAAACCATTTGAGCTGCTCAAGGGAGGGCACATGTGGTTGCGTGAAAACGATTTTACGCAGTACATTTCGGGAATTAGGCCCTTGCAACGCCAGGTTTGGCAGCGAATTCCGCAGATCATGGATTCGCACCTGAAACCCGCGTTCCTCCGCCAAGGACTGCAATGCTCGTCCGCTCTCTTCGGTGCCACAACACCAGCGGAACAGGTCATTTGCGAGCCGGAACAAAGTGCCGTCATCTATTACCGCGCCGGTATCATCACACATCAGCGTATAAGCCCCGCGCCACACCGGTAGCTTGGCAACATTGCGAGTCGTTGCAAGCTGCAACAATTTCTCAGCGTCTGGCCCAATGATGTCGAATTTGCGCAACCCGCTCATGTCCTGCAAAGTTACCGCTTCTCTGCAGGCCCAGTACTCGCCCAACGTTCCATATGACGGAAAACTAACAGGTGCCCACAAGTCCCGTGCAGGCGCAAAATGTTGGGTCAGTGGCTCCAGACGTTCGTGAAAAGCCGATTCCTGACTAATGGACATGGGGGCATCTTCCTTTTCCCGGTAGGCGACCGCACGGCGGATAGGTGTGTCTGGATGGTAGATCCGCACGTGCACATCTGTGGGATTCCAGCCATTTATCGGGTCAATGTCGTCAGGGCACGCCGTGGAAGCGCATACCAAGTCTTCCATTGCCCGCATTGCGACGTAATCGCCTGGGCGCGAATAGCTTTCATCTACCAGCAGTTCGTGGGAATTTTGATCAATCCAAGTATTCCAGAAGAAATTAACTGCAGGCCAGGCCGCGCGGCGTCTAACTCCATATTGCGCCAGTGTTTCAGAAATGTTGTCAGAACAGTTGACATGGCTTGGAAAACCTCGCTCAGCGTATCCCCGTGCGGTGCAAGCCAACCCGTAAGTATCGTGTCGTCCGCAAGTGTCATGAACGACATTTAGAAGCGGGTTCATGTCACTATCGAAAAACTTGTCGAGCATACCAGGGCCAGGATAAGCGCGCCGGACCAATGACCGAGTTGCAGTACTGTCGATCAGCCATTCTTCACCTTTTTCGAGTTTATCTGCTCGCATTGCGATAAAGTCCGAGCATTGTTGGCCCTCGACATCAATGATTTGGACTATTTCGCCTTGCTTAACTTCATATGACAATCCAGTGCCGCGCTTTACGGTGAATTCCTTTCGCACATCACCCAGGGGTTCGGGCAATATCGAACTACTGGCATTTGCCATTTGATGAGAGATACTGACTGATCCACCTCTGGACCCGGTTGCCAGTTGATCACGATCCATAGCCCGCATGATCCAAGCTGAAATTGTAGCACTGGCTTTTAGAACGATCAGATCATCGTTTTCAGGAAGGTAAGCGATACCAATCTCGGATTCTGGTTTACCTCCCTGAGCTGCAATCCAATTGATCAGTTTTTCGCCATCTACTTTGGAGAAATCCAAAACTCCTGCCTTAATAAGCGCTAGCGACACAAGCGCATCTCCGCCCACTTCGTCAAAAGCAATGACTTGCAGTTGGTTTTTAGGCCAATTGCCTGTCACCGACAGAAGATCACCTGGTCGCATGATAACATTCAGTATTTCGCGCGGACCTAGCGTATATGTTTTTCCGTGCGACGGCTTCTGAAACCCTGGGTAAAAGCGTCCAGGCGTCATGTAACCGCTATTGCTGAACTCATGTAGTATCGAATAATCGCGCATCGTATTCCAAAGTGAGTCGCTTATTGTAACTAGTTACATAATCTTGATGAAACTAGTTACATGTGTCAAGTTAACTGTCGCAAGATCGAGGATATCCAAGGAATTCAAAGGAATTGACCGAGCAGAAAAATAAGAAGCGCGCGAACCTTCGGGATGTTGCCAAGGCAGCAGATGTTTCTGTTGCGACGGTGTCGCGCGTACTGAATTCTCCGAAAACCGTGTCTGAAGTCACACGCCGCCGTGTGCTTGATGTTATTTCGAAGCTGCATTTTGTACCAAGTGCTGCAGCCCGTGCGATCAATTCCGGGAGAACCCGAGTCGTTGGGGCCATGGTTCCAACTTTGGACAACGCAATATTCTCAAAATTTCTAGCGGCGCTTGAAAAAGGTTTGGCACTAAATGGTTTGTCACTCGTAGTCGCAACTACCAATGGCGACCCGGACATAGAAACGAATAAAGCGCAAGGTCTGGTTGATATTGGTGCAGAAGCACTGATTGTTTCCGGCATCACACACAGTCAAGACTTCGAAAAGATCATCGAACGGACACGCCTCCCCGTGATCGCCACCTCCTACTATGAAAGGGACCACCATTTTCCGACCATCGGTTATGATAACGCCGGCGCTTCTTGCACCGCTCTCAATTTTCTTCTGTCTGCTGGGCATAGAAATATTGCCGTGATTCACGGGCCAACAAAAAACAACGATAGGACGCTGGCACGGCTTGATGGTTTGAAGAATCCGGATGTGAACCACACCCTGCAAATGTACGAAACGGAAATTTCAATAAAAGGTGGCTGCGTCGCAACTCAGAATCTTCTTGCAGGGGACACGGCCTTTTCTGCAATTCTCTGTTTTTCCGATGTCTTGGCGATGGGCTCTCTTTTTGAATTGCAAAGAAAGCGGGTAAAAGTGCCTCATGAAATGTCAATTGTTGGCATTGACGATCTGCCCTCCTCATCCTGCACCTTTCCTGAAATCACGACCGTGCATTTGCCCGTCACACGGATGGGTGAAGCCACTGCCGCAGCGATAGTTGAGTGGTTGGAAAACCAAGCCGTTCCTGAATCGAAACTCCTTCAGGCTGAACTGATTGTGAGGAACTCCACGCGAAAATTGGCGTAGATTGGTTTCTTGTACTGGCAATAGACTGAAGCGGAGTTAAAAAGTGTGTTTTGCATCTAAAAGCTGACGCAATGAACATATGACTGAAATTGGGCCACTTCCAGCTAAAGGATGCTTTGTTCGATCAACCGCCATTCGTTACCTGGTATTGGGCGCCTGGATTATTGGGTTCGCGACGGGCCGAATATGCAAAGAATGGACGCCAAATCGACAGTTGCTTTGGGTAAAGAAGACTCGTTCGGACGCGCCGTGGAGCAAGTCCATTGCGGGCCCACTTTAACGGATGCTGCGCAATGAACGAAGGTTTGCTACAGTAACAGGCCGCACTGATCTCCCACGAACTAAGATTCTTAAATACAATGAATGAACCTGCATCGCTGGGAGGCATTTTGCCTTCGTTCGTCGGGTCGGCTTGAATGAAGAACTGCGCATCTATTGGCCGATGTACACTACGAATCTACGTGTGCTACCCGCCATCTCCTACCGAGTATTTGCTATGCAGTTCGTGATATCGAACAAATGAAAATTTGCTTCTAAAGAACCAATAATCTGCGGAAGCTTGCGCAATATTTGTCGGCACTTCGTTGGTTATGTCTTCCAGACTGGTTATTCCAGTATGGCTCCACCCGAGAAAGTAGGAAAAGTTGTTAGATCAGAGCTTCCCTATAGCCGATTCCAAGAAGGACAAGGTTTTGATGTCGGTGTACGTTCGAGCAAGATATCCAGCGCGATTTTCTGCGCTCCAGAAGGCGGAGGGCTGCAAATCTATCCAGAAATTTATGAGCGAAAGACCTTCTAGGGCGGGCGGAATTTCTGGTGTTTTTTCAATATGAAATTGCGATGCAGGATGCATAGCTTGTACCGACTGGTTGCACACTGGGAAATCCTCATCCTGCGCGCCTAGAGAATTTCTACACCACCAGCTTGCAGCTCTGTTATCCTTTTGAGGTTCGATCCCGCCTATCACCCTGCGAATTGCAGTTGTCGCCAGCTCATCCAGTCGATTCGCTTAAGGTTCTTTTTTTCTACGTCGGTTAGAGTACCCTGGCTCCCATGACCTAGGGTTACCTTTGGCTGGGGAACTGGTCCGGAAATTTAGTGACTTGGTCCCATCTAGAAATTGCATGCCATCAAAATCTTCAAACTATCGCCTCCAAAATACCTGGAAACGCTGTGACACAATAGCCGTCATTCGCGCAGTTACAGCGAACGGCAGGAAGGTCCGCAAACTCGCCTTTAGTATGCAATATATCCGGCGACCGGTTTGTGTTGGTTGCGACAACCGCATGAGCCAAGCTCAAAACACCAGTTAAGATCTGCTCTGGTCTCAGAGTTCCGCTTAGGACTCAGAAAAATCTACAAAAAAAGGAAGAACTATGCGTGGCGGATCAACATAGGGATTTGGTGGAGCCTAGGGGAGTCGAACCCCTGACCTCTTGCATGCCATGCAAGCGCTCTCCCAACTGAGCTAAGGCCCCATAAAGGTACCGTCGTAACGGTGGACGGACGTTTATGAGACGCCGTCGATGAGTGCAAGTCCTAAAATCGGAATCGGCAAAAAATTCAGACCGACTTCGCGGACCGGGTCGAGGCGGCGGGGCCGCCTCGGGATCCATCAGTTTTCGTCTTCTGACGACATGTCCTTGATATCGTCGAGTGAAACGTTATCGCCATCGTCATCGTCGTCCAGCAGATCATCGTCCAGTTCGACATCGACGTTGTCGTCATCATCCAGAACGATGTCTTCGTCCGACGACGCTTCGCGCGCCTTGACCGAAGCGGCATCTTCAGCATCCGCGGCGATCATCCGGCTTTTTCCGGTGTCCAGCTCCACGACCTCGCCCGTATAGGGGCTGACGATCGGGTCCTTGTTCAGGTCGTAAAAACGTTTGCCGGTTGTCGGGCAGACACGCTTTACGCCCCATTCTTCCTTGGGCATATCAAATCCCCTTGATATCAGGTGAATCTCATCAATGATTCAGGTCACCTGCCACATGCGGCAGGCACTGTCAAAGCCTTTGCGCAAAGGAGGCCCACCCATGGGGCGACACGCATTGCCCGGAACACCTCCGGTGCCGCTGACACTGCGCAGATCGGCGCGCGCACGGCGGATCAGTTTGCGAATTTCCCAATTGGATGGACGGGTTACGCTGACCTACCCGACAGGGGTGGCTGAAGCCGAAGCGCTGGATTTCGCACAGCAGAAAGAGGGCTGGATCCGCGGGCACCTGCAGGATCGACCTAGCCTTGAAGCAGTTGGCGTAGGGCAGTTCATTCCGATCGAGGGTACGGCGCGGCGAATCGTTCCTGCATCGGGGCGGAGGGTCATGCTGAGTGGCGATGCGATCGGGGTTCCGCCCGGTGCCGAAGCACGGCGACTAGCGCGGTTTCTAAAAGAGCTTGCCCGTGATCGTCTGACCGGTGCGTGCGATAATTACGCGGCGGTGCTGGGGCGGTCGTACAGTAGCCTCACTTTGCGCGATACGCGTTCGCGCTGGGGGTCGTGCAGTTCTGCGGGCGGGTTGATGTTCTCGTGGCGGTTGATCCTCGCCCCACCAGAGGTTCTCCATTATGTGGCCGCGCATGAAGTGGCGCATCTTGCCGAAATGAACCACTCACCTGCGTTCTGGGCGCAGGTCGAGCGTATTTTTGGCCCTTACAAAGAACCACGCCGCTGGCTGCGAGACAACGGGGCAGAACTGCACAGATATCGCTTCGACTCCGTCGCTTGACCTCGGCGCGATTTGTGATCACATAAACTCATGTTAACCTCACGCCCCGCCGAGTCTCATACGGCAACCCATGATCGCGTTTATCGCGCCCTCAGATCCCGCATCATGCATGGAGAGATTGCCCCGGGGAAGGCGTTGACACTGCGCGGGATTGGCAAGGAATTCGGTGTGTCGATGACTCCGGCGCGCGAGGCGGTGCGGCGTCTGGCGGCAGAAGGCGCTTTGTTCCTGTCCACCTCCGGTCGGGTATCAACGCCGGAACTCACGCGCGATCGGATCGAAGAGCTGGCGGCGCTGCGCGCGCTGCTTGAGGTTGAACTGGCCAGCCGGGCCCTGCCGCGCGCGCATATGGCGCTGATTGACCGGTTGCAAAGCATCAACATGGCAGTGGCCGAGATGGTCACGAAACGCGATGCGGTGGGATATATCCGTGCAAATCTGGAATTTCACCGCACGCTGTATCTACGCGCACAGGCCCCTGCGATGCTTGCCATGGCCGAAACTGTCTGGCTGCAGCTGGGTCCCACGATGCGTGCCCTATACGGTCGGTTGCGGAGGACCGAGCCACCGCACTACCATCGTCTGATCATCGCAGCGCTCAAGGCCGGGGATGAGCCTGGATTGCGACTAGCAGTGCGTTCGGATGTGACCCAGGGCTTGCGGCTGCTTGTGACCTGAGCGGCTTGTTGCCCATCTTCCAATTCAGTTGATTTCGGATGTCGCTTTGCTGGCTTGAGCGACCGGGCTGCGCTATCCTGAACGCAAATCACAACAAGAGCAGATTTAACCATGATTAATCGAAGAGTGTTTTCCTTAGGGCTTGGGTCAACCTTGTTGGCGGCCTGCTCCACAGGCACGGCACCCAACAGTGCCCCGGCTTCGCGGATGCGTGCGGTTCCGAACGCAGGATGGGATGCCTGGGTGGCCAGTTTCAAAAATCGGGCAGCGTCGCAGGGCATTTCACAGACGACCCTTAACCGAGCGTTTCAAGGCGCAGGATATCTACCCGACGTGATCGAACGCGATCGCAATCAGGTGGAATTCAAACGCTCGCTTGAGGATTATCTGGCGATTGCTGCCTCGGATGAACGGATCAACACTGGCAAGCAAATGCTTGTGCGGCATGCAGGAACCCTGTCGCAGATCGAAGCCCAATACGGTGTCGACAAAGAGGTCGTCGTGGCTGTTTGGGGCCTGGAAAGCCGCTATGGCGCACGGCGGGGCGATGTACCGGTGATCTCGGCAACGTCGACTCTGGCCTATGACGGGCGGCGCGGAGCGTTTTTTGAGAAGCAACTGGTGGCAGCGCTGAAGATCATTCAAGAGGGCGATACGACCCCGGCTAACATGACCGGCAGCTGGGCCGGAGCGATGGGCCACACACAGTTCATTCCGACGTCCTACCTTGCTTATGCAGTCGATTTCACCGGCGACGGGCGGCGCGATATCTGGTCCGATGACCCAGCAGATTCACTTGCGTCAACGGCTGCTTATCTGGCACGTGCCGGTTGGGTGCGAGGGCAGCCTTGGGGCGGTGAGGTCGGCACGGTTTCGGGCACGCCGGCGGCAGTGCTGCAACCGCAGACGCCTGGCCCACGTATTGCTGTGTTCCGCAATTTTCAGGTGATCAAGCGCTACAACAATTCGGACAGCTACGCGATCGGCGTAGGTCATCTTTCTGATCGCATTGCTGGCGGCGCGCCGTTCCAAGCGTCATTCGGGCCGGATGCGACCGGTTTGACGCTGGAGGATCGTAAAGAACTGCAGCGCCGCCTGACATCCGCGGGCTATGACACACAAGGCGCAGATGGTGTTATCGGCAAGAATACTGAGGCGGCAATTAGCGCCTACCAGCGCGCCAACGGGTTGTCCGTGACTGGCCAGCCTTCGGTGGCTCTGTTGCAGCGGTTGGGTGGCTGACGGGTTAAGCCGCCAGCCCTTTCGAACCGATATCCAGGAACTTCTGACGGCGGTCCTTGATCAGGGCTGCCGCGTCTTTCCCATCAAGCTCTTCCAGCATCGAGGCAATTGCAGACCGCACGGCTTCGACCGCCGCCGGGCGGTTGCGATGTGCACCGCCCTTGGGCTCGGTGATGATGTGGTCACAAACGCCCAGCTTGTGCAGATCCTGAGCGGTAAGGCGCAACGCTTCGGCGGCCTCGCGCATTTTTTCGGCATCTTTCCAAAGAATCGACGCGCAGCCTTCGGGCGAAATCACCGAGTAGACCGAATGCTCCAACATCGCTACGCGGTTCGCAGTCGCAAAGGCGACCGCGCCACCAGAACCACCTTCGCCGATGATTACGGACACCAAAGGAACGCCAATCTTTAGGCACATCTCGGTTGAGCGCGCGATCGCCTCGGATTGGCCACGTTCTTCCGCCCCCTTGCCGGGATAGGCACCCGCAGTGTCGATCAGAGTGATCACCGGCAAGCCAAAGCGGCCCGCCATCTCCATCAGGCGCACAGCTTTACGATACCCTTCGGGCCGGGCCATGCCGAAATTGCGTTCAATCCGCGATTTGGTATCGCTGCCTTTTTCGTGGCCAATCACCATGACGGGTTGATCGTTGAACCGCGCCAGACCGCCTATTACCGCCAGATCGTCGGCAAAGTTCCGGTCACCAGCCAGAGGAGTGAATTCGGTGAACAGTGCGTCTACGTAGTCGTTGCAGTGTGGACGTTCAGGATGCCGTGCAACCTGACATTTCCGCCATGGTGTCAGATCGGCATACAGCTCATCCAGAAGCTTGGCGGCCTTGGCATCCAGCGCGGCGGCCTCTTCGGTCACATCCATTTCTTCATTGGCACGGGCCAGCGCGCGCAGCTCTTCAGCTTTGCCTTCGATCTCGGCCAGCGGTTTTTCGAAATCCAGATACTGGGTCATGACGCCTCTCAACGCGGAAGTTCCCTGCTATATGACCAAAGGTGGTCCGGGATGCAACTCAGCAAGATTTGTGGTCGCGGAATATGCGACCACGGACGGGCAAAGAGAAGGAAGGATACCGATGGCCGCCAGCTACGAAGATCGCGTGTTGCGCGTGTTGGCCTACATCCATGATCACCCCGCCGGGGATCTGTCGCTGGATGCTTTGGCCGAGGTCGCAGCCATGTCGCGGTATCACTGGCATCGCGTGTTTCGCGCCATTACTGGCGAGACCTGCGCGCAGGCCACCCGTCGGATACGCCTGCACCGTGCCGCCTGCTGGCTGGTGCAAACAGACAGACCGGTTACGCGGATCGCGACCGACATTGGCTATCCGAACCAAAAATCCTTTGCGCGGGCCTTTTCCGAGGCCTACGGCAGCAGCCCCACCGCGTTTCGACGTGCGGGGCAAATACTGCCGGCCCATCCAATGTTCAAAACCGGAGGATATCCGATGCATCCCGTAACAACCCGAACCGAACCGTCTCGCCGAGTCATAGCGCTGCCACATAAAGGGGCGTATGCCGAGATTGGCCGCAGCTTTGAGGCCATTGGTGCCCTGTGCGAATCCCGCAAACTGTGGCCGCAAGTCGGCCCGATGATCGGGCTGTATCTCGACAGTCCGGACGATGTGCCCGAGGATGAATTGTGCAGTTTTGCAGGTGCTGAATTCTGCGGTGATGATACGCCCGAGGGGATGGAAGACCTTGAAATTCCGGGTGGCAAAACAGCGGTGCTGACCTTCAAGGGCCCTTATTCCGGCCTTCACGGCGCGTATCAGGCATTATTTGGCAATTGGTTGCCCGAGTCTGGCGAAGAACCTGCGGACCATCCGTGTTATGAGATCTATCTCAACGATCCACGAGAAACGGCCCCCGAGGATCTGTTGACCGAAATTTGCCTGCCGCTCAGGTAACCTAATTCGGCCACAGCACCGGATAGAGCGAGGCCACAAGCAGGGCCGCCATCGTCCAGTTGAAAACCAGCAATCGGTGCGGGTTCGTCAGGATTCGCGCCATTTGCTGTCCTAGAACCGTCCAGGTGCTGACCGAGGGCAGGTTAATGGCTCCGAACACCAGCGCGACTAGCAGAATCGCATTGATCGTTTGGTCAGGCGCATAGGCGGCTGTCGCGGTCAGCGCCATCGCCCAGGCTTTTGGGTTGACCCATTGGAAGGCTGCAGCTTGCAGAAACGTCATCGGTGTGCCCGCAGCATCGGCACCTTTAGCGGGCGCTGCATGGGCGATTTTCCATGCCAGATACAGCAGATACAGAACCGAAAGAACTTTCAACACGGTATGACTAATCGGATACCGGTCAAAGACCTGAACCAGCCCCGCCCCCACCAGAAGCACCATAAAGGTGAAGCCCAAACCGATACCCAGCATATGCGGGATCGTGCGGCGAAAGCCGAAATTCGCACCTGATGCCATCAGCATAAGGTTGTTGGGGCCTGGAGTGATTGACGAGACAAAAGCAAACGCGATCAGGGCCATCAGGATATCGTAGGTCATGGCTGCATTTTCTCGCTGAGTTAGGCAAATGAAATTGCGTATTCGTGCGCTCAAAGGTTAATGTTGCAATAAATGGCGAAGATTGATCAGATCAACCAACATATATTGCAAGAGCTTTCGCGGGACGGTCGCATCAGCAACCTCGATCTTGCCGAGCGGGTGGGCCTGTCGCCCTCCGCCTGCCTGCGCCGTGTGCAGGAGCTTGAGCGGGCAGGGGTCATTTCCGGCTACCGAGCAGTGCTGAACCCGGCGGCGCTGGGGGTGGGTTTCGTTGCCTATATCGGCGTTGGTTTGGGCGAGCACACCAAGGTGGCGCAGGAAGGGTTTGAAAAAGCCCTGCAACAAGCACCCGAAGTGGTGGAATGTCACAATATCACCGGCACGATCGAATACCTCCTACGGGTCGAATGTGCCGATTTGCCCTCCTACAAAACCTTCCACACTGAGGTGCTGGGTACACTGCCGCATGTGACCTCGATCACCTCATATGTTGTGATGGGATCGCCCAAGGATATGCGTGCGTGACCATTAAAAAGTGATTTTTAACCATCTTGCGAGGTCAAAGTTCAGCGCCTAGTGTCATCTCAACAGGATCGTCGGCAGGGATTAACCCCGAAGCAGGCGCAAATTCAGGGAGTAGACCATGACATTTTTCCGCACCGGAGCGCTGGTGGCTGCCTTGGCAATGTTTGCCGGCGCTGCGACAGCAGCACCTTTGAAGTTACAGCCAGCTAGCCCTCAGCCCAGCCCAAAAGCCGGCTTGAATGTAAAATACAGTTGGGAAGGTAATCCGCCTCGCAAAATCCAGAACCTCTCGAAGGTCAATCATCTATTGAAGAAGGCAAAGCCGGGTCAGCCCCTCCGAGGTTTGGACTACAGAGACACGAACGAAGGTGATCCTGTCCTGACCTACAATCAGGCGTTCAATGTTGCCGCGGAAATCAGTGGGTATATCCGCTTTGATTCACCCGGTGTTTACGAGCTTGAAACCTGGTCGAACGATGGGATTGACGCCTGGGTCGGCGGTCAGCAGATCGGCTATGTCAATGGCCGTCAGGGCTGCGAAGCCAACCAACGCACCGAGGTCGAGGTGCCGCAGGCGGGTTGGTATCCAATCAAAATCAAGTATTTTCAGAAATACGGTACCTCGTGCCTGATGATGAAATCAGGAAAGAAGGGTGAGCGTTTCACATGGACACCAAACAATGTATTTGGACGCTGATCAGATCGATTGGGGCGCTCAGCTGAGCGCCTTTTTTCTTAGCTACCCGCCGCGATTAATTCTGCCTGCGCCACAATAACCTCGGCTTGCTTAATCGAAGCGATATCGACCAAACGCCCTTTGTAGACCGTCGCGCCTTCACCGTTGGCTTTTGCCTGTTCCATGGCGGCCAGAATCTCGCGCGCTTCGGACACTGCTTCATCCGACGGTGTGAAGACCTGATTGGCCAATGCGATTTGCTTGGGGTGGATGGCCCATTTGCCGACCATCCCCAGCGTGGCAGACCGTTTGGCCTGCGCGATATAGCCCTCATCGTCTGAGAAATCGCCAAACGGACCATCCACCGGCAGCACGCCATGGGTGCGGCAGGCGGCGACAATTGCGGCCTGCGCCCAGTGCCACGGATCGGACCAGTGCTTCTCACCCTCGCGCAGCATATAGTAGTTTTCCTGCGTACCCCCGATGCCGGTTGTCTGCATGCCCATTGAGGCTGCAAAATCTGCGGCGCCAAGGCTCATGGCCTGCAGGCGCGGGGATGAGGCTGCGATTTCTTCGACATGCGCCAGTCCGGCGGCGGATTCGATGATCACTTCGAATGAAATTGGCTTGGTTCGGCCCTTGGCACGCTCGATTGCGGTAACCAGAGCGTCCACGGCGTAGACATCGGCCGCGCAGCCTACCTTGGGGATCATGATCTGATCCAGACGGTCGCCTGCCTGTTCCAGCACATCAACCACGTCACGGTACCAATAGGGTGTATCCAGCCCATTGATCCGAACCGACATGTATTTATTGCCCCAATCGACTGTGTTCAGCGCCTCGATTACGTTAGCGCGAGCGGTATCCTTGTCGGAAGGAGCCACCGAATCTTCTAGATCCAGATTAATGACGTCTGCAGCTGATGCAGCCATCTTGGGAAATAGCTTGGTGTTCGAGCCCGGGCCAAACAGTTGGCAGCGATTGGGCCGGGCCGGAGCGGCAGGTTGGATGCGGAAGCTCATTTGGACCTCATGCGAGTAAGGAAATTGCGTTCAGGGTTGGTCATGGGATATTAAATTGCGCAATGCTGCGCAAGCTTGATTGTGCATATGCGGCAATGCGTATGCAGCAAGATTGAAGATACTGGCAAAATGGGGTGCTTAAAGTTTGATCAGTTTAAAAACTTCGAACAATCTTGTGTAAGAATGCCCAAATGCGCAAAAACTTCCCGCTGTGGGCTGGCAGGCAAGAAGAATTTGAGAAACCCTCGTCAAAACGGTTCTCTAGCTTAAGCCAGAATCAAAGGAGTGCACCGCAATGATCGAGACACCGTACCTGTTGTTTTTGGGCGATGCGCCCGACTTGTTGGCGGCCAAAGTGGCCATTGGTATCCGGGACTGGCGTCCTGAGAATGCAGTGGGTCAAATAAGGCTGGATGGTTGCAAGACTGATTTGGGTCTTACCGAAATGACACTTGCCGAAGGTAAAGCTGCTGGTGCCAAGACTCTTGTCATTGGTGTTGCCAACCGGGGTGGGGTCATCAGTGAGGCCTGGAAAGAGGTCCTGATCGCAGCGTTGGAAATGGGTTATGATCTGGCGTCGGGCCTGCACAACCTGCTGCGCGACGAAGGCGATCTGGTTGCTGCGGCGCAGTCTCACGGCTGCACATTGCACGACGTCCGCGTACCGACCGTAGGATATCCCATCGCAAACGGCCGCAAGCGTACCGGTAAGCGGTGCCTGGCCGTTGGAACCGACTGCTCTGCCGGCAAGATGTACACTGCGATGTCCATGGACGCTGAAATGCGCAAACGCGGCATGAAATCCACCTTCCGGGCCACCGGTCAGACCGGAATTCTGGTCACGGGTCAGGGCGTCCCGCTGGATGCGGTTATCGCCGATTTCATGGCGGGATCCGTTGAGTATTTGACACCGGACAATGATCCGGATCACTGGGATCACATCGAAGGGCAGGGCTCGTTGTTCCATGTGTCCTATTCTGGCGTGACCATGGCGCTGATCCATGGCGGTCAGCCCGACGCGCTGATCCTGTGCCACGAGCCGACCCGGACCCATATGCGAGGATTGCCTGAGTATTCGCTGCCGACGCTGGAGCAGTTGCGCGACACAGCACTGCCGCTGGCGCGTGTTGCTAACCCGGAATGCCAGGTTGCGGGCGTGTCGATCAACACCCAGCATCTGAGCGAAGACGACGCACACGCATACATCGCCAAGGTTGAGACCGAGATGGGTATCCCAGCAACCGATCCTTACCGGTTTGGTGCCGGTAAACTGGTGGATGCGCTGGCCGCACTGTGATCTAAGCAGGTTGCCGATCGCCCCTTGCTGTCGGCAACAGACATCACTTTCGATGAAAGGTTGAACGCGTGCAGATTGACGTTTCCCGCGATGTATTTCGGCTGGCGCAGGTATTCACTATCTCGCGCGGCTCACGGACCGAGGCAAAGGTCCTGACGGTTCGGATCTCGGATGGTGTGCATCATGGTTGGGGCGAGTGCGTGCCCTATGCGCGCTATGACGAAACGCTGGATTCAGTCGAGGCCGAGATTGCCGGCCTGCCCGACGTATTCTCTCGCTATTCCCTGATGGATCTGCTGCCTGCCGGCGCGGCTCGGAATGCATTGGATTGTGCGCTTTGGGACCTTGAGGCGAAACGCTCCGGCAAACGGGCGTGGGAGCTGGCGGAACTTGCCGCACCGGGGCCTGAAGTTACGGCCTATACTCTTTCCCTGGACACTCCCGAGGCAATGCAGGCACAGGCGGCAGAAAATGCGTTCCGACCCTTGTTGAAGATCAAACTTGGTACACCGGACGACATGCCCCGGCTTGAGGCTGTGCGGGCTGGTGCGCCGGACTCCAAAATCATTATCGACGCCAATGAAGGTTGGTCTGCTGAAGTGTACGCCGATCTTGCGCCGCATCTTGTGCGACTGGGCGTTGCTCTGGTTGAACAACCTCTGCCGGCCGGTGAGGATGATGCACTGATCGGCATGGATCGTCCGGTGCCGGTATGTGCCGACGAATCCTGTCACGATCGGGCCAGCTTGCCTGCGCTAAAAGGCAAATATGATGTGGTGAACATCAAACTCGACAAGACCGGCGGTCTGACCGAGGCGCTGGAGCTGCGCAAGGCCGCGCTGGCCGAGGGCTATGGCATCATGGTCGGATGCATGGTTGGAAGTTCGCTGGCCATGGCACCTGCAACGCTGGTGGCGCAGGGCGCGATGGTGACGGACCTTGACGGACCGCTTTTGTTGGCAGATGACCGCGACACACCCCTGATTTTTGATGACGCCGGAGTGCATCCGCCCAAAGCGGCACTTTGGGGCTGAGGAGAAGAACATGACCCGCACCGTTTATGTGAATGGCGAATACCTGCCTGAAACCGAGGCAAGCGTCTCGATCTTTGATCGGGGTTTCTTGTTTGCAGACGCCGTCTATGAAGTAACCAGTGTGCTGGATGGTAAGCTGGTCGATTTCGAAGGCCACGCGGTGCGGCTGAAACGCTCGCTGGACGAGTTACAGATAGCTGAACCCTGCAGCAAAGAAGAACTTCTGGAAATCCATCGCAAACTGGTCGAGCTGAACGACATCGAAGAAGGTCTGATCTATCTACAGGTTTCGCGCGGCAGTGACGGCGACCGGGATTTTGTGTTTCCGTCAGCGGATACCAAGCCTACGCTGGTTCTGTTCACGCAGAATAAGCCAGGTCTGGCCGACAGCCCCGCGTCGAAGAAAGGGGCCAAGGTCATTTCGATCGATGACATCCGTTGGGGCCGCCGCGATATCAAAACCGTGCAACTGCTGTATCCGTCCATGGGCAAGATGATGGCGAAAGCGGCTGGCTGTGACGATGCCTGGCTGGTTGAAGATGGCTATGTCACCGAAGGCACCAGCAATAACGCCTATTTCGTCAAGAACGGCAAGATCGTCACCCGCCCGCTGTCCAACGACATTCTGCACGGCATCACCCGCAAGGCGGTTCTGCGCATGGCCGCCGAGGCGCAGATGGAGATTGAGGAGCGCCTGTTCACCATCGATGAGGCGAAAGAGGCGGATGAGGCCTTCACCACTTCGGCCAGCGCTTTTGTCATGCCAGTGGTTGAGATTGACGGCGTGGCACTGGGTGATGGCATGCCGGGCCCGATTGCCAAACGCCTTCGCGAGATCTATCTGGACGAAAGCCGAAAGGCCGCAATCTAAAGCAAAGGCCCGCCAAAACGGCGGGCATTTTTCGTTTTCGGGGCGTCAGCCTTTTTTCGTGACGTTCTCTTCAAACGCGACCTTGAAGGCGGCTTGTTTCTCGGCGTTCGCTTCGGTCTGGTAGTTGGCCTTCCACTCATCCATGGTCATACCATAGAAAATCTCGCGCGCTTCGTTTTTGTCCATGTCGATGCCCTTGGCATTGGCGGCTTCCTGATACCAGCGCGACAGGCAATTGCGGCAGAACCCGGTCAGATTCATCATATCGATGTTCTGTACGTCGGTGCGATCCTGCATCAGATGCTGCTGCAAACGGCGAAACGCTGCGGCCTGAAGTTCGATTTCGGTTTGCTTGTCCATTGTCGGGCTCCGAATGATTGTCTTGCGTTCTGGACCTGACCTAGCAATCCGTGGGCCATGTTACAACGAACAGTAGAGGCCCTAAGGCCCCTTGGAACGTCAGGTTTGGATGCTTTATGTCAGTTTGAGGGCCAGCCACGGCACAAGGCAAAAAATGATTGTCAGGATTTTGTAGTTCGCAAGATATCTGAAATAGACCCTCTTTACGTCGGCCCGCTCCATTTGGAACATTCTGCCATGCACGCCTGCAATCCAGTCCTGCATGATGAGGATCATAAGTGTGCTGAACAACAAAACAGCGATGTTAAGGGCGGTCATCCAGCCGAAGACAGTAGTCAGGAATTCCTGAGTCATGGTCGTCTCCTTTCCCTTAATATATGGGTGTCAGTATATTGGCTCACAATATTTCGAGGATCGGAAGCGGCATGAAGTGACCTTACGTCATAGTCCGCTATCGTTCAGTGCATCCTGCAGAATAACGGCCAATCGTTCGGCCCAGCTGCGTTGCCCGTCATGATCCGCAATCAGATCATTACGCAGTTCGATCAGTGCATTAGGACGGCCGAAACTGCTGCAATGCTTGTCGATCGCATCGCCGGGTAGCACACCTGTATAGGGTTCATTTACCCCAACGCACAGATCATCCTCGGCGTTCAACCGGTTGATCAGCGGGCGCGAGAACCGCTCATCCGGTGTGTGCAAGACGCCGATGTGCCACGGCCGAGGATCGCGGCCACGGAGCTGGCGCGTAAAGGAATGCATCGAGATGATGACCGCATGCGGCAGGGCCGCAAGCTGTGCCAGCGCATCGTGATAGGGCCGGTAACACATATTTAGACGACGCTCACGCTCGGTCGCATCTGCGTGTCGGTTACCGGGGATGATCGAACCGTCATAGAGCTTCATCAGCAGCGTCGGATCGTCCTCGCCCCGGTTGGGGTCAATTACGAGGCGCGAGAAGTTGGCTGCGATTACGGGGGCGTTCAGGACCTCACCCAGATGCTTTGAGACCTCGTAGGCGCCCACGTCATAAGCGATATGGCGTTCCATATCTTCGCGCGGCAGGCCCAGGTCTCCGCCGTTGATATCGGGCGGCACCATGTTGGTGGCGTGGTCACAGGTAATCAGCCAACGCGACGGGCGATCCGCGCCGTGAACAAAAAACGGAGAGTATGTCATGAGCCTGTCATCTTGTTTGTCGCAGGTGTAGGACAGTTGCGTTGGAAAGGGAATTGCGCAATAAGCAGCCTGAGCAATGTTTGCGGTAACATTTACGCGTTTGAGGAGAGCCTGATCAATGCGACGCCTGAGAAATGTGAAAATCGTGGCGACGCTGGGACCGGCGTCCAATGACTATGATACCATCCGTGCGCTGCATGAGGCCGGGGCCGATGTATTCCGGCTGAACATGAGCCATGGCAGCCACGATGAGATTCGCGAGAGGCACCGTATAATCCGGCAGATCGAAAAGGATCTGGAAAGCCCGATCGCGATTCTGGCCGATCTGCAGGGGCCAAAGCTGCGCGTTGGCGTGTTTGCAAATGATGCGGAAGAACTGGAGGAGGGCGCCGCATTCCGTCTGGATCTTGATCCGGCAGCCGGGGATATCACCCGGGTCTGCCTGCCACATCCCGAAATTTTTGCCGCATTGGAGCCAGGTGCGCGCCTGCTGGTCAATGACGGAAAGATTCGTCTGATCGTGCAGGATTGCGGTCAGGATTTTGCACATTGCACGGTCGAAGTCGGTGGCACGATTTCGAACCGCAAGGGTGTGAACGTGCCTGACGTGGTGCTGCCATTGGCAGCGCTGTCGGCCAAGGATCGCGACGATCTGGAATTTGTTTGCCAACTGGGTGTGGACTGGTTGGCGCTGAGCTTCGTTCAGCGTGCCAAGGATGTGTTCGAGGCGCGCGCGCTGGCGGATGGCCGAGCATCGATCTTGTCGAAGATCGAAAAACCTGCTGCGGTCGAAGCTTTTGACGATATCCTTGACGCCTCAGACGGGATCATGGTTGCGCGGGGTGATCTGGGCGTCGAACTGCCTGTTTCGGCAGTCCCCCCGATCCAAAAACGTCTGGTGCGTAAATGCCGTACAGCCGCGAAGCCTGTGATTGTCGCAACCCAGATGCTGGAAAGCATGATCGAAAGCCCAATGCCCACCAGAGCAGAGGTTTCGGACGTGGCCACCGCGATCTACGAGGGTACTGATGCAATCATGCTGAGTGCTGAATCGGCTGCTGGTTCTTATCCCATCGAGGCGGTTCAGACGATGAACAAGGTTGCCATCGAAGTTGAAGCTGACCCAACCTACACTCAAATTATTGCCGCGTCGCGTACCGCCAAGGGTACGACCATCGCTGATGGTATCGTGGCTGCGGCACGCGAGATTGCCGAAAAGACTGACATCAAAGCCATCTGCTGCTTCACTCAAAGCGGGACCACCGCCTTGCTCACCGCCCGTGAGCGTCCCGGTGTGCCTATCATCGCGATGACCCCCGCCACCGGCACCGCCCGCAGGCTTTGCCTGAGCTGGGGCTGCCATTGCGTCTTAACCCCTGAACAAGAGCGGTTCAAAGGTGCGGTCGTCAGCGCCGCTCGCGCCGCCCGATCGGGTGGTTTCGCCGCTGAGACTGATCAGATCGTGGTCACCGCCGGCGTCCCTTTCAATGTTCCTGGCACTACCAACATCTTACGTATCGCCCCTTGTGATGAACGGCTGATCTACAACACTGATCCGGGCTAAGCCCGGATCACCACAACTAATTTCAGTTTGATACCAAGCGTATGCCTAATATTTGGGCATATAATAATATTTATTTACAGTACCTTAGAAGTTTGAGGGTTGTATCCAGCAATAATCTCTCTGTTTTTGCGTGTTTTTTCGGGATACTTGCCCTTAGGGCGGTCTACTCAAGCAAGTTCCAGGTTCCGGCTGCCCTGCCGGGGGCGAGGGCCCCGGCCAAAGCAACAATAACGGAGGAACGGCATGACAACGAAAATTGTCATAGGACTGGACGGGACAGAAACCGGAGAACGCGCGATCGCCTTTGCCAAAGACTTGGCCGGGCGTATTGGTTCATGCGAGCTTCTGGCGGTTTACGTCATCGAATGGTCTCCTTTCACATTCCAGACACCAGAAGAGAACGCCCTGCGCCACAAACGGCGCGAAGAAGAGGTTGCGTTAGCTACGTCACGGATCATCGAGCCAGCGGTCGAAGCGTTGAAGGCTGCAGGATTCGAGGCGCGCGGCATCGTCCGTCACGGAGATGTGGCGGAAACGCTGAATGCAATCACGGTTGAAAACGGTGGCTCCCAGATCGTTGTGGGACGGGCCTCGGCAGATGGGTTCAAAAAACGCCTGTTTGGCAGTTCGACCCAGAACCTTGTCATGCACGCCGATGTTCCGGTTACGGTCGTGAACTGAGGGGAGAGACTATGATGAATATTCAGAACAAACTGAGTCTGGCAGCACTTGCCGCTCTGGTTGCGAGCCCCGCTGCCGCACAGGAGGCGGTCGGGTTGGACGATAAAATTAACCAGGCCTTCGCTGATTTCACAGGTCCTTTCGTCAGCTTTATCTTTGCTCCGTTTCCAGGCACCGGCTTCCCATGGATCGTGGGTTGGTTGGTGGTCGCGGCGACCGTCTTCACGCTTTACTTTGCCTTCGTGCAACTGCGTTTCTTCAGCCACGCGATCAGCCTTGTGAAAGGTGACTATTCTGACCCCAATGATGCGGGTGAAGTTAGCCACTTTCAGGCGCTGGCAACGGCGCTGTCCGGTACAGTTGGCCTCGGTAATATTGCCGGTGTTGCGGTCGCCGTCGGTATCGGCGGGCCAGGTGCAACTTTCTGGATGATTGTCGCGGGCCTGTTGGGCATGGCGTCGAAATTCACCGAATGTACGCTGGGTGTGAAGTACCGCAACGAATATGATGACGGCACCGTTTCTGGTGGTCCAATGTATTATATGTCGAAAGGGTTCAACGAACTGGGCCTGCCGGGCGGTAAAATTCTGGCCGTTCTGTTCTCGATCTTCTGCATCCTTGGCGCGCTTGGTGGGGGCAATATGTTCCAGGCCAATCAGGCGCATCAGCAGATCGCAGGCATCGTCGGAGATTACCCGGGCTGGATCACTGGCCTGGTCTTTGCAGGCATCGTCTTTGCAGTGATCGTGGGCGGCCTGAAATCCATCGCGCGCGTGACTGAGAAAGTCGTTCCTTTCATGGGCGTGATGTATGTGGCCGCGGCTCTGGTGATCATTCTGATGAACGCGGATCAGATCGGTTGGGCCTTTGGCCAAATCTTCGCGGGAGCCTTCACCGGTCTTGGTGTTGCTGGCGGTATGGTCGGCGCATTGATCCAGGGCTTCCGGCGTGCGGCGTTCTCGAACGAAGCGGGCGTTGGTTCAGCGGCGATTGCCCACTCGGCGGTTCGCACCAAAGAACCGATCACCGAAGGGTTCGTGTCGCTGCTGGAGCCGTTCATTGATACGGTTGTGATCTGTACCATGACCGCGTTGGTGATCATCATCACGCAGCAGCTGATCGTCGATCCGGAGACCGGAAACTATATGCTGAACGAAGCCGGTAATGCCATCGCAACGGTTGACGGAAACTCGGGTGTCAGCCTGACTTCAGCCGCCTTTGGCAGCGCGTTCAGTTGGTTCCCTTACGTTTTGGCAATCGCAGTAGTTCTGTTCGCCTTCTCGACCATGATCAGCTGGTCCTACTACGGCCTCAAGGCCTGGACCTACCTGTTCGGTGAGGGTCACACCAAGGAACTGGTGTTCAAGGTCATCTTCTGCATCTTCGTAGTCATCGGTGCAGCGGCCAACCTTGGCCCCGTTATCGACTTCTCGGATGCGGCGATCTTTGCCATGGCGGTTGTGAACGTCTTCGCGCTCTACTTCTTGATGAAAGTGGTACGTCAGGAACTGGCGTCTTATGCAGAGCGTTTGAAGAGCGGTGAAATCCGCAAATTCGAACATTAATCCAAACCACCGGGGCGGCGCGCGTCGCCCCGGTGCCTAGCCAGCCTGCAAAAAGCGCAGATTCTGGCCCAAACCCCCTTGCCAGTATGACCGAACTTGCGTAAACGGCGCTTCTGATCGCGTGACCGGCCGAGATGGCATGCCGAGTCGCGTTTGAAACCGAACCCCGAAAGGAGACGGAAATGCCTAAGATGAAGACAAAGTCGAGCGCCAAAAAGCGCTTTAAGGTGACTGCGACCGGTAAGGTCCTTGCTGGCCAGGCCGGCAAACGGCACGGCATGATCAAGCGGACCAAGAAATTCATCCGCGACGCCCGTGGCAACACCACCCTGTCCGCCCCCGACGCCAAGATCGTCAAGGGCTACATGCCCTACGACCGCTAAGAGGAGATTAAGAGATGTCCCGCGTTAAAGGTGGAACCGTAACTCACGCCCGTCACAAGAAGGTCATCAAGGCTGCCAAAGGTTACTATGGCCGCCGCAAGAGCACCTTCAAGGTTGCCCGTCAGGCCGTAGACAAGGCCAACCAGTACGCAACCCGCGACCGCAAGAACCGCAAGCGCAACTTCCGCGCGCTGTGGATCCAGCGTATCAACGCCGCTGTCCGTTCGCATGACGAGGCACTGACATATTCCCGCTTCATTAACGGCCTGAACCTGGCCGGTATCGAAGTGGACCGCAAAGTTCTGGCCGACCTGGCTGTGCACGAACCGGAAGCGTTCGGCGCGATCGTCGCCAAAGCACAGGCCGCGCTGGCTGCCTGAACCTCTTTCGAGAGACAGTGAATGAAAGGCCGTCCCAGTTGGGACGGCCTTTTTTTGAATCCGTAACGGGTGTCGATTGCGCCAGTTTGCCAAATTGAGCTTTCTAGGGCGACGAAGATAGATATCTCACCGCCTCCAACATCCTGGGCTGAATTGTACTGCAGACAACGCACCAAGCTCCGGCATCAGGGTGCAATGGTTGATGCGAGCGATCCAATCCGCCTTGAGAAATGGTAGTGTGCAACGCCCGTGAAATGCCGTGAATTCAGTGGGATGATTTTATGAGATCGTTCAGACCATGGCAGGCATCGCAGGTGATGCCCGGTATGGGTGGCGGAGACGAAGGGATTCGAACCCTCGAGACGGTTTCCCGCCTACTCCCTTAGCAGGGGAGCGCCTTCGACCACTCGGCCACGTCTCCGCTGGCCGGTATATCCTTGCCTGTCATCCAGATACAAGGCGATTTTCTATGTCTGGAAAATTTTTCTGAATACCGATGATCAAACCCACAAGAAGGAGCGCTGGGGCTACCGAAAGCAGGGGTGCGAAACCCCCGAAATGCTGAAAAACATGCAAAACCTTGCCAACTCCACCTGTTCTGGCGCATATTTGTCTAGTTTTAAGGCTCTAATAACTATTCAGATTTAGCTTTCTGAGGCGACAGATATCGGGCGTGGGGTGTTTGGCACCCTGGTAGGTACCTTTTGGGGGAAGGGGACTTGGGTTTGGCCTGGTTGAAATTGTTTTGTGTTTTCTTGGTTCTAGCGACGCTGCCTGCGTCGGCCATCGCATCAATCGGAAAAGTGCTCAGTGCTAAACCGGGCGCGGATATTATCCGGGCCGGTAAAAAGATACGCTTGCGTGAAGGGATGGATGTTGTTTCAGGCGATACTATTTCGACCGACAGATCAGGCGTGGTTCAATTGGTGTTCGTAGATGAAACCAAGATCGCGGTTGGTCCGAACGCTCGAATGATCCTGGATGTCTCGATGCTGCGAGGCAATAGGAAGGCAAAAAACTTCACCGTGCAGGCGCTGGGCGGCAGTTTCCGTTTCATTTCGGGCAAAAGCAGAAAGCGCGCTTATTCGATCAAAACGCCCGATGCCACCATGGCCGTGCGGGGAACGACATTTGATATGTGGATTACATCCGGCAGCCAAAGCGCGATGCTGGTTATCGAGGGCACCGTTCAGATGTGCGGCCGACGCGGGTCGTGCCGGTCGGCAAGCCGACAGTGCAGTCTCTTTGCGACCGGTTCGGGCGGTCAGGTGGGGCGCCCGGTAGATCAGGAGCAGTATGACAAAGCGCTAAAAGGTGGTTTCCCCTTCATACGCTCGCAAACGCAACTGCTGCCACCGTTTCGGGTGAGTGCCGAAGGGTGCTCGGGCAGACAGGCTCAGGCCCTAAAGATTGAATCTGAAAGGCCAGAGCGGCGTGAAGCGCGGCGGCAAACGGAACAAGGTCGTTCTGAGGTGTCGGCGGCCCGCGAAAGCGGGCGATCCGAAGCGCCAGACCGGGCCTCAGCCAGCGCCGAAGGGCGTTCCGGGACATCAGCGCGCGCAGGTGTAAGCGCCTCGGGTGAAACGAGAACATCCGTAAACGCATCCAGTGGAGATAGCGGTGGATCGGGTGTCAGGGCAACGGCGACGGCAGGTAACGCTTCAGCGATAGCTGGTTGGTAGCATCAGGTTACATATATTTTCATGTTCCCCTGCGCCTGGAAGGTGAACGTGGTGGGTAAGATAAGAGACAAAATTGGGCATCGATTAGTATTCAGGCTTGTAGGCTTGGGGCTGATCTTGATGGGCTGCTTCATTAGGGTCGCGGATCCGTATCCCGTTCAAATGTCCAGATTGATTTACTTCGATATCCTGCAGCGGATTTCACCACGGGCCTACAACCCGGATCTGCCGGTCCGCGTAGTAGATATTGATGAAAGGTCTCTGGCAGAATGGGGCCAATGGCCATGGCCTCGTACCCTGTTGGGTCAGATGGTCGAACGATTGGGCGAATACGGTGCCGCTGCGATTGCCTTTGATATGCTGTTTGCCGAGCCCGACCGATACTCTCCGATGCGACTGTTGCAAGACCCGACCTTGTCCGGACTATTGCAGGTGGATCAGGCCGCGATCGATCTGGACAATGACGTCAGATTTGGGGACGAAGTTGCGAAATGGCCAGTGGTTCTGGGTGTGGCAGCCCGGCAAACCGATAGCGGTTCGGCCATTGTACCGAAGGCGGGGTTAGTCGAAATCGGAGAGAACCCCGCAGCTGGCCTTGTCAGCGTTGCCCACTGGACCTCTCTGGCGCCGCCATTGGGGGAAGAAGCGGGCGGGATCGGGGGTGTTAATGTTTCGCCCCAAGGAAGTTTGGGTGTGGTGCGACGGGTCCCTGTGCTTTGGTCCGGGCCTAACGGTGTATTACCTGCGCTTGGGGTTGAAGCCCTGCGGGTGGCCATGGGCGAATCCGTTTATTTTGCCGAAGGATCGCAGGACGAGATCGGCATCATGCTTGAGGTTGGTCTGGGTGATTTTGTGCTGCCGACCACCGAGAATGGCGAGATTTGGGTGCGTTACAGGCGGGACAATCCTGGCCTCTATCTGTCGGCCGATGATGTCATGCGTAGCGGTAGTGATCCAACGCTTCAGTCAGAGATAGAAGGACGGATCATTCTGGTCGGCACCTCTGCGGCGGGCCTGTTCGATATGCGCGAAACGGCACTGGGTGAATCTGTTCCCGGTGTTTCGATTCACGCCCAGATTATCGAACAGATCATCCTTGGCGATGTGCTGAGCAGATCGGATGTTACCTCTGCACTTGAGCTGCTGGCGTTCGTGATCCTGGGTGTCGTTGTCACAGTGGTCATGTCCAACTATGGGGCGGTCGCTTCTTTTGCTGCAGGCGGTGTTGCCGCATCGGCCGTAATTGCCATCAGTTGGTTGGCGTTCCAGAACCAGTCGGTTCTGTTTGATGCGACCTTCCCTTTGGCCGGAGGTATGGCCAATTTCGGGCTTCTGGCCGGGTACCTCTTTGTTTCGACCGAGCGGGAGAAGCGGGTGATCCGCCAGACTTTCTCGCATTATGTCGCACCGGAAATCCTCGATGAGATGGAGGCCAATGGGCATCAACTGCAATTGGGAGGTGAATCTCAGGAGATCACGGTGATGTTTTCGGACATTCGGGGCTTCACGCCATTGTCCGAGTCTGTATCAGCCACCGATCTGGTGGCCCTGCTGAATGCGCTGTTCTCAGAGATCGGGGATCAGATTCTGGTCGAGCGTGGAACGATCGACAAGTTCATCGGCGATGCGGTTATGGCTTTTTGGAATGCACCGCTGCCCGTGGATGACCACCCGTGCCGCGCTGCCTTGGCCGCGCTGAAGATGCGCGGCGCGCTAGATAAGTTCAACACTTTGCCCATCATGCGCGGGCGTCCTCCCATCGCACTGGCGACAGGCTGCGCAACCGGAGCCGCCTGCGTCGGCAATATCGGCTCGCGGCGCCGGTTCAATTACACAGTAATCGGAGATGTGGTGAATGTGGCAGCGCGGATCGAACAAAACTGCCGACATGTGGATTATGATATTCTAGTCTCAGACTCTATTCGCCGTGTCACCAATTCTGATCTTGCGCTGCTAGAGGCGGGCTTCGTGGATTTGAAAGGTAAAAGCGAGCCAGAGCCTGTTTATGTACTGGTCGGAGATCGGGAAGTTGCAGGCAGTGCATCGTTTCAAAAGCTGCAGACCGCACACATAGGTCTACTAGAGGCGATACGCGCACGGGAGTCACAGACCGTAGTCGCTGGATTGTGCAAGGAATGTGCCAAGCATGCGATGGCGGTTGAGCCAGGTTTGGCATCATTCTATCGCGCGCTACCGGGGCGCATGGCGGATTTCCGATCAGAGGTGCTTCATGCGCGACCGGTGTTTAGTCATCATCATGGTCTGCGCGAAGGTGCAGAGTAAGTACTTCGCCATATGCTTTGGAAAAGAGAACGGGGCGCTGTTGAAAATCAACTGCGCCCCGCCGGAAGTATCAATCTCGCCCCCTCGAATACCATCTAAAACAACACGGGCTAAAACTTTCGATATATTCGAGATCGACCTTCTATCCCTATATTTAACGAATTCGGCGGGGTAGACAGTGAAGAAGTTCACATTACCCTGAAATTGTTTAAATTTTTTCTTAGCGCCAGTCGAAAAACCCTGGTCCGGCCTGTTTCAGCAGAGAGGCGGCCATTGTCTGACCCAGTTTTGCTCCATCTTCGAGCGCCCCGGTGGCTTCTTCGCTGATCGCCTCGGAACCGTCCGGGCGCAGAACTTCTCCTCGCAAAGCAAGTTGGCCATCCTGAACTTGCGCCAAACCGGCGATCGGTGTTTCGCATGAGCCATCCAGCCCGGCCAGCAGGCTGCGTTCAGCCGCAAGGCGTTGGCTTGTTTCGACATGATGAATCGCCGCCAGCATCTCGGCGGTGCGGTTATCGTCGCTGCGCCGTTCAATGCCGATGGTGCCCTGCGCAATGGCAGGTAGCATGTCATCAGGTGATATGGCAGTCGCGGGGACGTCTTTCATATCCAAGCGGCGCAATCCGGCCATGGCCAAAAAGGTACAATCGGCCACGCCATCGGCCAGCTTCTTCAGGCGAGTCTGAACATTGCCGCGAAACTCGACCACTTTCAGATCGGGCCGCCGATTCAGCAACTGCGCCCGGCGTCGCAACGATGAAGTCCCGACAACTGCGCCCTCTGGCAGATCGTGAATCGAACTCAGAGTCGGCGAGATAAACGCGTCGCGCACATCTTCGCGCGGCAGGAATGTATCCAGCACCAGCCCGTCAGGCTGTTCGACGGGCATGTCCTTGGTCGAATGTACGGCGATGTCGATCTCACCTTTCAGCATCGCCTCTTCGATTTCCTTGGTGAACAGACCCTTGTTGCCAATCTCTTTCAACGGCCGGTCCGCGTCGATCATGGCGCGGTTGTCACCGGTGGTCTTGATTACCACGATCTCAAACGCGTCCTCAGGCAGGTCGAAAGCGGCGCCAAGTCTTTGACGGGTTTCATAGGCCTGCGCCAGCGCCAGCGGAGATCCACGGGTGCCGATTTTCAGAGGCGATGCGGGGGTAGGCAATATCAGACTCATGTGCACAGCTTTAGTCGCGTCACATTGCCCTGACAATGGGGGCAGAGCTTGACAAATTGCCACTGAGGGCCGACGCGTTGCACCAAACCGGAACACTGGGGGCACGAATGGCCGAGACAAAGAAATTGCTACGGGCGCTGGCGGGGGAAGTGCAGGATGTGCCGCCGATCTGGATGATGCGACAGGCCGGGAGGTATTTGCCTGAATATCGTGCAACGCGCGCACAGGCCGGAGATTTCCTGTCTCTTTGCTATAACCCCGAGCTTGCCGCCGAAGTCACCCTTCAGCCCATTCGCCGCTACGGCTTTGATGCCGCGATCCTGTTTGCTGATATCCTGCTTGTGCCGCAGGCGCTGGGTGCGGATTTGTGGTTTGTCACCGGCGAAGGTCCTCGCCTTTCGACAATTACACGGCAGTCGGAGTTTGATGCGCTGAAGCCGGTTGATGCAATTCATGAGACGCTTTCTCCGGTGTATGAAACCGTGCGCATCCTTTCTCGCGAGCTTCCTTCTGAGACTACTTTGATTGGCTTTGCTGGCGCGCCCTGGACAGTGGCGACCTACATGATCGCCGGACGGGGCACCCCGGATCAGGGGCCAGCCCATGCACTGCGCGAAGAAAACACTGCGCTGTTCGAGGCGCTGTTGGATCGGATCACGGCCGCGACAATTGAATACTTGTCAGCTCAGATCGAAGCTGGGGCCGAGGTTGTCAAAATATTTGATAGTTGGGCAGGATCATTGAAGGGCGAAGCGTTTCAGAAATACGCCGTAGAACCCTGTCGCGAGATTACTGCCGCCATAAAGGCCCGCCATCCGGGCATTCCCGTGATAGGTTTCCCACGCGAAGCGGATCAGGGTTACATCGGTTTCGCCAAGGCCACCGGTGTGGATTGTGTCGCGCTGGACAATTCTGTGTCGCCCGAATGGGCTGCTGCGAATGTGCAAGTCGATGGGTGTGTGCAGGGCAATCTGGCTTCATCGAATATGGTGACAGGCGGGCAAGCGCTTGTCGATGAGACGCGGCGGATTGTCGAAGCCTTCTCAAAAGGACCGCATATCTTCAATTTGGGTCATGGTATTACGCCAGATGCGGACCCTGAGAACGTTCAATTGATGATCGATACGGTGCGCGGGCGGTAAGCCTGGCGAGGGGGCCAGCCCCCTCTTGGCCTGCGGCCAATTCACCCCCGAGGTATTTTTAGCCAGATGAAGCGGGAGGAAGTTCGTTCAAAATCTCATTTGTATGCTCTCCGCGTTTGGGGCTGGGCCGCGGTTGCCAGTTGTAGGTTGAGAATCTAGGAGCGGCTGCGGCTTGACGTGTTTCGTCGTGGTCGACCCATGTTTGGCGAGCCGAATTCATGGGGTGATCTCGTGCTTCTTGTGGACTTAGGACCGGCGCAACGCAGGCGTCTGTCCCCTGGAATAGCGCCGCCCATTCGTCGCGCGGTTTTCTGGCAAAGATTTCGCTCAACCGTTCCGTCAGGTTGGGCCAAGCGGTCTGGTCGTATTGCTGAGCGAACTCCGCATCATCGCTGAGCCCGAGGATGTCCAGGAAGTGAGCATAGAATTTTGGCTCTAGACACTGAACTGAGATGAAGCCGCCATCTGCGCAGGCGTAGGTTCGGCTCCAATGCGGTCCGTCAAGCAGGCTTTGACCTCGGGTGTCGGACAGGTTGCCGGTTTGGCGCAGGCTCATCAGCAAATTCATCATGTGTGCCGAGCCATCGTAGATGGCGGCGTCCACCACCGAGCCTTTGCCTGTGCTTCGGGCATTCAAAAGCCCGGCGAGCAGACCTGCAACCAGATACATCGCACCACCGCCGATATCCCCGACTAGTGTTGCGGGCGTCAAAGGCGGTTGGCCGGGCGGCGACGCGTAGGATAAAGCCCCTGAAAGGGCGATATAGTTGAGATCATGGCCCGCTGTCTCAGAAAGTGGGCTATGCTGCCCCCAGCCTGTCATTCGGCCATAGACCAGCTTTGGGTTCAGGTGATGACAGTCTTCCGGCCCCAGCCCCAGCTTTTCCATCACGCCGGGACGAAAACCCTCGATCAGCGCATCAGCCGTTGCGATCAGCCGTTTTGCAACGCTAAGGTCCTGCGGGTCTTTGAGGTCCAGCGCAATTGATCGTTTGCCGCGATCCAGCAGCGAACGTTCAGGCATACCCGGAGTGACGGCGGACCCTTTGCGATGGATGGTAATGATATCGGCGCCCATATCCGCCAGCAGCATGGCCGCGAAGGGGGCTGGGCCCAGCCCTTCGATTTCGATGATGCGTATGCCGTGCAGCATGTCTTCCTCCTGCGGCGCAAGGTTTCTGTTGGGCGGAACGAATGCAAGCGAAGAATCCCGATCCAGTGCCTTAGTTTGTGCAAACTGGTTGCCTGCATCGATGTTTCAGGGCTAGGTCTTTGTGGTCTGCCGTAGGATAAAAAGAGGTTGAGAGATGCAGTTAAGCGATACCCGTGAAATTCAGGCGCCGCCTGCCGCCGTTTACGCTGCGTTGCTGGACCCTGAAGTATTGAAAGCTTGCATCAGCGGCGCGCAGGAGATTACCGGCGATCCAACCGAGGGGTATAATGCGACCGTGGTGCAAAAGGTTGGCCCTGTGAAGGCGACTTTCAAAGGCACTGTGACCATGTCCGACATGGTTGAGCCTGAACGCCTGACCATCGCTGGTGAGGGCAAGGGGGGCGCCGCAGGCTTTGCCAAGGGAAGCGCAGATGTAACCTTCGCGCCCAGCGAGGCTGGTGGCACCCTTCTGACCTACGAGGTCGAGGCTAAGGTGGGTGGCAAACTGGCTCAGCTGGGCAGCCGCCTGATTGATGGGTTTGCCAAGAAGATGGCCGATCAGTTCTTCGCCAATCTTCAAGAATATTTCGAAGGTCCGCCACCGCAAGAAGACGCTGCCGAAGAAGAGACCAAGTCAGGCTGGCTAGGTCGCCTGACGGGACGAGACTGAACCCTGCGCACACGCGCATGGCACTGTGCGGAATTGGACTGTTCGACGATGGTCCGTCACGATAGGTTGCGGGGTCAGAACGAGGGTACGCATGACGACCATATTGTCGATCCGGGATTTGCGGAAGTCTTATGCCGATGGGTTTGAGGCGCTGAAAGGTGTGTCTCTGGACATTGAAGAAGGTGAGATTCTAGCGCTGTTGGGCCCCAATGGGGCGGGTAAAACAACGCTGATCTCGACTGTGTGCGGTATTACCACGCCGACTTCGGGCTCGGTCACCGTAGGTGGCCATGACATCCAGACCGAGTATCGCGCAGCCCGCAAGATGATTGGGCTGGTGCCGCAGGAAATCGCGCTGGAACCGTTCGAGAAGGTCTGGAACACTGTCCGCTTTTCGCGCGGGCTGTTCGGTCATAGCGGAGACAACGCTAGGATCGAGGAAATCCTGCGCAAGCTGTCCCTATGGGACAAACGCCGAAACGCAATCAAGGAACTATCCGGAGGCATGAAGCGACGTGTGCTGATCGCGAAAGCCTTGGCGCATGAGCCAAGGGTGCTGTTTCTGGATGAACCCACCGCCGGCGTAGATGTCGAGCTACGTAAGGACATGTGGGAGATCGTGGCCGAATTGAAGCAGGCTGGTGTCACCATCATCCTGACCACTCACTACATCGAGGAAGCCGAGGCAATCGCCGACCGTGTGGGTGTCATCGACAAGGGTGAGCTTTTGCTCGTGCAGGACAAAGACACATTAATGGCGCAGATGGGCAAAAAGCAGATTGAGGTCATGTTGACCGAGCCCATTTTATCCGTTCCCGACGTTCTGTCCGATCATCAACTGACGCTCAACGGTGCAGGCGATGCGCTGATCTATACTTACGACACCAATGCCGAGCGCACGGGCATCACCACTCTTCTCAATGATGTTGCACAGGCCGGTTTAGTGCTGCGTGATGTGCAGACGCGGCAATCGAGCCTTGAAGAGATTTTCGTCAACCTCGTGTCCGGAGAACCCGCATGAACTGGTCCGCTATTACTGCCATCTACCGGTTTGAAATGGCCCGGTTCTTTCGCACACTGGCGCAGAGTTTTTTGTCTCCGGTCCTGTCGACCTCGCTTTATTTCGTGGTGTTTGGCACTGCCATCGGCAGTCGCATTCAAGAGATCGAAGGCGTGTCCTATGGGGCCTTCATTGTGCCGGGTCTGATCATGTTGTCCGTAGTGATGCTGTCAATCTCGAACGCGTCCTTTGGCATCTACTTCCCCAAATTCTTGGGTACGATTTATGAGTTACTTTCAGCCCCCATAAATTTCATCGAGATTGTGATTGGCTATGTGGGCGCGGCCGCAACTAAGGCACTGTTTGTAGGTCTTGTCATTCTCGCCACTGCGACGTTCTTTGTGGACATTCGCATTGAACACCCGTTTGCCATGGCGGCTTTCCTGATCCTGTCCTGCCTCAGCTTTTCCTTGCTGGGTTTCATCGTGGGTATCTGGGCGGGTAATTTTGAACAGATGTCGCTTGTCCCCCAGCTTGTTGTGACGCCCCTGATTTTTCTGGGTGGGACGTTTTACTCGATCTCGATGCTACCTCCGCTTTGGCAGACGATCACTCTTTTCAACCCCGTGGTTTATCTGATTTCCGGGTTCCGCTGGTCATTCTACGGTATCGCAGATGTCCCGATATTTTGGAGCCTTCTGGCCATACTGGCCTTCACCGGAATATGCCTCGCGATCATTGGCTGGATCTTCAAAACCGGTTGGCGCATCCGCAGCTAGTGCGTTGCATTTTTGCCCATCAGGTGTGTGAAATTGGTTCACGTCGCGTTTATGGCGCTTCGGGTCTCTTGTTTACGGCTCCGGCGCGCTCTACATCGGCTTCCATGAAACTCAGCCTGCCCTTCATGAAAAAGCCGCCACTTGTGGCCGTTGTTCGCCTGTCCGGTGCCATTGGAATGGCCGGGCGAGGGTCGATGAACGCGACCGCTCTGGCACCGGTGTTGGAGAAAGCCTTTCGCAAGGGCAAGCCCGCTGCGGTTGCGCTGGAGATCAATTCGCCGGGCGGCTCCCCCGTTCAAAGCTCATTGATCGGTGCGCGTATCCAGCGACTGGCGGAAGAGCTTAAGATCCCTGTTTACGCTTTCGTCGAAGACGTGGCGGCTTCGGGTGGATATTGGTTGGCGGTTTCAGCGGATGAGATTTGGGCCGATGACAGTTCGGTTCTGGGGTCGATCGGCGTGATATCGTCGGGATTTGGCGCGCATGTTTTTCTGGCACGTCAGGGCTTTGAACGACGCGTACATACTGCGGGTCAGTCGAAATCAATGCTCGACCCGTTTGCTCCGGAAAAGAAAGAAGACATTGCACGGCTCAAAGTGCTGCTGGGCGATATCCACGAGAATTTCATAACCCATGTGAAATCTCGCCGGGACGGCAAGCTGGACAGCAGCGCTGATCTGTTCAATGGCGAGGTCTGGCTGGCCCGTCGCGCGCAACAGCTGGGCCTGATCGATGGTATTGCCCATCTGAAGCCCAAGATGCAGGAGAAGTTTGGCGACAAAGTCAGGTTCCGCCGCTATGGCCTGCGCAAACCGATCTGGTCGCGCTTCGGCGCGACGCTGGCGCAGGATGCCATAGCCGGTATTGAGGAGCGCGCTGCCTACGCGCGTTTCGGGTTGTAGAGTGATCATCAAAGCAGTCACCTTGTTCCTGATCGCCATGGGCGTTCTGGCGATGTTCGGCAAGCTACGCTTTCCTGGACAGAAACGATTGAGTTCTGCGAAATGTCCGCGTTGTGGGCGGTTTAGGATCGGCAAAGGCCCGTGTCCTTGCGAAGAAGGAGGCCGTGGATGACGGCATGGCTGTTCTCCGGCCTCGGGCTGCTGATCCTGTTGTTGGCAGGCGACGCGCTGGTGCGAGGGGCCGTGAACCTCAGCCTGCGGTTGGGGGTTCCCGCCCTGATCGTCAGCCTGACAATAGTTGCCTTTGGAACTTCGGCCCCTGAGCTGCTGATTGCAATCAGCGCCATCAAGGAAAACGCGCCGGGCATTGCGTTGGGTAACGTGGTGGGCTCGAATACAGCGAATATCTTGCTGGTTCTGGGATTGCCCGCGCTTCTGGCGACCTTGCACACAAGTGAGTGCGACAGCCGCAAGAACTACATCTTCATGCTTCTGGCGTCGGTGTTATTTATCGGGTTGGCTTTTTGCGGGGTCTTTAATCTGCTCAGCGGGGCAATTTTGCTGGCTGCGTTGGCTCTGATCCTCGGCAACGCGTTTCGCGAAGCACATGCGCACCGTAAAGCCTGTGGTGAAGCTTGTGCCGATGAGGACGAGCTTGAGGGTCTTGAGGAAGCAGATCCTGACATGCCCTATTGGAAGGTGGCGATCTACCTGATCCTCGGCTTGGTCGGCCTGCCAATGGGTGCGCATCTGCTGGTCGAAAATGCGACCGTCATTGCCCGGAACTATGGTGTGAGCGAAACAGTGATCGGCCTTACGCTGATCGCGGTGGGTACGTCCCTGCCGGAACTGTCGACAACCGTCATGGCTGCCCTGAGGCGACAAGCGGATGTGGCACTGGGTAACGTCATCGGATCGAACATGTTCAATCTGCTGGCCATTGTCGGCATTACGACCTTGTTTGGGCGTATTCCCGTCGATCCTGAATTCCTGCGTTTCGATCTGTGGGTGATGCTCGGCGCGTCGCTCTTGTTGGTTCCTTTTGTGTTCTTCAAGAAAGATATCACACGCGTCTGGGGCCTGATCTTGACAGCGCTCTATGTGATCTATGTTGCAAGCCTGTTAGCCTGACCTGACGAGGAGAATGAGCCCATGACCCGAGCATTGGTGACCGGTGCCGGTAAACGCCTTGGTCGTGCCATGGCGCTGTATTTGGCGCAGCGCGGCATGGATGTCGCTGTGCACTATTCCAGTTCGGATCAGGCTGCGCGTGAAACGGTTGATGAGGTTCAGGCGCTAGGCCGAAAGTCAGTTGCGCTGCAGGCCGATCTGCTTGATGAGGGGCAAGTCAGCTCATTGCTGCCGCGTGCAGCTGAGGCGCTGGGTGGTCCGATCACCTGTCTGGTCAACAATGCATCGATATTTGAGTATGACAATATCCACACAGCTACCCGCCAAAGCTGGGATCGGCATCTCGACAGCAATCTGCGCGCACCATTCGTTCTGACCCAAGCCATGGCCGAGCAGGGGTTACAGCCGGAGCTTGATGATCAGGGAGAGCCTCTGGCGATTGGGCTGATCGTGAACATGGTGGATATGCGGGTGCGTAAACTGACGCCTGAGTTCATGTCATACACGATTGCCAAGATGGGGTTGTGGGCCTTGACCCGGACTGCAGCGCAGGCTCTGACACCCGCAATCCGTGTGAACGCGATCGGCCCCGGTCCAACGCTGCAGGGTCATCGCCAAAGTGATGCTCATTTTAGCGCTCAGCGGCAGAACACGATTCTGGAGCGCGGCGCGAACCCGTCGGATATCACTGCTGCGCTGGGATACTTTCTGGATGCGCATGCTGTTACGGGGCAGCTTCTTTGCGTCGATGGAGGGCAACATTTGGGTTGGCAAACACCCGATGTTCTTGGTGTAGAATAAGTAAATCTGCTGCAAGTTTTGCACTGCTCTCGTTCCTGTTATCTGAACGTTACAAAAATGTCTTAATTTTCATACACTTGTCTCAGATCAACAAATTTATCGTTTAAAAACAACACCATAATTTCCTGCCTATTTTTTGTGCAGATCAACGAATAGGCAAGGATTCAAGGGAAAATCACGATGCCCCTAAAGTTATCTGCACAGTTATCCACAGAAGTCGTGGATTTGTTTTCTCTTGATCTGAAGCGCACAAGATTGCAGCCATGGTCAGAGAATCATATCTCAGACTCATGACCGCCAGCACCGATCCCGAATCGTCGACCCAAGCCACCGGCTATGCCTGCATTCAGCGTTATGCGAAAACGCTGGACAGCTCGCCGGGTGTGTATCGGATGTTGGATGGGGACAGCCGAGTTCTTTACGTAGGTAAAGCGCGAAACCTGAAGGCGAGGGTATCGAACTACACCCGCCCGGGACATTCGGGTCGGATCGAGAAAATGATCGCCGCAACTGCCTCGATGATGTTTCTGACCACTCGGACCGAGACCGAGGCGCTGCTGCTGGAACAGAACCTGATCAAGCAGCTCAAGCCCAAATACAACGTATTGTTGCGGGATGACAAAAGCTTCCCGAATATTCTGGTCGCCAAGGATCATGCCTTTCCGCAGATCAAAAAGCACCGAGGGGCGAAGAAAGAAAAGGGGGCTTATTTCGGCCCCTTCGCCAGTGCAGGCGCGGTGAACAGGACGCTGAACCAGCTGCAAAAGGCGTTCCTGCTGCGGAACTGTTCGGATTCCATGTTCGATAGCCGGACCCGGCCGTGTTTGCTCTATCAGATCAAGCGATGTTCTGGACCGTGCGTCGAACTGATCTCGGAAGCCGACTATCGTGAAAGCGTTAAGGATGCCGAAAGGTTCCTGTCAGGCCGATCTACCAAAGTGCAGGAAGATCTCGCCGCGCAGATGATGGCTGCCTCCGAGGCGATGGAGTTCGAACGGGCCGCCGGTCTGCGCGACCGTATCCGGGCGCTGACGCAGGTGCAGACGTCTCAGGGCATCAACCCGCGCGGCGTGGCCGAGGCTGACGTCATTGGTCTCTACATGGACAGCGGGCAAGCCTGCGTTCAGGTGTTCTTCATCCGCGCCAACCAGAACTGGGGTAACCGCGATTTCTATCCGCGCGTCGGCCCGGATGTGTCACAGGCTGAGGCGATGGAAGCGTTTCTGGGCCAATTCTACGACAACAAGGAACCACCCCGGCAGTTGATCCTGTCTGATGCAATCGAGAATGCCGATCTGATGCAGGAGGCATTGTCGGAAAAAGCTGGACGCAAGGTGGAAATCCTGGTGCCCCAGCGCGGTGAAAAGCAGGAACTGATCGCCGGTGCCTTGCGCAACGCACGTGAATCGTTGGCCCGGCGGATGTCGGAAAGTGCCACGCAGGCCAAATTGCTACGCGGTGTGGCCGAGGCCTTTGATCTGGACGCGCCGCCAAACCGGATCGAAGTATACGACAACTCTCACATTCAGGGCACCAATGCTGTGGGTGGCATGATCGTCGCGGGCCCAGAGGGGTTCATGAAAAACGCCTATCGCAAGTTCAACATCCGCGGCGATGATCTAACCCCCGGCGATGACTTCGGCATGATGAAAGAGGTCCTGACCCGCCGTTTTACGCGCCTGCAAAAGGAAGATCCGGATCGGGACAAAGGGCATTGGCCCGATCTGCTGCTGATCGACGGTGGTGCAGGGCAGGTGAGCGCCGTGAATGAGATCATGGCCCAGCACGGGGTCGAGGATATCCCGATGGTCGGTGTCGCCAAGGGTGTCGATCGCGATCACGGCAAGGAAGAATTCCATCGAATCGGGCAGCGCCCTTTTGCGCTGAAACGCAACGATCCCGTATTGTACTTTATCCAGCGCTTGCGGGATGAGGCGCATCGCTTTGCCATCGGCACCCATCGCGCGAAACGCGCTAAGGCGGTTGGTGCAACGCCACTGGACGAAATCCCCGGCGTCGGGGCCGCGCGCAAACGCGCCCTGCTGACTCATTTCGGCAGCGCCAAAGCGGTGAGCCGAGCCAATTTGGCGGATCTTAAAGCCGTCGAGGGGATTTCAGCCGGGCTGGCGCAGAAGGTCTATGACTTCTTCCATGACAAGGGCTAGGCTTTTCGCCCCCGCCAAAGGATATAGAGGCCCGACGCCACGATGAGGCCGCAGCCAATCCACATGGTCTGATCCAATCGCTCGCCAAACATCAACACGCCCAAGCCGATACCGAATAACAGCCGCGAATAGCGAAACGGCGTCACAGATGAGACCTCGCCGGTGCGCATCGCCTTCATCAGCGCGGCATAGGCCATGACCCCCATCACAATCGCCCCGCCCATGTGCAGACTGACATTAGGCGTCAGAGTTTGCAGCGGTGTTCCTTCCCAGAATCGATAAGCCAAACCCGCGACAATGATGCAGAGGAAGCCATAGAACCCCAGAACCTCAGTGCCCAGTGTTGCGGGTGCGGCGCGGCTGGCCAGATCGCGCCCCGCAAAGCCGAGCATCCCCAGCACGGCAAGGATTGACAGGGCCGAGAAGCTGTCTCCGGTCGGTTGGATGATGATCACAACGCCAACAAGACCGATCAAAATGGCGCTCCATCGCCGCCAGCCGACGGATTCTCCAAAGAACAACGCGGCCCCTGCGACGACAACCAGTGGTGTGGCCTGAAGGATCACCGTAGCCGAGGACAGTGGCGTCAAAGCGATCGCCAATACATAGAAAAGCCGTCCAAGGATCTCGAAGACCACACGTACCTTCATCGGGCGCGACAGCACGTCGGGTTGGAACAGACGCGTGCTACGTACTGTGGCAACCGCGGCATAGATCACTGCACCACCAGCACCGAAAAGAACAAGCACTTGCCAGATCGGGATCGACGCCGAAGCCGCCTTAAGCAGCGCATCCTCCAGCGCGAACAGTGCCATTGCGGCGACCATCCAGGCGCTGCCGATCAGATTTGACCGGGGATCGGTTTGAATATGCGGTGTCATGTCAGCTCTGGGGTGTTGTCTGGTTGGCCAGCCGACAATCTGACGCCAAAGCAATCAAGTGCCAAGATGAAACCTGTAATGTGACCACCGCTGCGACGCTTTGACTTTTAAGACAGCAAACGCTTGTGTTGGGTCAGTTTTTTAAGCCCCTGTCTTTTCTGTCTTGAACCGGCGATGTAGGGTCCAAGCCATGAAATGGAACCTGCCGAATATTCTGACTGTACTGCGCCTTGTGGCGGCCCCCGGTCTCGCCGTGATGTTTCTGTATTTCACCCGTCCCTATGCGGATTGGTTTGCTTTGATCCTGTTCCTGTCAGCGGCGATCACCGATTGGTTCGACGGGTATCTGGCGCGCGCCTGGAAACAGGAAACGAAGATTGGCGCCATGCTGGATCCCATTGCCGACAAGGCAATGGTGGTAATCGCGCTGATGATATTGGTGGGCTATTCGACTGAACACTGGACACCATGGCTGGTCCTGCCCGCGACAGTGATCCTGTTTCGCGAAGTCTTTGTCTCAGGCTTGCGAGAGTATCTGGGCGATGTGGCCGGAACCCTGAAGGTCACCAAGCTGGCCAAGTGGAAAACGACGGCACAGATGGTAGCGATCGCGATCCTGTTCTCGCAGGGGATATTCGAGCACCATTTTGTGATGGCCACGTTTGGCATGGATGCGACAATCATTGATCAGGTTCTAGCAGGGCAGGTCGAGGACCTGAACAACATCCGCTGGCATCTTGAGGCCATGTTCTGGTCAGGTCGTATCGGGCTATGGCTGCTCTGGATTGCCGCGACGCTGACATTGATCACAGGCTATGACTACCTACGTAAAGCCATGCCCCACCTGAAGGAGAGCTAACCGATGAACGTGCTGTATTTCGCCTGGGTGCGCGAACGCATCGGCCTGCCGAAAGAGAAGATAGAAACTGAGGCCGCAACAGTCAGCGATTTGGTCGCGGAACTGAGCGCGCGTGAGGATCGCTATGCTGCTGCCTTTGCCGATCTGTCGGCCTTGCGCGTGGCGCTGGACCAAGAGCTTTCGGATTTTGACGCCCCACTGACCGGTGTGCGCGAGGTTGCATTCTTTCCGCCCATGACGGGTGGCTAGAATGCGGATCGTCGTGCAGGAGGCCCCGTTCGATCTGGGGGCCGAAGCCAACGCTTTTGCCGCCGGGGACGATGCCAACGGTGCCATCGTGACCTTCACGGGCGTTGTGCGCGATCTGGCTTCGGGCGATCTGGATGTGATGGAGATCGAGCACTATCCCGGCATGACCGAACGCGCCCTAACCAAGATAGCGGAAGAGGCGCAAGCCCGTTGGTCACTGGGCAACGTTCTGGTGATCCACCGCCACGGAAGGCTTGCGCCTGGTGACCGTATCATGATGGTCGCCACCGCCGCACCGCACCGCAACGATGCGTTTGAGGCGGCGGAATATCTGATGGATTACCTTAAGTCTCGCGCGCCATTCTGGAAGAAGGAAATCACCACGTCCGGAGCAGAATGGGTGGCTGCCAAGGACGAGGATGAAGACGCGCTGACCCGCTGGTAGGGTGCCTAGTCTGCGTTGTTGATCCGCCCGCGCATCTCTTCGGCTTCCTGCCGCGCCGCGCGCAGCCCTTCCATTGCGGCATTCAACTCGGCTTCGGTTTGAGTCAGCTGGTTGGTCAGCTCTGCCTCGCGCTGCTGAAGATATGTGATTGCCTGATCGCGTGTTTCTTCGGCCTCGTGCAGTTCCTGACTCATGCGGTCAAGATCGGCCACGTCGCTTTGGCGAACACGGGACAGCCGATGGGCCAGCCAGTTGGCGAACCAACCCATGCAGAAAGCTGCGAACAGGATGATGGCTGTGGCGATGATGAATTCTGTTCTGTTCAACTTACTGGTCCTCTGAGCCTGCATCCGGTGCGTCGGTTTCAGGTGTCTCGATTTCGGCCTCAGATTCGGCCTCGGCTTCCATCGCCTCAAGCCCGGTCAGGGTGTTGGCCACGGGTTCAGGACGGATCAGGCGAAACTCTATGCGGCGGTTCTCTTCGCGGCCTTCTTCGGTTTCGTTATCGGCGATGGGCTGCGTCTCGCCATACCCGACCGCAGAAAAGCTTGAGGTTGGCACGCGCCGTCCGCGCAATTCGTTCAGGATCGACTGTGCGCGCGACTGGCTGAGCTGCTGGTTCATCTCTTCACGGCCCTGACTGTCGGTATGGCCCTGAATCTCCAACCGGATGGGGCCACATTCACGCAGGATGTCCGCGATCTGGTTCAGGGCATCGCGCGAGTCTGCTGCGACGGTGGCTGATCCCGGTTCGAACGCAATTTTGCTGGCGGCCTGAACCTCGGCCAGCTGCTCTTCGCAGACCTCAGGGTCGGGCGGCGCGTCGGCGGGTGCGGGCGGCTCCTGATAGGTGATTGACAGGGTGTAATCCTGCGCCTCGCCCAGCTTGTCCGACAGCATGCCGGCGATCCGGGCCTTGGCGTCGGGATCATGGCTGATGCCCGACAGCGCTACATTGTCCGGCGTAACGGTCAGGGCGCCATTGTGCAGTTGCGACAGTGCCTCCAGCCCGGCCAAGACGCGTATGGGCCAATCCGCGGGCAGGTCCGGTGCAATCCGGGTGGCTGTGTGCACCTGCAATGATCCAAAGGCGGCACGTGCAAAGCTGTCGGTCATTTCACGCAGCGTTTCGTCACTCAGACGGCCACGCAGTTGAACCAAACCCTCAGGGCTACGTGTTGCGACGAATTCAATAGGCCCAGTCGGGTCATCCGGTTCGGGTTCGGGAAGAACTGCATGCAAGGCGAAAACCTCGGGCAGCGTATTTTCGAGCTCTCCCACGATGCGGTCGAACTCCAAAGGGTTAGTCCCTTGTGTGGCAACTAGAGTGATATCTGCATCCGACAGAGTAACTGAACCCTGACCAAGTTCGGATAGCGCACGAATGCTGAGCTGCGCTGCATTCGCCCAACGCGGAGACGGTACGCCTAGCCCAATGGTGCAGGAATAGGGGCCGGTCAGTCCGGCCTCTTGTGCTGCAGCGACGATGATGTCGCGCGCAACTTCATCCTGGGCCGAGCACGCATCAAACTGCCCGCCATCTTCATCAATCAAATAGCGCAGCGTGAATGGTGTGATTACCGGGCGAGGTGCCGAAATCGAAAGGCCAATTCGCAGACCTGGTGGCGCGGCGCGGCTCAGGTCTTGTTCCAGCTGGTCTTTCTCTTGCTGGCTATCGGCAATCGCCGTGATACGCACCAACCCTGGGCTGGCAGATATCTTGGCCCGTGGCAAATCCGAGAGCGCTTCGATCGCATAGTCGATTGCCTGATCCCATCCGTCTGGCTTGGGATAGTCGGCACTTTCCATCAGGTCCGAGACTGACGCGTCCCGATCAAGGCGTTGCAGCCTGTCTACCAGATCGTCGCGATCCAGAGCCGCAGGTACTAGCCCGATAATCGAAATTCCGCTGTCATTGCGCAAGATCTCGGTAGAAAAGCGGGGCGGTGTCAGATCGGCGGTGGGAGCAACCTCCATCTCGTCAATGACGCGCGAGGTGTCGACCTCGGTGCCCGCAGCGATCAGGGCGTTGAATCGGGTCGCCTCAGTCGGGGCCGTGCCGGTCAGAACGACACGCAGGCCGTCGGATTCGACTTCGGCCCAATCATGCCCCTGCAAGTTCAAGGCCTTTCGCACGGCCAGTTCCGAGGCGTCTTCGATCTTGCTGACCGCAAATCCAGCGACCACCAGCGATAGAACGGCGGACACCGCGAAAATCAACGCAACAGCTAGGGCGTAAGGCAGACGCATGGGCGAAATCGAGACTCCTCGGGCGGTTGGTTCCGGGACTCATACAGAGCGCAGCACAGAGGTGCAATCAGAGGAAAAGGGCGACGCAGAGGAAGATCAGCGGAATCAAGCCGGTGTCACGATTGGCCCGGAAAAGCTGCAGCAATTTGGCGTTGTCCTCCGTGTCCAGCCCCCGCAATTGCCAGGCCAGATGCCACCCCATCGCCCAGGGCCCGCCAAGGGCGACCGCCAAAGCAAGAACCGATGTCCCGGGCAAAGCCGCGTCGATAATTGCAAAGGCCATTAGACTGACGGTTCCAATCAGAAAATACTTGAGCCAACGGGCGGTATCGGTGCCAAACAGCCGTGCGGTTGACTTGATGCCGATCAGCTCGTCATCTTCGGCATCCTGATGGGCGTAGATCGTGTCGTAGAACAAAGTCCAGGCGATTCCTGACAGATAAAGCATGATTGCAGGCCAGCCCACGGTGCCGGTATGTGCAGCCCAGGCCAGCAATGCGCCCCAGTTGAAGGCCAGCCCCAGAAAAATCTGCGGCCACCACGTAAAACGTTTTGCATAGGGATAGATGGTAACAGGCAGCAAAGACAGAACCCCCATCGCAATCGCGGCCCGGTTGAAGGTCAGAAGGATGGCCAGGGCCAACAGACATTGCAGCACCATCCAGAATGCAGCCTGACGGACACTCACTTGGCCTGAGGGAATCGGGCGCGACCTTGTACGCTCGACCTTCCCGTCAAACTCACGATCAGTAATGTCATTCCACGTACAGCCCGCGCCGCGCATCAAAAACGCACCAATGGCACAACCAACTGCGATCCAAAGATCCTCCCATCGTGGTGCGCCGTCGCTCAGGATGGCCAAGGCCAGACCCCACCAGCAGGGAATCAGCAGAAGCCATGTGCCGATGGGTCGGTCTGCGCGGCTGAGCCGCAGGTAAGGGCGGGCAAAGGCGGGGGCGTGGGTGTCGACCCAATTGCCGGTTACGGCATCGGCGACTTGACCGTCTGGTGTTGGGGCATTGCCTTGCATATGTAGGTTCTCATGAATGCGAAGATCAGACTGTATGTAGAGCACCCTTTGGGTCCGGGGCAATCGGTTCCTTTGACGCGTGAACAGGCGCATTATCTGTTCGGTGTCATGCGCCTGTCGGTTGGGGGCCGGGTCGCCCTGTTCAATGGCAGCGATGGCGAGTGGCAGGCAGAGGTTGCAGAAGCGGGCAAACGAGGCGGTATTCTGTCGTGCGTGGAGCAATCGAAACCTCTGCAATTACCGCCCGATCTGTGGCTTCTCTTTGCACCGATCAAGAAGGCGCGGACCGATTTCATCGTTGAAAAAGCAGCTGAAATGGGGGCCGCACGGATCATACCGGTGCAGACCGAATTCACCAACTCCGAGCGCATTCGACAGGATCGCTTGCAGGCCCACGCAATTGAGGCGGCCGAACAATGTGGCGGCACTTTTGTGCCTGAGGTCGCTGACCTCCAGCGATTGGATCGTATCCTGGGCGCGTGGCCCGATGATCGCCAATTGATGTTCTGTGACGAGGCAGAAGCCGGCTCGGCCCTGCGCTTGGCAGAGAATGAGAAAGGCAAGCCGTGGGCGATCCTGATCGGCCCCGAGGGCGGGTTTTCCGGGCCCGAACGCAAACGGTTGGCAGAGCTGCCATTTACCCATGTGGTCAGCCTCGGCCCACGCATCCTGCGCGCCGATACAGCAGCCGTTGCGGCGATGACAATGTGGCAGCAAGCGTTGGGAGATTGGACGTGACGTGGCAATTGGCGCAGGAAACGGACCTGTCCAGGATCGACTCGTTTTTGTCCCAACATATCCAAACATCGATGTTCCCTTTGGCCAATCTACGGGATTTTGGCCTGTGCGGTACGCATCCCCGGTCGTTGAATGCATGGACGCTTGGCAGCCCGTTGCGTGCGGTCTTTGCCATAACAAATGAAGGCATGATCCTGCTGCAATGTCCCGACTGTTCGGATACCGAACTTGCCGCGGCGATTGACCTTATTCGAGGCCGGGCCCTGTTCGGCATCGCGGCTGAGGCAACGCAGGCCCGTCGGATAATGCGGTTGGCAGGTTGGGAAGGGCGACCCGCGACCCTGAACAGCGATGAGCCGGGGTTTTCCCTGGCGCTGGATCGACTTCAAATACCGGATTTCAGTGGGGCAGATCTCATGCCGCTTACTGATGTAGACCGTTCGGTCCTTGAAGACTGGCGAGAATGCTACCTCATCGAAGCCATGGATTTTGATCCTGTGCGCGCACAGACGCAGGCTGGGAAGGACATCAAGACCTATATCGAGCGAGAATCTCATCGAGTTTTGCTGCAGAATGGCCTACCGGTCAGCATGACCGGCTTCAACGCTCGCTTGCCTGAAGTGGTGCAGATCGGCGGTGTCTACACACCACCCGATTTACGAGGGCGAGGCTATGCGCGTTTGGCTGTTGCCCTGCATCTGGTTGAGGCGCGCGACGCGGGAGTTTCCAGAGCTGTCCTCTTTGCGGCTTCCGATGCGGCAGCGCGTGCCTATATATCCATTGGGTTCCAGCCTGCAGGTCAATACTCGCTGATCCTGTTCAAAAACCCGGAGGACGTGGCATGAGTTTCTTTCGACCCGAAGCCAAACTGGCACTGTGGCGCTGGCGCGAAGTGCTGGTTGCAGGGTTTGTTCTGATCCTCGGCCTCAGCTGGATCAGCGGCCCTGGTGGATTGCTGGCGTGGTTGGGGTGGCTGCTGATCGTCGTCTCGATGGCCCTGGCGGTGATCGGAGTGCAACGCGCGCGCTTTCGCAATGGTGCGGGCGGGCCGGGCGTGGTGACTATTGATGAAGGCCAGATCACCTATCTGGGCCCGCTCGACGGCGGCATCGTTGCAGCCCGCGAAATCGAGCGGTTGGCGTTGGATCCGACCTCGCAACCTGCGCATTGGGTTTTGGATCAGCCAGGGCAACCGACCCTTCACATTCCGGTGAACGCCGAAGGGGCCGAGGCACTGTTTGATGTGTTTTCAGCACTTCCGGGGCTGAAAACCGAGCAAATGCTGTCGGAACTCAACGGTCGTGCGGCACATCCGGTGGTGATCTGGGAGCGTACGCCGTCACGGCCTGCGCACCTTAGGCTGCATTGACACTGGCGCGGTTTGCGCTCAGGACTGACCGCCAAGACAGACACATCAGGATCGGAGCACGGGTCACATGTCCATCCCCCAGTCCGGCGGCGGACCGATCGAACGCCATGAGCAACTGGCCGAATATCTGGAATCGGGCTGCAAGCCCAAGGAAGATTGGCGCATCGGAACCGAGCATGAGAAGTTCGGCTATTGCAAAGACACTCTGAAACCTCTGCCGTTTGAAGGCAAACGGTCGATTGTGGCCGTGCTGGAAGGTCTGCGAGACCGCCATGGCTGGGCCGAAGTGCGTGAAGCTGGACATTTAATCGGGCTTGAGAAGGACGGCGCGAACGTCAGCCTGGAACCAGGCGGTGCGTTGGAACTGTCCGGCGCTCCGCTCGAGACAATTCATGAAACGTGTGATGAGGTGAACACTCACCTGCGTGAAGTGAAGGATATCGCCGATGAGATCGGTGTGGGCTTCATCGGACTTGGCGCGGCTCCGATCTGGACCCATGAAGAGATGCCGTTGATGCCGAAAGGCCGTTACCGGCTGATGAACGACTACATGGAGAAAGTCGGCACTATGGGCCGCGCCATGATGCGGCGCACCTGCACGGTTCAGGTCAATATCGACTTCGGGTCCGAAGCCGACATGGTGCAGAAACTGCGCGTGGCGCTGGCTCTTCAGCCGGTCGCGACGGCGCTGTTTGCGAACTCTCCGTTTTTCGAGGGCAAGGTGAACGGCCAGAAAAGCTGGCGCAGTTATATCTGGCGGCATCTGGACGATGCACGGACGGGCATGCTGCCCTTTGTGTTCGAAGAAGGCTTCGGGTTCGAACGCTATGTACAATATGCGCTCGATGTACCGATGTATTTCGTCTATCGCGACGGCCAGTATATCAACGCGCTGGGCATGTCGTTCCGCGACTTCCTGCAGGGCAAACTGCCTGCACTGCCCGGTGAGACGCCGACTCTGTCCGATTGGGCCGATCACCTGACCACGGCATTTCCCGAAGCGCGGATCAAGAAATTCATGGAGATGCGCGGCGCCGATGGTGGCCCATGGCGCAGGCTCTGTGCGCTGCCTGCCTTCTGGGTTGGTCTGACCTATGATCAAACCGCACTGGATGCCGCTTGGGATCTGGTCAAAGGCTGGGATGCCGAGACGCGCGAAGCGCTGCGGGTTGAGGCTGCCAAGGATGGCCTGCAAGCGCAGGTTGGCAACATCAACATGCATGATCTGGCGCGCGAAGTGGTCTCGATCGCAGAGGCCGGACTTGCATCCCGCGCGCGCCCCGGTGCGGGTGGTCTGGTGCAGGACGAGACGCATTTCTTGAACGCGCTCAAGGACAGCATCGATACGGGCAAGGTGCCCGCAGATGAGTTGCTGGATCACTACAATGGCGACTGGAATGGCGATCTGACCCGGATTTATCCCGAATACAGCTATTGATCCCCACCGTCCCGCTTGCATTCGCGGGGCGGGGCCGATAGCAGGTTGGCGACCAAATTCAGAGGGCGTCATGGACGATCTTAAGGCAAAATATCTGGGCCAAATCGCCGAAGCTGGCGATGAAAACGCGCTTGAGGCGATCCGCGTCGCTGCCGTGGGCAAAAAAGGCGAGGTCGCGCTGAAGATGCGCGAGTTGGGCAAGATGACCCCCGAAGAGCGTCAGGTCGCAGGCCCCGCGCTGAACGCCCTGAAGGATGAGATCAACTCGGCCCTGTCGGCCAAGAAAGCAGCGCTTGCCGATGCCGCGCTGGATGAACGTCTGCGCACCGAATGGCTGGATGTCACCCTGCCGACTCGCGCGCGCCGTCAGGGCTCGATCCACCCGGTCAGCCAGGCGACCGAGGAACTGACCGCGATCTTTGCCGAACTGGGTTTCTCGGTGGCCGAAGGTCCGCGGATCGAAACCGACTGGCACAACTTCGACGCCCTGAACATCCCCGGCCACCACCCCGCGCGGGCCGAGATGGACACGTTCTACATGCACCGCGCCGAGGGCGACAATCGCCCGCCGCATGTGCTGCGCACCCATACCTCGCCAGTGCAGATCCGCTCGATGGAACTGCAGGGCGCGCCGATCCGCGTGATCTGCCCGGGCGGTGTCTACCGCGCCGACTATGACCAGACTCACACGCCGATGTTCCATCAGGTCGAGGGGCTGGCCATCGACAAGGATATCTCGATGGCGAACCTGAAATGGGTTCTGGAAGAGTTCGTGAAAGCGTTCTTTGAGGTCGACGATGTCGAACTGCGCTTCCGCGCATCGCACTTCCCCTTTACCGAGCCCTCGGCCGAGGTCGATATCCGCTGTTCCTGGGACAACGGTCAGTTGAAAATCGGCGAGGGCGACGACTGGATGGAGATTCTGGGTTCCGGCATGGTCCACCCCAAGGTGATCGCGGCCGGTGGGATTGATCCTGACGTCTATCAGGGCTTTGCCTTCGGCATCGGCATCGACCGTCTGGCGATGCTGAAATACGGTATCCCTGATTTGCGGGCGTTCTTTGATTCCGACCTGCGCTGGCTGCGTCACTACGGGTTTGCGGCGCTGGATATGCCGAACCTGCATGGTGGTTTGTCTCGGTGATATCCTCCGCTCCAACGACGATGGATTGGTTACAGCTAGCCGCTCCATTTGTTGCGGCGGCCTTCGGTTTGCTGCTTTATGGCAGACAGAAGAGAATTGATCGAAAAGAGGCTCTTATCGAAGCGCGACGTCGTGTCTACAAACACTTCCTTGATGCCGTTTTTGAGCACGCGGAAAAGCGATCTGAAGCAAGCCGCTACGAGTACGACAAGTCGAAAACAGAGTTGATTCTGGTAGCTTCGGACGAGGTACTAGAGGAACTGGTGATGCTCCAAGAAGCCAGCGTTATGGACGACGTTGCCCTTGGAGAATGGGATGTCCATGAACGTATTCTGCCTGTAATCTCCGCAATGCGCGCAGATTGCTTCGAAATTACGGGCATATCTGAGAACAAACTTAGTTATCTAACGCCGATTGGGAAGCCAACACCGCTGCATCCGAGGCTTGAAGGTCACTTTGAGCCTGAATGAGAATAGTTGCATTGTGACTTGAACCGACAAAGGCGCGGGGCAATGGCCGATAGGCCGCCGCGCTATCGCCAGACCGCCCGCACGGGCTGGCGATTTGTCTCCGTCGGCGCACCGCTCGTACAGTACGCGGATTTGGTTGGCATAAAGTGCCCAACACAAACCTTGGATCGCCACCCCGAGGTCTGACGACAGCGCGGCTTGTTACAGGTTCCCACAGGGTTGTGACGTGACAGTAGGCGTCAGTTGGCTAGGCTCCGGCCTATGATCTACCGACTGCTTTTCCTGCTGCTAACCGCCACCCCGGCACTCGCCATGGGGCCTTGGAAATCTGACTGCCATGGCGATACCGCTTGTGAGGTCGGCGACCGTTCGTACCATGTGCTGGAACCTGATGGCTGGGATGGCGAAACGCCTCTGCCGGTGCTGTTGCACTTCCACGGCTGGGCGCGGCAAGGCGATGTGGTGGTGAACCATGAACGCATCGCCGGGGCTACGAAACTGCGTGATGTGCTGTTGGTGGCTCCGAATGGGCTGGGCAAAAGTTGGAACTTCTGGACTGCCGATACCGCAGACGTGCCGTTCGCAGATCGCGTGCTTGAGGACGTCGCCAAACGCTATCCCATTGATCTTGAACGCATATATGTCTCGGGTTATTCTTATGGCGGCGCAATGGCATGGCGCTATGTCTGCCAGTCGGGAAACGACATCGCCGCTCTGCTGGCGGTTGCGGGCTCGATCCGCCAGACCGAGGATTGCCCGGAAGCCCCGCGCGAGGTGCGCCATGTGCATGGGCTGGACGATACGGTGATGGATTTTCCCTTTGGGCCGGACGGCGATACGACCTATCCGGTGGCGCTGTGGAAGGCCAAGTTCAACTGCAACGGTGCCACTCCGCGTGGGGATTGGAGCGTGAAGCCCTTCCTGACGCTCAGCCGATTGGAGTGGACCGATTGCGCGCAAGGGCAGGTGACACTGGACACCCATCCCGGCGGGCACTTTATTCCCCACGGCTGGATCGGCTGGCAGCTGGACGAGCTTTTGGGTCGCACCCCTACCTATCCGTGAGCCGCAGCGCTTGCACCTCGGCGCAATCTTTGCCATTGCCTGTGCCGACTGAATGTTTGCCGAAAAAGGCCCGCTGCAATGAAATTCACTCTGTCCTGGCTGAAAGACCACCTCGATACGGATGCGTCGGTTGATGAGATCGCCGAAGCACTGACTGATCTCGGGCTTGAGGTCGAAGAGATCGTCAACCCGGCGGACCGTCTGGCGGGCTTTACGCTGGGCCATGTGAAACATGCCGAGAAGCACCCGGACGCCGATAAGCTGCGCGTTTGCACGGTTGAAACCGACGAGGGCGATCTGCAGATCATTTGCGGCGCGCCCAATGCGCGCGAAGGCATCACCGTGGTGGTTTGTAAACCGGGTATGTATATTCCCGGCCTGGATATCACCATCAGCGTCGGCAAGATCCGTGGCGTCGAGAGCTTTGGCATGATGGCATCCGAGCGCGAGCTTGAGCTGTCGGATGAACACGACGGGATTATCGAGCTGCCCTCGGGTGAGGTCGGCGACAAGTTTGTCGATTGGTTGGCTGAGAACGATCCGTCAAAGGTTGATCCGATGATCGAGATCGCGATCACGCCGAACCGCCCGGATGCGCTGGGTGTTGCGGGTATTGCGCGAGATCTGGCTGCACGTGGATTGGGCACGCTGAAGGTGCGTGACTATGTCCCCGTGCCGGGGGACTTTGAAAGCCCGATCAAAGTGTCGATTGATGAAGATACGCTGGATGGCGCGCCGCATTTCACCGGTCGGCTTATCAGGGGCGTCAAAAACGGCCCCAGCCCGCAATGGCTGCAGGACCAGTTGAAGGCGATTGGTCTGCGTCCGATCTCGGCCTTGGTGGATATCACCAACTATATGACCTTCGATCACAACCGCCCGCTGCACGTATTCGATGCCGACAAGGTGCAGGGTAACCTACGCGTTCACCGTGCCAAAGGTGGCGAGAAGCTGGTTGCACTGGATGAGAAAGAATACACACTACAGCCCGGCATGATGGTGATTTCGGACGACAAAGGCCCGGAATCTATCGCGGGTATCATGGGCGGCGAGGAAACCGGTTGTACCGAGGAGACCGTGAACGTTTTCCTTGAAAGTGCGTTCTGGGATCATGTGCAGATTGCCCTCACAGGTCGGGCGCTGAAGATAAACTCGGACGCGCGGTATCGATTCGAGCGCGGCGTCGACCCGGAATACACGCGCGAAGGGTTGGAGCATGCGACGCAGATGATCTTGGATATCTGCGGCGGTGAAGCCTCGAATGTGGTCGAGGCGGGCAAAGCGCCGAACCACGCGCGGGCCTACAAACTGGACGCGGCGCGCGTGCAGTCCCTAGTCGGGATGGAGATTCCGGAAAGCGAGCAGCGGCAGACATTGACCCGTTTGGGCTTTCGTCTGGATGGCGAGATGGCGCATGTGCCCAGCTGGCGACCCGATATCATGGGGGAAGCCGATCTGGTGGAAGAGGTTGCGCGGATCGCTTCTCTGACCAAGTTGCAGGGTATTCCGCTGCCGCGTACGACGGCGGGTATCCCCAAACCGGTCATGACAGCCACGCAGCGTCGCCAGTCGATGGCGCGCCGGACCTGTGCAGCGCTGGGGTACAATGAATGTGTGTCTTATACCTTCATCGATCAGGCCTCGGCAGCCTTGTTCGGGGGCGGTGACGCAGCAACCATGTTGGAAAACCCGATCTCGTCCGAGATGAGCCATATGCGCCCTGATCTGCTGCCTGGTTTGCTGCAAGCGGCGGCGCGCAATCAGGCACGGGGTTATGCCGATCTGGCCTTGTTCGAGGTCGGGCCGGTGTTCCACGATGGTGAGCCGGGGGATCAACAGACACAGATTGCCGGCCTGATGGTTGGGCGTAGCGGTCCCAAGGATGTGCACGGCGCGTCTCGTTCGGTTGACTTGTTTGACGCGAAAGCTGACGCCGAGGCGGTGCTTGCCGCAATTGGCGCGCCCGCGAAGGTTCAGATTCTGCGCGACAGCGATGCCTGGTGGCACCCGGGCCGACATGGAAAAATCTGTCTGGGTCCGAAAAAGGTACTGGGCGTCTTTGGCGAATTGCATCCGCGCGTGTTGCAGGCGATGGACATCAAGGGCCCGGCGATGGCGTTCACCATTTGGCCGGATCAGGTGCCGATGCCACGTAAATCCGGTGCGACCCGTTCTGCCTTGGAATTGCGCGACCTGCAGGCGGTCGAGCGCGATTTCGCCTTTGTTGTAAATGCGGATATCGAAGCTCTGACGTTGGTCAATGCGGCTGCGGGTGCTGATAAGGCTCTGATCGAGGACGTGCGCGTCTTTGACGAATTCATTGGCGGTAGCGTCGGCGAGGGCAAGAAGTCTCTGGCCATTACCGTAAGGCTTCAGCCGTCGGACGCGACCCTGAAGGAAAAGGATATCGAGGCGGTCAGCACCAAGATTGTCGAAAAAGTGGTGAAAGCCACTGGCGGCGTCTTGCGGGGATGAGTTGGTTTTCGCCTCCGGCGGGAGTATTTTTGAAATGATAAAGGGGCCATTGCGCCCCTTTTTCACGGGAGGAGAGAAAAATGCTTAAGGTCTATTTGTCCGGTGAGATTCACACGGATTGGCGCGAGCAGATCATTGCGGGCGCCGATGGGTTGGATGTTGAGTTCAGTAGCCCGGTCACCGATCACGGTGCTTCGGACGATTGCGGTGTCACGATCTTGGGGGCCGAGCCGAACAAGTACTGGCATGATCACAAGGGTGCCATGGTCAACGCGATCCGGACCCGCAAGGGCATATCAGACGCGGATGTTGTGGTTGTACGCTTTGGGGACAAATACAAGCAGTGGAACGCGGCATTTGACGCGGGCTATGCGGCAGCACTGGGCAAGTCGATCATTGTTCTGCACGGGGCTGATCATCAGCACGCGCTGAAAGAAGTAGATGCAGCAGCCCTCGCCGTCGCTGAAGAACCCGCGCAAGTTGTTGAGATCTTGCGCTACGTTCTAACAGGCGCGCTGCCTGGGTAACCCGATGGCCCGTGACGGCGGATTTGGATCCCGCCGCACAGGCCTTGTGTATCAATCCCGTGAGGGGATGTTCAGTCCTCTTTGCACTGCGGGTCGATCCAGGAACCTGTCCAGATAGCGCGTAACGTTGCCATAGCTTTCCCAGCCTATGACATCCTTGACGCCGTAATAATCTAAACCGCGCAGCCAGGGCGCGATTGCGATATCGGCGATCGAGAATTCTCCGGCGATCCAATCTTGGCCGTCCAGTTGCCGGTCGAGAACGTTCAGCAGGCGTTTGGCCTCGGACACGTAGCGTTCGCGCGGGCGGGGGTCTTCGATTTCAGCCCCTGCGAATTTGTGGAAATACCCAAGCTGGCCAAACATTGGTCCGATACCGCCCATCTGAAACATAACCCATTGGGTGACCCGGTGCTTGTCGCCTTTGTTCTGACCCAGCAGCTTACCGCTCTTTTCAGCGAGGTACAGAAGGATTGCACCGCTTTCGAACAAAGCCAACGGAGCATCGTCGGGCCCGTTGGGATCAATGATTGCCGGGATCTTGTTGTTCGGGTTCAGCGAAAGAAATTCCGGGCTTTTGACATCTGCATCGGCCAGTGTGACACGATGTGCCTCATAAGGCAGGCCGGTTTCTTCCAGCATGATCGACGCCTTTACCCCGTTGGGTGTGGGGAAGGAATAAAGCTGAATCCGCTCGGGGAACTGTGGGGACCATTTATTCATGATCGGGAATTGGATTGTGTCCAGCATGATGGGCTCCTTTTATCGCGCCTGTCTCGGTCAATCTGGTAATTTGTGGCGCTTTTGTAAGGTCCAATTCTGTGCGTGATCGGTCAGTCGATGTTTGCTGGGGAACAGCAGGGGGGAAAACTCGGAAATCCCGCACCTAGACCTGCGCGCAAAATTAGCCCAGACTTTTCAGCGATCCCGCGCCAAAAGGCGCGGGTTTGCTGTTGGCGCAAAGGAGAAGCGTGTGGAAGATGTCGTAACACAGGTGGGCGCATTTGGCCCGCTGATCATGAGCGCGATCAAAGCGTTGATCGTTCTGGTATTGGGTTGGATCGTTGCCGGAGCCATTAGCGGTCTGGTGCGGCGGCGGATCAACGCCACGCCACATATCGACCCGACTTTGGGGAATTTCGTTGCGAGCCTCGTGAAATGGGTGCTGCTGGCGATTGTCTTTGTCGCCGTTCTGGGCATTTTCGGAATCGAGGCGACCAGCATCGTGGCCATTCTGGGTGCCGCATCCCTGGCCATCGGTTTGGCGCTGCAGGGAACACTCAGCGATCTGGCCGCGGGCGTGATGCTGGTGGTGTTCCGGCCCTATAAGCTGGGCCAATATGTCGATATTGGTGGCACAGCGGGTACTGTGAAAGACCTGAACCTGTTCACGACCGAGCTGGTGACGCCGGACAACGTGCAGATCATCGTACCAAACGGTCAGGCTTGGGGTTCGGTGATCACCAACTATTCCGCCCATGACACCCGCCGGGTCGATCTGGTGTTTGGCATCGACTACGGCGATAGCGCGGATGAGGCTATGAACATCATCCTGGATGTGGCCAAAGCTGACGATCGTATCATGGCTGATCCTGAGCCCTGGGTGCGCGTGACAAATCTTGGGGATAGTTCGGTTGATCTGACCGCGCGCCTGTGGTGCGCAGCGGCTGACTATTGGGATGTGAAGTTTGAACTTACCAAAGCGATCAAAGAAGCGTTTGACGCCAAAGGCGTATCCATCCCGTATCCGCATTCTGTGGAGATTCACAAAGAGGCGTAAGCCTCCCGCCCGTCGATCGGGCATTGAAATGTCCTCCTCTGGTTGGGCCGGGCACCGCGCTAAGGCGCGGTGCTTTTTTGTGCGACCCTTGGTCCAGAAAACAACAGCGCCGCGCTATTGGCGCGGCGCTGGGCCCAAGTCTGTAAAGCGTCCTTTGAAAAAGGACGCTTTCAGAGGCGGGAGCGCTCTTAGTTCAACAGAGTTGTTGGATCGACAGAGTTGATGTTAAGGGCGGTGCCCACCGCTTCGTAAGTCAGCTTGCCGGCGTGGACGTTCAAACCTGCCAGCAGGTGTGCGTCGTCCTTACAGGCCTGCTTCCAGCCCTTGCTTGCCAGCGAAAGCATGAACGGCATGGTTGCGTTGCCCAGTGCGATGGTCGAAGTCCGGGCAACCGCACCGGGCATGTTGGCGACGCAGTAGTGCATGATGCCGTCAACTTCGTAAACCGGATCGGCGTGGGTGGTGGCTTTCGAGGTTTCAAAACAGCCGCCCTGATCGATCGCAACGTCTACCAGAGCCGCGCCGGGCTTCATGGTCGACAGCTGTTCGCGCGAGATAAGTTTGGGAGCAGCTGCGCCCGGGATCAGGACCGCACCGATGACCAGGTCGGCATCCTGGATCAGCTCGGCTGTCGCACCAGCGGTTGAATACTGGTTCTTGAAGGTTCCGCCGAACACATCGTCCAGATAGCGGAGACGCGGCAGCGAACGGTCCAGTACGGTCACATCCGCGCCCATGCCTGCGGCAATCTTCGCTGCGTGGGTGCCTACGACGCCTCCGCCGATGACGATCACTTTGGCAGGGCCTACACCCGGTACACCACCCATCAGAACGCCGCGGCCACCGTTGGCCTTTTGCAGAGTCCAGGACCCGACTTGCGGAGCCAAGCGACCGGCAACCTCAGACATCGGCGCCAGCAGCGGCAGGCCGCCATTGGAGTCAGTCACGGTCTCATAGGCAATCGCGGTGCAGCCGGATTCCAGCAGATCGTGGGTCTGGTCTGGATCGGGTGCCAGGTGCAGATAGGTGAACAGCAACTGACCTTCGCGCAGCATTTTACGCTCGACCGCCTGAGGCTCCTTGACCTTGACGATCATATCAGCCGTGGCGAACACTTCTTCTGCAGTGTCGACGATGCGGGCACCTGCCGCTACATAAGCGTCGTTATCAAAGCCCGAGCCCATCCCGGCACCGGTTTCGATAATGACTTCGTGACCGCGGGCCACAGCTTCGCCAGCAGCGTTCGGGGTCATCCCGACGCGGAATTCCTGAGGTTTGATTTCCTTGGGGCAGCCGATTTTCATGTGAGACTCCATTCATAAACTGCCTAAATTATGGGCATAAATTGGTGCAATTTTTGTGAAACCCCACTTGCTAAACACACAATCTGCGGGAAAATATTCAGCATATAGACAACTTGACGCAATGGATGTGCGCAAATGACGATTGACGCAACAGATAGGAAGATTCTGGCTGCCCTGCAGCGCAAAGGGCGGATGTCAAATTCGGAATTGTCCGAACAGGCGAATCTATCCCCTTCGGCCTGCCACCGACGCGTGCAGCGACTTGAGGCTGAGGGTTATATCAAGGACTACGTCGCCCTGTTGGATGCACGGAAGTTGAACGTTCCAACCACTGTGTTTGTCGAGATCACGTTGCAGGGTCAGGCGGAAGAAGTGCTGGAGGCGTTTGAAAAAGCCGTAGCACGGATTCCGGATGTGCTTGAATGCCATTTGATGGCGGGCACGGCGGACTACATTCTAAAGGTCGTCGCAGAAAATACCGAGGATTTTGCTCGCATTCATCGGCAATACCTGTCTCGCTTGCCTGGGGTGGCGCAGATGCAAAGCTCATTTGCTTTGCGCACGGTGTTCAAAACCACGGCCTTGCCTGTCTGAAACCAACTATTGGGGTTAGCCTTGCGTCAATTCTGCCGCTTGTATCTGTCGTGCGGTCGGGCCAAAATCCATGTTTCCGACCTTATGTACGACCTCGGCACTTTGCGCTGACACTCGGTGGTTACACTGGCCGTGTACGGTCCGAACCCGATGAACGATAAGGAGCAGACCTTGGCTTACGAAAACAACAGCACGCCGAAAGATTGGCTGGAAGCTGAACTGGAAGACACGCTGGACGAAGATTTCGAGATCGAATTCAGCGAACCCATGCTTTCGATGGAAGTGCGCAAGATTTACAAGGACCAGCATCCTGACATGCTGGATCGCAAGGTCTATTTTCGCAACCTTTTGCGGCTGCAGGCTGAACTTATCAAAGTTCAGGATTGGGTGGTCCATACAGGGGCCAAGGTCTGTATTCTGTTTGAAGGGCGCGACAGCGCCGGGAAAGGGGGCGTGATCAAGCGGATCACGCAGCGTTTGAACCCTCGTGTAGCGCGTGTGGTCGCCTTGCCTGCACCCAGCCGACGCGAACAAAGCCAGTGGTATTTTCAGCGCTACGTGCCCCATTTGCCTGCGGCCGGTGAGATCGTGTTCTTCGATCGGTCCTGGTACAACCGCGCTGGTGTTGAACGCGTGATGGGATTTGCCAACGAGGATCAGGTCGAACAGTTCTTTCAGGACGTTCCCGAATTCGAACGGATGCTGGTGCGGTCGGGGATTATCCTGCTGAAATACTGGTTCTCGATTACAGACGAAGAACAGCAATTGCGATTCCTGATGCGTATTCACGATCCGATGAAGCAGTGGAAACTGTCACCGATGGATCTGGAATCCCGCATCCGGTGGGAGGCATACACCAAGGCCAAAGAGGATATGTTCTTTCGCACCAACATATCCGAGGCGCCTTGGTATATTGTTGAAGGCAACGACAAGAAACGCGAACGGCTCAATTGTATCGAGCACCTGCTGACCAAGATCCCCTATGAGGATGTGCCGCAGGAAAAGGTCAATCTGCCGGATCGGCGCTATAACCCCGAATACGAACGGCGCATTTTGCCGGATGAGCTACACGTGCCTAAGATATATTGATTTGGCAGGAAAGTGGTGCGGGAAAAGGATCCCCGCACCTGAACGGTTTGATTAACCCCAATCAAATCCGCAGTTCGTTTCGAAAACAAACACGCCGCACATGTCGTCGTTCATGTCTTCGACTGTGGCCTCAACGGTTTCGATCATGTCGTCAGCGAAGTCGGTGTCGAACACCAGATCGAAATCATCCATCTCTGGGGTCGTGTCAGCCTGCTGCACCGGAGACCATTCGAACTGGTCAAATTGGGCTTGCAGCGCATTAACAAACGCTTCTATCCCGGCAAGGAAGGCCTGAACGTCAAAGCAGTCCGCGCCCGGTGCACCATTGTCAACGACAACTTCAGGTGTTTCTGGCTCGGGTTCTTCGACCTCGGTGACGTCGGTCTCCGGAGTTTCGGGTTCCTCGACCTCGACGACTTCAGTATCCGGCACATCGGGTTCCGGGTCTTCAACTTCAGTCACATCGGTATCAGGCGTTTCCGGCTCTTCAGTTTCGGTCACGTCTGTTTCCGGAGTCTCCTCAACCGGGTCCTCGGTCTCGGTAACGTCAGTTTCTGGCGTTTCGTCTGCCGGTTGCTCGGTTTCCGTCACATCGGTGTCGGGTGTTTCGTCCGATGGTTCTTCGGTTTCGGTGACGTCTTCCTCCGGGGTCTCCTCTGCCGGTTCTTCGGCATCGGGAACTTCCGCTACCGGTGTTTCGTCAACTGGTTCCTCAGTCTCGGTCACATCGGTTTCTGGCACTTCTGGTTCGGTCGGGGTGGTAACCTCTTCCTCCTCTGGCTCAACAACTTCTTCAACCGGAGGCGTCACCGGCGGGGTGGTGCCGCCGTTATCAAGATCGACATCGCCCTGAGTCGCCGCAAAGTTCTGCGTCACCATGACAGCGTCGTACCCCTGCATGTCGCCTTCTTCGATCCCGATGCCGATATATTTGAAATCGGGGTTCAGAATGTTGGCGCGGTGACCGGGGCTATTCATCAGGTTCTGGTGCAACTGGGCGACATCATCGCTGATACCGGGTGCGCCACGCTCGGATTGCCAGGCGATGTTTTCTCCGGTGCGCCAGCTCCCGGACAGGTCGAACCCTGCGGCTTGCATCCGTTGGGTCGCGGATGAACCACCCTGACCGGTGTGGCTGAACCGGTCGGTATCCAGCATCCAGCTGCTGTGGTCCTCGGAAGATTCGTTCAGGTTGCGTTCAAGTTCCAGGGGATCAAGACCGCGGGATGTGCGCTCTTGGTTGATCAGCGCGAGCATTTCGCGCTCGACCGTACTTGCTGTCGACATCAGTGCCTCCGTTTTTGGTTATGTCTGAGTGGACGGCCTCACTTACAGACGATCAAAGAACGCTGAATAGGGCGGGTACGGCGATGGGCGTTTTTCGGCGGCAGAATGCAACCGAACGGCGATTCGCTGCGCTGTAAAATGCCGACTGCGGCGATTGCATCAAAATCGGCAGGTTGCCGCGAGGGTAAAGCCGGGAATTGGCGGGATCATCCGCCCTAAAAACGACAAACCCCCGGGCAGGGCCTCGGGGGTCGTCAAATAGTGTCATCCAAAGCTGGACGAGTCGCAGGAAGCTCTTAGAGCAAACCTTCGCGCTGTGCTTTCTTGCGTGCCAGTTTACGGGCACGGCGGATCGCTTCAGCTTTCTCGCGCGCTTTTTTCTCGGACGGTTTCTCGAAATGTTGCTTCAGCTTCATTTCACGGAACACGCCTTCGCGCTGCAGCTTTTTCTTCAGGGCACGAAGCGCCTGATCGACGTTATTGTCGCGAACACTAACCTGCATGTGGTTGTCACCACCTTTCTAGATAGAGTTGCAAGGAAATTGCAGGAAGTGGCCGTATAGCAAAGCACGCCTAACTTGTCTAGTACTGGACCCGCAGCCTCGGAGACCCGACATGACAGCAACCTATGAAGACACCAAAGAGCAGCTTCTTGATGCGATTCTGAACCATGTGCCGTTCGACGGCTGGTCGGAAACCAGCTTTCGTGCGGCCATCAGCGATTGCGATCTGGAGCCCGCGCTGGCCCGAGCGATCTGTCCGCGTGGTGCCGTCGATCTGGCACTGGCCTTTCATGCGCGCGGGGATGCCGCGATGTTGGAGCGGTTGAAATCCGAAGACCTGAGCGGGCTGAAATTCCGTGAAAAGATCGCCGCTGCCGTCCGTTTCCGCCTGCAGGCGGTCGAAGACAAAGAAGCAGTGCGCCGAGGTATGACTTTGTTCGCGTTGCCGATCCATGCCGCGGATGGGGCCAAGGCGGTCTGGGGCACCTGTGACCAGATCTGGATAGCGCTTGGCGATACTTCGGACGACGTGAACTGGTACACCAAACGTGCCACTCTGTCGGGCGTCTATTCTTCGACACTGTTGTATTGGCTGGGTGATGACAGCCCGGATTATCAGGCGACATGGGAATTCCTGGATCGGCGGATCGAGGGCGTAATGCAGTTTGAGAAGTTCAAGGCGCAGGTGAATGGCAACCCGCTGCTGAAACCGTTTCTGGCCGTCCCCAACTGGCTTGCGGGTCAGGTGAAGGCTCCGACGAAGTTGCCCAACAACCTGCCCGGTTCGCTGTCATCGGGAAAATAGTCGCAGCGTTTCCACTTGCCGCTGGGCCTCTGCGTTTTCGCCTGCTAGGCATTGGGCAAAGGAGATATGCCCATGACCCAGACAATGCGCGCTGTCGAGATCACCGAAGCTGGTGGCCCGGACGTTCTGCAACTGACGGAACGCCCGATGCCGGAACCGGCAGAGGGTCAAGTGGTTCTGAAAGTCGCGTACGCTGGGGTGAACCGTCCTGATGCGCTGCAGCGGGCAGGGGCGTATGATCCGCCTCCCGGTGCAAGCGATTTGCCGGGGCTAGAGGCCTCGGGCGAGGTCATCGCCATCGGCTCGGGTGTCGAAGGTCTGGTCGTTGGCGATCGGGTTTGCGCCCTGTTGCCCGGCGGCGGTTATGCTGAATATGTCGCAACGCCCGCCGCCCATTGTCTGCCTGTGCCTGCGGGAATGGGTTTGAAAGAAGCTGCCTGCCTGCCCGAAACCTTCTTTACTGTTTGGTCCAATGTCTTCACCCGTGGCGGCTTGAAGCCGGGGGAGCGGTTTCTGGTCCATGGCGGTTCCAGCGGGATCGGCACGACGGCCATTCAGCTGGCCAATGCGTTTGGCGCCCGCGTCTTTGCAACCGCCGGGTCGGCTGAGAAATGTGAGGCTTGTATCAAGCTAGGTGCCGAAAAGGCGATCAACTATCGCGACGAAGATTTCGTGGCTGCGATGCGCGCCGAGGGCGGGGCGAACCTGATCCTGGACATGGTCGGTGGTGATTATATCCCGCGCAACATCAAGGCTTTGGCGGAAGACGGGCGGCTGGTTCAGATCGCTTTCCTGCAAGGTCCGGTAGTCGAACTGAATTTTGCGCTGATGATGGTGAAACGCCTCACCCTGACTGGCAGCACCTTGCGCCCACAAAGCGATTTGGCCAAGGCGCGCATCGCGCAAGACTTGCGTGAAGCCGTGTGGCCATTGCTTGAGGCCGGGAAGGTCGCACCGGTGATGGATTCAGAATTCGATCTTTCTGATGCCGCCGTTGCACATGCGCGGATGGAAGCATCGGGCCACATTGGCAAGATCGTTCTGAAGGTCTCTGGTTAAGCTGCTGCCATGTAGTCAGGCGACCGCCCGGCGATACAGGTGCCATGTGGCGTGACCTAGAACGGGCATGACGACGATCAGCCCCAGCAACATCGGGATCGCGCCCAGTACCAACATCGCGGCCACAATGGCCCCCCAGGTCAAGATCACACCCGGGTTCTGACGCAAGACCCAGACCGAGGTTACGACGGCCACGGGAACGCCCACTTTGCGATCCAGCAACAGCGGAAAGCTGACCACGCTTAGCGCCAATGCGACCAGTGCAAACAGGAAACCGGTGGCTGTGCCGATGATGATCATGCTCCAGCCTGCTCCGGTGGTGAACACTTCTGTCACGAATGCCATGGCCGAGGCCGGAGGTTCTGGCCCTAGGGTTTGCGCATAGATGCCTTGCGCGACCATCAGCCAGATCATCAATAGCATGACCAGATAGAAGCCCAGTGCCAGTATGGCTCCGAAGGAAGGCGAACGGAATACGCCGAACGCGTCCAGCCAATGAACGTCTCCGCCCTGTTCCCTCTTGCGACTGATCTCATAAAGCCCGACGGCGGCGACCGGCCCGATCAGGGCAAAGCCCATGACAAGCGGGGCCAGCAGGGGCACCATGTCTTTGTTGAGCCCAATACCGAACATCAGCAGACCTGCGATTGGATAGATCAGAACGACAAAGATCGCATCGGCCCGGGTTTCGAGAAAATCGTTATATCCAGCTTTCAGGCATTCGCGCAGATCCTGCAGGGTCAGCGTATGCACCGTCGGCAGAGCCTGAACATCCGCGCTGCCGATCTCGGTCACGGATTCAGTGACATGATCGCTGGTTGCCCGCAGATTTCGGGCGACCCAGGTGATTGGGTTACCGATTGTCTTGTCCATGTTCATCCCCTTTTCTGGCGTGGGTGCGCCGCGGGATGCATCCGGCGTGGCAATTCGCGTGACCGGATCAGCCGGCAACGTCTGCCCAATTACAACGTCTCGTTGCATTATAGCACATATTGCGAAATTTTGCCCGATCACCCTTGCAGAGCCGGAAGGATTGCTCTGCCGCACAGGCGTGTTAGCTTTGTTTCCACAGGCAAGGGAGGCATTCATGCAGCAGACAGCACGCACAGTCGTCATACACGAATCCGGCGGCCCCGAGGTTCTACGGATTGAGGATCGCCCGCTTGGCGATCCCGGCCCGGGTGAGGTGCGCATTCGCCATCATGCCTGCGGATTGAATTTCATCGATGTGTACCAGCGTACCGGCCTTTATCCGCTGGAGTTGCCTCATGCGCTGGGAATGGAAGCGGCCGGAGTCGTTGAGGCGGTAGGCGAAGGCGTTACGCATCTTGCCCCCGGCCAACGCGCGGCCTATGCCGCAGGCCCATCAGGAGCATATTCCGAAGCGCGCGTGATGCCTGCAGCGCAGGTTTGTCCGCTGCCCGAGAGTATCTCGTTCCGCACCGCAGCGGCCATGATGCTAAAGGGCATGACGGTTGAATACCTGTTTCACCGAACAACGCCGCTGCGGCGCGGAGATACCGTGTTGTTCCACGCGGCTGCCGGAGGTGTGGGACTGATCGCCTGCCAATGGGCGAAATCCGAAGGCATCAAACTGATCGGGACAGCGGGAACGGATGAGAAATGCAGCCTGGCGCAATTCAATGGCGCGTCACATTGCATCAACTACCGGACCGAGAATTTTGTCGAACGTGTGGCCGAGATCACCGGAGGCAAAGGGGTTGATGTGGTGATGGACTCCATCGGTGCGGACACGTTTGAGGGATCGCTGGATTGCCTGAAACCCTTGGGCATGATGATTTCATTCGGAAACGCTTCGGGGCCAGTGCCGCCTGTCGATCTGGGAATGCTTGCGCAGCGGGGATCTCTGAAGGTGACGCGGCCAACCTTGTTCACGCATATCTCGGATCACGCCACCTGTCAGGCGATGGCGCGACGCTTGTTTGGCAAAGTGGACGGGCGCGAGGTCAAGATCCATGTCGATCAGGAGTTTCCGTTGGATCAAGTTGCTGATGCGCATCGTGCTTTGGAAGCACGACAAACCACCGGCAGCACAGTCTTGGTGCCCTAGCGGCACGGGCCCGGCGCAAATAGCCGGGCCCTACCTTCTCATCAAAACCGATATGCGACGCGCAGTTGAACTGTAGTTGCGTCAACATCGACGCCCGATGAGTTGAAGTCGTCGAACTCATGATACAGAATCTCGCCTCCAACGCTGATATTGGGGGCTACGATCTGCTCATAGCCTGCGCCGATGAACCAGCCATCGTCACTGCCCAGATTATCGGTATCCGCATCGGCATAACCGGCGGTGCCATAAAGCAGGCCCTGCCGGTTCACCTTGTAGCCCGCGCGCGCTTTGAGCCGCCAGACATTCTCGACCGTGGCGGCGCCGGAAAGGTCTACGTCGCTCCAGTCATAGTCGAAGCCACCTCCGACGACCCAATCGCCCAGATCGTAATCATATCCAAGGATGATACCGCCGATCGCACCATCGCCGTCGACGCCTGATACGTTTGTGTCGATGTCCGCATAACCAAACTGTGCACCGCCGTAGAATCCGGTCCAGTTGCCTGAGGATTGCGCCATGGCGGATCCCGCAGCCAATACGGCGACCGAGGTGATCAGTGCCAATCTTCCTGTCATCGTCTCATTCCTTTCGCTCGAAACCTGCTGCCAATCAAATCTAATGGCAGCGTTATGATTGAATCTACGTTCCGGCCCTTAGGCCGGATCAGTGATGTTTTGACTGTCCCGAACAACTTTATTCTGGCCGGTGCCCCGGCGTGGGCCCACTCAGGTTGGGCTCTTTTCTCACATGCTAGATAGGGTGAAACATGATGCCTTCAAACGAAGATCGGCGGCAGATACGATCTGCCGCCGATGCACAAAGGTCTTGTCAGCGAATTATTGCTGTAGTTCAGCCGGGTCTTTGTCGGCGATGTCTTCCCAGTTCGCGCTGGCTTTCTCAACAAAGCCCGGAATGTCGCCTTCCCAACGCTCCTGAATGTCTTGTGACAGGTTCAGATACAGCTTGTTGTCGACGATTTTCCAGTAGTTCGGGTCACCATCGAACTTGAAGCCCATTGCGGTGCCAAATGCGCAATAGCCGCCGTAAGCAGGCAGATAGGCCTCTGGGTTCGCCTCAAAAGCGGCTTTGTTCTCTTCCGATGCAAAACGGTACAGGGCGTCGTTGTGCAGCGTGGTGATTTTGTAATCACCCTTGGTTGCTTCGCCAACGGTGAAATAGGCAACCGGGTCATAGCCCTGCATTGCCAATCCGGTCGAGCTTGCGTTGATTTCGACGCCAGCCGCCATTGCTGAGCTTGCGATCGCAACAGACAGCGCGACTCCGCTGATGATGGATTTGAACGTGTTCATGACTTCACCTTTCGTGAATAGGCTCGCTGAAGAGCACTGTAATTTTGCCCGGGCGAACCGGATTTGATTGTCGCGACGCCTGTAATTGGCCGTCACAAAATCCCAGTTGGGGAATGGCCCGATCACGTTCAAAGCAATCAATTGTGATTGTGCAATCACAAAGACCGGTTGTTCATTCCTGCACGTCAGGCACCAGCGCCAGGACAAAATCGACCACCTTTTCCGCAGGCATTTCGCAGGGGCGAAGCAATGCGCCGCTTTTCTGTGTGAGATAAAGGTTCAGGCTGATGTAATCCGGCCCGCCCAATTGATGAGCCACCAGTTTGTGAGATTTCCCGCAGGCCATGATCTGATGCGATACCAAATATCGATGCGGCCCAACGGAACCGGTGAACGTGCCGACCGGCAGATCATGGAACGCTTTCAGAAACGCGCTGGGCGCTGTCACGATTTCCCGATTTTCGGTTCTGTCCCCGCCTTGATCCGCGCTAGGTTGGCGCTGTGCCGCCAGTAGAGCAGCAAGGTCAGAGCAATTCCAAGAACGAAGGTACTGCCATCTGTCAGCACCATGATCCAGGTGGTGGATAGGGCGGCGGCGGCCAGCGCACCAACGGATGAAATACGCCAGATCAGCGCCGCGACCAGCCATGTCAAGCAGCAGGCGACACCCACGCGCCAGTCAAGTGCCAGCCAAAGGCCCAGAAAAGTCGCAACGCCTTTGCCGCCTTTGAAGCCCAGCCAGACCGGAAAGCAATGCCCGAGGAACGCGGCCAACGCGGCGATCTGCGCGGCATCTTCACCAGCCAAAGCGCGTGCCAGCAGAACAGCAACGGCACCCTTGGCTGCATCAAACAGCAATGTCAGCGCTGCCGCTGCCTTATTGCCGGTTCGCAGGACGTTGGTTGCGCCGATATTGCCCGACCCGATTTGCCTCAGATTTCCCAGACCCATCACGCGCGCGACGATCATGCCAAAGGGTATGGAGCCTAGCAGGTATCCCAACGCGGCCCACAGGATGAGCTGAGTCATTGTGCTGTCGATCAGGGGCATCAGGCTCTCCGGTACACTTCTTGTCCAGCGACAAAGGTTGCGGTGACCTTACCCTGCATCCGCTGACCGTCAAACGGTGTGTTCTGCGATTTCGATTTCAGCGTAAATCGGTCCAGAACAAAGGGAACATCCGGGTCGAACTGCACCAGATCGGCAGGCGCGCCTAGGGCCAGGCGACCGCTCTCCAACCCCAGCCGTTTGGCCGGATTGAGGGCCATGGCGCGGAACAGGGTCGGCAAGTCCAGCTGTTCGGAATGATATAGCCGAAGCGCAGCAGGCAGCAGTGTTTCCAGCGCCACCGCGCCCGAGGCCGCCTCTTCAAACGGCAGGCGCTTGCTTTCCTCATCCTGCGGCGTGTGCATGGAACTGATCGTGTCTATCAGACCGGTTCGCACTGCTTCGATCACGGCTTGCCGGTCATCTTCGGATCGCAACGGGGGCTTGATCTTGAAGAAGGTGCGATAATCGGACACGTCCAATTCGTTCAACGTCAGATGGTGGATTGACGTGCCTGCTGTGATGTCCAGCCCGTTGCGCTTGGCGCGCTCCAGTGCAGGCAGGGCGCGGGCGGTGGTGATCTGATCGGCGTGATAGGCGGCCCCGGTCATTTCAAGCAGGGCGATGTCGCGGTCCAACCCCATACGCTCGGCCATAGGCGATACGGCAGGCAAGCCTCGCAGTGCGGCGAATTTGCCGCTGGTGGCCGCGGTACCACTGCTCAGACCCGGCTCTTGCGGGTGGGCAATCACAAGCGCGCCACAGGATTTGGCGTAGGTCAGCGCGCGTGAGAAGACCTTGGTATTGGTGATGACATGATCGCAATCGGTGAAGGCCACAGCTCCCGCATCTTGCAGGAACCCGATCTCGGTCATCTCACGCCCTTCGCGCCCTTTGGTCAGGGCGGCCATCGGCAAGACGTTTACCGGCGCGTCCGCTTGCGCGCGGCGGGTGGCAAACTCCAGCGTTTCGGGTGTATCGACGGCAGGCAGCGTGTCTGGACGGGTGACGATGGTCGTCACTCCCCCGGCGGCAGCGGCCAAACCCGCAGATTTATAACTCTCCTTGTGTCGCTCACCGGGCTCGCAAACCTTAACGCCAATGTCGACGATACCGGGCGCAAGGCACTGCCCACCGCAATCGACCACCTGCGTGTCAGCGTCTGGGGCCGTGCCTTCACCAAGCGCTGCGATCCGACCATCGGCAATCTGCAGCCAGCCGATGCTATCTGTGCCAGCTTCGGGGTCGATCAGGCGAGCGTTAGTAAAAATCAGATTGCTCATGCCATGGCCCTTTCGATTGCAGCTTTGGTGGCGGCGGGGTCCGCCTGATATTTGATCAGGTGCTTGTCGCCGCCTTTTGTGACGATCTGGACAAAGCTGCCAATGGTATTGACCGCCTGAATTTGGTTCAGCGCCACCTTACGCGGACCAGGACCAGTGAGAGTGGTGCCCATCATTTCCCACTTGGCGACCAGTTCTTCCGAAGCCAAATACCAAGCGCGGATGGTGATGGCGGCCAACCCTGCGGGTGCGCCGGTCCAGACGTAAGGATTGCCGATCAACCATAGCACGACCATTGCGGCCGCCATTGCAAAGGCGGCGAGCCATGCGTTGGTGCGGACATAAGCGCCCTTGTCTGAGGAGAAGGTCACAGGATCAGCCACAAGGCACCTCCGACGGCGATCAGAATCAGCAAGGCAATGACGGCTGAACCGATGCGGCTTGGTTTATTATCCACTGGCGGGCTTTGCGCGGCCGAGAACGGTTTTGCGCTTTCGGTCTCAATCGTGCCGCCGGACCAGTTGGTAGCCTCTTCGGTGAACAGGCCAATCAGATGCAGGCGGAGATCGAGGGAAAGGGTTGCAGATCGACCACCCAGCGCCGCACTGCGCAGGACCATCACCCAGCCTTCAATGGCGTCCAACTTCGCGCGATCCAACTGGTCTTCCGAGACACCACAGCCTTCGCTGAGATAGCCATAAAGCCCGAGATCTTCGAGGTCGGATACCGGAAAAATGTCGATCTGTTCTGGATCCAGCCCCTCGACACCCAACACCTGATCAACAGCCCCCGGTTCGCGCAGGAATTTTGCTTCTTCCGGGCGCATGTCCAGCGAGAACAGGCGGATCACACCGCGCTCATGGGGGGCGATGATCAGATCGTTCATGCGGCTTCTCGCACGTTGCGCGCCAGCAGGTCCATGGCGGCCATGCGGACAGCAACGCCCATCTCGACCTGTTCCTGAATGACGGATCGGTTGATGTCATCGGCCAGAGTGCCGTCGATCTCGACCCCGCGGTTCATTGGACCGGGGTGCATCACGATGGCGTCTGGCTTGGCCAGCGCCAGCTTTTCAGCGTTCAGACCGTAGCGGTGATAGTATTCGCGTTCCGAGGGGATAAAGCCGCCGTCCATCCGTTCCTTCTGAAGACGCAGCATCATCACAACGTCGACGTCTTTGAGACCCTCATTTATATCATCATAGATCTCGGCCCCGAATTCCGCGAATTGCGACGGGACCAAAGTCGGTGGACCGATAAGGCGGATGCGGTTTTCCATCTTGCCCAGCAGGATCAGGTTCGAGCGCGCCACGCGCGAATGCGCCACGTCTCCGCAAATCGCGATGTTCAGCCGGTGTAGGCGGCCTTTGGCACGGCGGATAGTCAGCGCGTCCAGCAGGGCTTGCGTCGGGTGCTCATGCCGCCCATCACCTGCGTTCAGCACGGCGCAGTTTACCTTCTGCGCCAGCAGGTCCACCGCGCCGGAATGAGGATGCCGCACCACCAGCAGATCGGGATGCATTGCGTTCAGCGTCATCGCCGTATCGATTAGCGTCTCGCCCTTTTTGATCGAACTGGCCTGCATCGCCATGTTCATCACATCCGCGCCCAATCGCTTGCCCGCAATTTCGAAACTCGCCTGCGTGCGGGTCGAGTTTTCAAAGAACATGTTGATTTGAGTCAGGCCCGACAGCACATCGGAATGCTTAGTCGATTGCCGGTTCAGATCGACATAGGTTTCGGCCAGATCAAGGATAGCGGTGATATCGGATTGCGACAGATGCTCGATGCCAAGAAGGTGACGATGGGCGAAACGCATGGGCGGGCTCCTGTCTGACAATCGGACCGCTTATAGGAAGCCATGCAGGCCAAGGCAACCTAAGGTTCCGACCCTTCGGGCAGTTTCTCGCATCCACCTTCGGGCAGGCATTGTTCGCCGGGTTTGCACCACTTGCCGTAGCCGCAATCGATAGCCTTGATCGGAACGCAGCCCTGATGAGCCGAGCATTTAAAGCCGGGTCGGCATTGCGAACCGGTTTCTTCACACAGAAACCAGCCGGGGCGCGAACATCCGCCGCCCGGCAAGCAGGATGAACCGGCTCCGCAACTCCTGCCATCGGCGCAGGTTGTGGGTGGAGCGGGGACCAAATCCGGTCTGCTGCGCTCGCATTCACCGCGTCCGTTGCAGAAGCTACCACCGGGGCAATCCAAGCGCGAGGTGCACTTATTCGCCCCAGCAGGGGCGCAACGGGTTCCTCCTGCCACGCAGCGCTCGAACGGGCCGCAGGTGCGCCCACCTCCACAATAGGTGTGTCCCGGCGGGATACAGCGGCCATCAAAGCTGCAGCGCTGGCCTGCGGGGCAACAACCGCGCCCGCATTGCAACTGTCCGGTGCGGCATTGTGTATCCCGATCAAACAGCTGCGCACTCGCCGAACCGCCAGAGGTTGCCAGCAATAGAGCAATCAGAAGGAATCGCAGAAATGACAGCATGACCCTGCCATGGTCGGTGCGACCCTGTGCCATGGCAAGGTCTATTCGCTTTCCCTCGGTCAAAAGCTGGTTAGATTGAGGGTTATGGAATCGGGCTTGGACCATCATACCGCGCGGGCGCTGCTGGAATGGCAGATCGAGCTGGGCGCAACCGAGGCGATCGGCGACGCGCCGGTGGATCGCTATGCGTTGCCGGACAAAGCGGCCAAGGCTAAGAAACCAGCTGCGGTTGAACCTGCGAAAAAACCAGAACCGGTCGATACCGCAGCTGTTGCAAAACAGGCGGCGAAAACCGCTGGATCGCTCGTCGAGTTGCGTGCGGCGATGGAGGCGTTTGATCTTTGCGACCTCAAACGCGGCGCGCGGCAGTTGGTGTTTTCCGATGGCACCCCCGGCGCACGGGTAATGATCATCGGCGAAGCGCCCGGCCGTGATGAGGATCGCGAAGGTAAGCCCTTTGTCGGGCGCGCTGGGCAATTGCTGGACCGGATGCTGGCCGCGATTGATCTGGATCGGCGCGAGAATGTCTACATTACCAACGTGTTGCCGTGGCGGCCCCCGCAGAATCGCGATCCCAAGCCGGAAGAGATTGGCATGATGAAGCCGTTTCTGGAGCGGCATGTGGCGTTGGCCAAGCCCGAGGTGCTGGTGGTGATGGGCAATATTAGCTGTCAGGCCTTGCTGGGCAAACGCGGTATCACGCGGCTGCGCGGGAAATGGGATCAGGCGCTGAACCTGCCGGTCATCCCGATGTTCCACCCGGCCTACCTGCTGCGTCAACCGCAGATGAAACGTCAGGCCTGGGCCGATTTGCTGGATTTGCAAGCAAGGCTGAGGGGCGCGGGATGAGAGTTCTGGCGTTTTCCGATCTTCATATGGCGCGCAACCGGGCCGCTGATCTGGTGGTCGCTAGCGCCGAGGCTGATCTTGTCATCGGTGCGGGGGACTTTTGCAATGCGCGGCGGGGCCTGAATGAAGCGATGCAGATGCTGTCGGGCATTGCAGCGCCGCTGATCCTGGTGCCGGGCAACGCTGAGAGCGCCGAGGAACTGACAGCCGCTGCGCCCGAAGGCGCGCATGTTCTGCACGGGACGGGCATGACATTGGATGGTCTGCGCCTGTTCGGGCTGGGCTACGGCGTGCCGGTGACGCCTTTTGGAGACTGGTCCTGCGATCTTACTGAAGCTGAAGCATCGGAACTGCTGGACCGGTGCGAGGCTGCGGATGTTCTGATCGCGCACTCTCCGCCAAAAGGATATGGGGATGTGACATCACAAGATGTGTCGGTCGGCTCGACCGCAGTTCGGGACGCGGTTGAACGCATCCAGCCCGATTTTGTCTTTTGCGGTCATATCCACGACAGTTGGGGATACCGCGGCATGCTCGGGCGGTCTCAGATCGCCAATCTGGGCCCAAAACCACATTGGTTCGAGGTAACAACGTGATCGAGACAGTGACATTGATGGCCTTCATCCCAGCCGCACTGGTGCTGAATTTCACACCCGGCGCTGACATGATGTTCTGTTTCGGGCAAGGGTTACGGTCTGGGTCACGCCCAGCGATGATGGCCAGCCTCGGTGTTTCGACGGGTCTGATGGTGCAAGTTTTGCTGGCGGGGCTTGGACTTGGGGCGTTGGTATCAGCCGTGCCTTGGCTGTTTGACGTTATCCGGTGGATGGGCGTTGCTTATCTATTGGTTCTTGCATGGGGCGCAATCCGGAAAGGGGCAGTGTCGGACGATGCAGCAATCAAGCCTGCTCATTTCGCGTTTCGCGAGGGGTTGCTGGTGAACCTGACCAATCCCAAGGTCATTCTGTTTGTTTTGGCCTTTATCCCTCAGTTCGTGGACCCAGCAAACGGCCCGGTTCTGCTGCAATTCCTAACCTTTGGTGCAATTATCACCTTGGGCAGCATTCTGGTGAACGGGGTGGTCGGTATCTTTGCGGGCGGAGCAGGGCGCATTTTGATCTCAAACCCACGCGCTTCACGTATCATTGGATGGGTCACGGGCGGGATATTCGCGGCTCTTGCCATCCGGCTTGCCATTATGGAAAGGGCTTGACGACATATGTCGCGCATTGATGAAAGCATTGAGTTCATCCCCGTCCGCATTGCGGTTCTGACTGTGTCGGATACTCGCTCGCTGGACGACGACCGCTCGGGCCAGACGCTTGTCGACCGGATCGAAACGGCTGGACATTCAGTGGCGGACCGCAAGATCATTCAGGACGAACGCGCCCAGATTGCCGAGCAATTGCGCAGTTGGATCGCGGATCCTGAAATCGACGTCGTGATCTCGACCGGCGGCACAGGTCTGACGGGTCGCGATGTTACAGTCGAGGCGCACCGGGACGTTTATGAAAAAGAGATCGAAGCGTTTGGCACCGTTTTCACCATCGTGTCTATGGAAAAGATAGGTACTTCTGCCGTGCAGTCCCGCGCTACAGGCGGAGTTGCAGGCGGAACCTATCTGTTTGCGTTGCCGGGCAGCCCGGGTGCCTGCAAAGACGCTTGGGATGCGATTCTGGAGAAACAGTTCGATTATCGCCACCGGCCCTGTAATTTCGTTGAAATAATGCCCAGATTGGACGAACACCTGCGACGGAAGTAGACTGGTTCTGCGTTTAACGGATCATAACCGCTTTGTGGCTTGGCATTTTTTGCGACCCGGCTACCTTTGCGGAAGGCAGCATGTGCGACCAAAGGTGAGTGACCGATGCGATTTCTGCGGCAAAGCCTTGTTGGGGTGTTCCTGGCGTTTCTGACGCTGGGCCTGCTGATCGTTGCCGCACAGATGATCTCGGGCGCGGTGCAGGATGTGCTGACGCGGGACAATCAGGCACCTGAGGCGCGGGAACGCATATTCGCCGTTACCGTACGAACCGCCGAGCCGGAAACCATTACTCCTTATCTGGAAGCGTTTGGCCAGATTCAAAGCCGCCGCCGGTTAGAGCTGCGCGCGGCCTTGGGCGGGCGCGTTGTATCACTGGCCGAAGATTTTGAAGATGGCGGTACTGTAACGGCGGGAGAATTGCTGGTCGAACTGGACCCAGCCGATATGCAATCTGCTCTGGACCGTGCCAAATCCGATCTTCTGGATGCCCAGTTTGAAGAGCGGGACGCCGAACGCTCGCTGCTGTTGGCGCAGGATGAGTTGAAATCAGCCGAGGCACAGGCCGAACTTCGCGACCGGGCGCTGCAGCGCCAGCAGGATCTGCAGACACGTGGTGTCGGGGCTGCCGCAAGCGTCGAAGAAGCGGAACTGGCCGCAACATCGGCTCATCAGGCAGTTCTCGCACGCAGGATCGCTCTGGCGCAGGCCGAATCCCGGGTGGATCAAGCAACAACCCTGTTTGCGCGGGCTCGTATCGCGTTGGAAGGGGCCGAGCGTGACCTGGAGGATATGACGATCCATGCCGGGTTTGATGGTACGCTGACCGAGGTTACTTTGGTTGAAGGCAGGTTGGTAGCGGCCAACGAAAAGCTGGCCGAACTCGTCGACCCCAATGCGCTTGAGGTCGCGTTTCGGGTTTCCACCGCGCAATTCGTGCGGTTGCTGGACGCGCAAGGTGATCTGATCTCAGCCCCGGTGACTGTATCGCTTGAGGTCACGGGGACCGATCTCACTGCCACCGGCCGGATCAGTCGCGATAGCGGCGCGGCGGGTGAAGGGCAAACCGGGCGTCTGATCTATGCGCGTCTCGACGACGCGCCGGGATTCAAGCCGGGGGATTTTGTCACCGTTTCGATTGAAGAACAGCCGCTCGATAATGTGGTCCGTCTGCCATCCTCGGTTCTGGACGCCACGGGCAACGTGCTTGTTCTCGGCCCCGATGACCGGCTGGAACCGTTGGCTGTGCAATTGATCCGTCGTCAGGGCGATGAGGTGCTTTTGCGTGGTGAAGGCCTGGAAGGCCGCGAGGTTGTGATTGGCCGGACGCCTCTGCTGGGTTCGGGTGTACGTGTGCGGCCCCTACGGATTGAGGCGAACGCTGAAACTGATCCGGGCATGGTCGAGCTTTCGGACGAAAAGCGCGCTCAGCTTGTGGCTCAGGTCGAGGCCAGTGATGCGATGTCTCAGGAAGACAAAGCCCAAGTATTGGGCCAGTTGAGCGAGGCCAAAGTGCCCGCCACCCTAATACGCCGTCTTGATGACAATCGGGCCGGGGGCTAAGCGCGATGATCCGCGACATTCCCAACGCGGCGGGCGGTATCCTCAGCTATTTCACCCGGCACCGGACTGCGGCCAATCTGTTGCTGCTGATCATGCTGGTGCTGGGGGCCGCCGCGATCCCCAACATGCGGGCACAGTTCTTTCCTGATGTGATCCTTGAGCGGGTGGATGTGAACGTCCAATGGGACGGCGCAGGCCCCGAGGATGTCGACAATGGCATCATCCAATTGCTCGAACCTGCGCTTTTGGCGGTTGAGGGCGTTGCCAGCACGGAATCAACCTCTCGGGAGGGAACGGCACAGGTCCGGCTGGAGTTTGAGCCGAACTGGGAGATGTCCCGCGCGGTTGAAGAGGTTCGAACGGCTGTCGATAGCGTCACCAACCTGCCCGAAGACGCCGAGGAACCAACCATCCGACGTGGCGCTTGGCGGGATCGTGTCACGGATGTTGTCATCACGGGGCCCATCGAAGCTGAACAACTGGCCAAATTCACCGACGAATTGATCAGCCGCCTGTTCGCGGTTGGTGTCACGCGGACAACGATCCGGGGACTGGCCGCGCCGCGTGTGGTGGTCGAAGTCCCCACCGCACAGTTGATCGCCAATGATATCTCGCTTTCGGATATTGCCGAGGCCATCGCGGCAGAAGTCACCGCGAACCCTGCGGGCGATGTCACAGGTGCCAATGCGCGTATTCGGACAGGCGTTGAGAAACGCACCCCGGAAGAGATCGAAGGTATCGCCCTGCGCAACTTTGCCGATGGTTCAAAGCTGATTGTGGGCGATGTGGCGGAAATCCGGGTCGAGGGAGTCACGCGCAACCGCAGCTATTTCGTCGGCGACAATCCGGCGATGTCGATCCGCGTCGACCGGTCCAATCTTGGCGATGCCATAGGTATCCAGCGCGATGTCGAGGATGTCGTGGCCGAGATGCAGGCCAGCCTGCCCGAAGGTATCACTGTTGAGCTGATCCGCACCCGCGCACAAGCGATCACCGACCGACTGGATATTCTGGTCGACAATGGCCTTGTGGGTCTTGGGCTGGTGGTCTGCCTGCTGTTCCTGTTCCTCAATGCCCGCATTGCGTTCTGGGTGGCCGCCGGTATTCCGGTGGCAATGTCTGCGGCGATTGCGCTGATGTATCTGGGCGGGTTGTCGCTGAACATGGTGTCTCTGTTCGGTCTGATCATTACCTTGGGCATCGTGGTTGATGATGCCATCGTCGTGGGAGAGCACGCTGATTTTCGCGCCCGCCGTTTGGGCGAAGCGCCAATCGTAGCTGCAGAACGCGCCGCTCGCCGTATGGCGATGCCGGTGTTTGCTGCAACAGTTACCACGGTTATCGCTTTCTTTGGCCTCACCGCCATCGGTGGCCGCTTCGGAGAGCTGATCCGAGATATTCCGTTCACCGTTATCGCTGTCCTGATTGCCTCGCTGATCGAATGCTTCCTGATCCTGCCAAACCACATGGCCCATGCCATTGCGCATTCGGCTAAGGAGCATTGGTATGACTGGCCCAACAGGGTTGTGAACAAGGGCTTCCGATGGGTGCGCGACCACCTGTTCCGCCCGTTGGTCGCTTGGGTGGTCTGGGCACGGTATGTGGTTGTTGCACTGATGGTGGTGATACTGGCCAGCCAGATCGCTCTGTTCATTCGGGGTGATGTGAATTGGCGGTTCTTCAACGCACCGGAACGCGGCTCGGTCACGGGCAATTTCATCATGGTCGAAGGCGCGACGCGTGCTGAGACGCTGGAAATGATGCGCATGGTCCAGAAAGCCACGGAAGAACTGGGTCAGGTTTACGAAGAACGCCATGGCCGCAATCCAATCGAATACGTTCTAGCCGAGGTTGGCGGTTCGGCCGGATGGGGGCTGCGCGCGGCGGACGGCAAGGATGACGATTTGCTGGGCGGCATCTCGATCGAGCTGATCGATGCCGACTTGCGCCCCTATTCCAGCTTTGAATTTGTGGGCGAGCTGCAGGATTTCGTGCCGCGCCACCCGAAGGTTGAGCTGCTTAGCTTCCGTGGTTGGCGTTCAGGGCCCGGTGGCGATGCGATTGACGTGCAGTTCTACGGTGCGGATGTGAACACGTTGAAATCTGCATCCGAGGACCTCCAGGCGGAACTCGCGAAATACCCTGAAGTTTCAGCGCTCGAGGATAACCTCGCCTATGACAAGGAAGAGTTCATTCTGGACCTCACCGCGCAGGGTCAGGCGCTGGGTTTCCGCATCGAAACACTGGGCCGCGTGTTGCGAAACCGGCTGAATGGGATTGAGGCCGCGACCTTCCCGGATGGTCCGCGTAGCACCGAGATTCGGATCGAACTGCCCGAGGGCGAACTGACTGCTGATTTCCTCGAACGCACATTGATGCGGACTCCGGATGGCGTTTATGTCCCGCTCGCCGATATCGTCTCGGTCGAGCGTAAATCGGGTTTCTCGACCGTCCGGCGCGAAAATGGTCTTCGGGTCATCTCGGTGAATGGTGATATTTCCGAGGACGACCCGGCGCAGGCTGCCGAAATCGCCCGCGCCATGCGCGAAGAGATATTGCCAAACATAGCCGCCGAACGGCAGGTCGAATGGCGCATGGCTGGCCTGAGTGAGCAGGAGGATGAATTCCTATCCGAGGCCCGCACAGGCCTGATCCTGTGTCTGACCGGAATTTATCTTGTATTGGCTTGGGTCTTTGCCAGTTGGACAAGGCCCTTGGTGGTCATGGCGATCATTCCCTTTGGCCTCGTGGGCGCGATCTGGGGGCATTACCTGTGGGGCGTGCCGTTAAGCATGTTCACCGTCGTCGGCCTGTTGGGCATGACCGGGATCATCATCAACGACTCGATTGTTCTGGTGACCACAATCGACGGATACCGGAAAGAGCGCGGGTTGGTGCCGTCAATCGTAGAAGGTACGGCAGATCGTTTGCGGCCTGTGATGCTGACCACGCTGACCACGGTACTGGGGCTGACGCCCTTGATGTACGAAAGTTCGCAGCAGGCGCAGTTTTTGAAACCGACCGTGATCACACTGGTCTATGGGCTGGGCTTTGGCATGGCCCTGATCCTGCTGCTAGTGCCTGCGTTGCTGGCCATCCTGAACGACATCTCACGCCCGATGACATCGATGAGACGGGCCTTGCGAGCGCCGGACAGGGTGGTGCGCAATGCCGTGCGCGCAACGGGCGCAGCGTTGGCGATCTGGCTGGGGGCCTCGATGATCTGGCCCGTAGTGACAGGTGCGCCGTTGGCGCTGCTCTCGGGTCTCTACCCAGCCGCCGAAGGTCCAAGTGTGCTGCAAATGGGCTTTGGTGTATTCCTGGCGGGTGCGACCGTGATCCTGCTGGTAGGTGTCGTGCTGTCCAGCGTGCTTTATGCACGCTTGTCGGATCGGGTCGAGGCTTAGTCCATCTCTAAAGCACGCCGCAAAAGATCGGGAACGCGGTCGCTCATTGGCAGGTCGCCGCTGGTGATCTGGTCCACCGGAAACCACTGAGCGTCCTGCGCGTCGTCTGCAGCGACAGGCGTGCCGGTTACATAGCGACACGCAACTCCGACCAGCAGGTAGTGCGCCCGGGTCTGCCCGCTATCATCGCGCAGCAAAAGGTCGAGATTGTCGAGATAGACCAAAGGCTCAGCAATCACACCAGTCTCTTCCCGCAGCTCGCGGGTGGCGGCGTCCAGAACCGTTTCACCCCATTCCACATGGCCGCCTGGAAAACCCCACAGCCCCTGATCGGGTTGCTTGCTGCGTTGCACCAAAAGTACCTGGCCATCGTGCAGCACGACAGCCAAGGCACCGATCTTTGGGGTCTGGCTCATCCGGTCAGCCTGCGCTGCATCCTTGGATATCGACAGCGTGGTTTGCCCCCAGAACCGTGATGCGCACTTCGGACCGATCCAGCGCAAATGGCCGGCCGGAGGCGCCGATAATCTCCGAGCTTGCGATCAGGGTGTTGCCCTGACGGCGTGTATCGGGCTGCGATGCCCAGAGTGCCGGGTTTCCTGGTTCAATGACGGCGAATTCGGACCCGCCCGCTGAAGGCATGGTGATACGCGCCTCGATCCGCATTCCGTCTGCAGTGGGAGTCAATTGGCACGTCGCATCCGCCACGCCTGCTTCGCGTTCGGAAAACGGGCGCTGGGCGAGGGCTGCGGCGATGGCCGGATTGCGTGCAGCGTCGGCATCCATTGTGTGATCGAATTCCAACCGACCTGGCACGCAGACATCCTTGCACACGCCCAAGTCCATCTCGCCGCGCAAACGCACGGGTTTGGCAGGGTTCTTAGGCGTGATTTCGACGGGCAGTACAAGTTGATCCTCATACCCGACCGAGCGCAGCCCGTTCTGATCAAACACATGCGGCGCGGGCCATGTGAAGGCTATGTCTGCAATATTGCGAGAGCCTTTCCAATCAAACTGCGGCGGAATGCCCGCATCGCCGGGTGCGCGCCAATAGGTCTTCCACCCGTCCTTGAGCTTTAGACGCAAGGCCCCCTGATAGGTACCTTCGGCGGTTTTGCCGCCGTCCAACACCTCAAGCTGAACCAGATTATCAACCCCCTGCGCAGTGGCGGGGGCACCAAAACAAAGGCTGACGGCCAACACGGCTGCAGCAGATTTGCAAAGCGCTTTCATATGCAGAACATGCGCATTCCGGTCGGGATTGCCAAGTCACGCTCCGGTCACTTCTGTGAAATGCACGGAAATCCCGGCTGATCCCTTGCCATTCCCCGGTTCACAGGGTCATTCTAGGGATATCCTATGGCGCAAGAGATATCTGCTGATGGAGCTTACGGGAAAACTGTTGATTGCGATGCCCGGAATGGGCGACCCGCGATTCGAGCATTCGGTCGTCTATATCTGCAGCCATGGTGATGACGGCGCGATGGGATTGATCGTGAATAAGCCTTCGGACTTGCGGATCAAGACCTTGCTGGAACAGCTCAACATTCCGTGTCGGATACCCGTAATTGGCGAACGGCTGGTGCAGTTTGGCGGCCCGGTCGAGATGTCGCGTGGCTTTGTCCTGCATAGCGCAGATTACGAGGCGAATCTGCATTCAATGCAGATTTCCGAAGATTTCAGCATGACCGCAACGCTGGATGTGCTCGAGGATCTGGCCTCGGGCAAGGGGCCGCTGAATTCGATGCTGACTTTAGGTTATTCCGGCTGGGGGCCGGGTCAGTTGGAAGATGAGATCGCGATGAATGGTTGGTTAACGACTGATGCGTCGTCGAAACTGGTCTTTGATGTCCCTGATGACGAGAAATGGGAGGCGGCTTTGGCTACGCTTGGTGTTGATCCGCTGACCCTATCAGCCAGTGCAGGACGCGCCTAATCGCGAGGGGCTGCTGCGCGGCGTAGACGGTCGTTGATGGCCGCACCTAATCCGTGATGGGGAATTGGTGATACGGCGATTGGCCGACCGGTATCGTTAAGTTTGTGAAGGGCGGCAAACAGGTTGGCGGCGGCCTCGGGCAGGTTGCCGGTGCTGGAGAGGTTCAGATCACAATCAACGGAGCCAAAACCCAGCAACACCTCGTCCCCCTGCCGTGACCGGGCGTTCAGCCGCACCGGCGCGTCCGGCGCGTAATGGGATTGCAACTGGCCCGGCGCAGTAAGCAGATCGCCGGGTTGGTGGTGATGCAGTTCTGCCTTTAGAACCTCTTCGATTTGTTCCAATGCGACACCACCTGGACGCAACAGGGCAGGGGTGCCGGCCAGACCCACAATAGTGGACTCAAGCCCGACACCGCACGGCCCATCGTCCAGAACTGCGGCTATGCGTCCCTCCAGCCCCGCTCGGACATGGGCCGCCGTCGTTGGGCTGATCTGACCAGAGGGGTTGGCCGATGGGGCCGCCACAGGACCGTCAAAAGCGGTCAGTAAAGCGTGCGCTGTGGGATGCGCAGGTACGCGAACGGCCAGAGTATCCAAGCCAGCTGTGACCAGCGACGAAATCCCGTGATCGGGGCGCAGAGGAAGAACCAGAGTTAACGGTCCGGGCCAGAAGGCATCAGCCAACAAATCAGCCTGATCGGTCCATTCGACGAAGCGTTTCGCGGTCTCGGTTGAGGCGACATGGGCGATCAGTGGGTTAAAACTGGGTCGCCCCTTGGCCTCATAGATCGCGGCCACAGCCTCGCCGTTTCGTGCATCGCCACCCAGTCCATAGACGGTCTCGGTCGGGAAAGCGACCAGCAGCCCCTGTCGCAACAGGTCAGCGGCCTTGGCGAGCCCGTCGGCGTTTGCTGGTAAGTCTTGAGTACCGAGAAGGGTCATGGATCGTGACGCCGCGTTTTGGTTGCTTGCAGTTCAGGTAACGGTAGGTAATCGTGCCAGCCCAGATGAATACCGGCGTGGGGCCGGGATTCCAACCCCACGCTGACAACTTGCCAGAACCAGAGGGAAACCATGCCCTATCGTGCCCCGATCTCAGACTATGAATTCCTGTTCCGCAACGTGATCGGCTTTGACCAGATCGCCGCGACCGAAAAGTTCTCGGAAGCCAGCGAGGATGTGGTCAGCGCCATTCTGACCGAAGCCGGGAAGATGTGCGAAGAGATCATGGCCCCGCTTCAACGCCCTGGTGATCTGGAACCCGCGCGGCTGGAGAACGGCGTGCTGCGGACCTCTCCGGGCTATGCCGAGGGCTGGAGGGCGATTGCCGAAGGCGGCTGGATCGGGATGAGCGGCGATCCCGAATATGGCGGTATGGGTCTGCCCATGACCATGACCACCGCCGTGAATGAGATGATGAGCGCGGCTTGCCTGTCGCTGCAACTGGCCCCCTTGATGACCCAAGGCCAGATCGAAGCGTTGGAGCATCACGCGAGTGATGAGCTGAAAGCGATCTATCTGCCCAAGATGATGGCGGGTGAGTGGTCGGGCACCATGAACCTGACCGAACCGCAGGCCGGATCGGATGTGGGCGCGCTGACCTCGAAGGCCGAAGACAATGGCGACGGCACCTATTCGGTGACCGGGCAGAAGATCTATATCTCTTGGGGCGACAACGACTTTGCCGAGAATGTCTGCCATCTTGTTCTGGCCCGCCTGCCAGACGGTGTTCCGGGAACCAAAGGGATTTCGCTGTTTCTGGTGCCGAAATACATACCCGACGAGAACGGCAACCCCGGCGTGGCCAATGACCTCAAGGTGGTCTCGCTGGAGCACAAAATGGGCCTGCACGGCTCGCCAACCTGCGTGATGCAATATGACGGGGCCAAAGGCTGGCTGGTCGGCAAGGAACATGGCGGGATGGCCGCGATGTTCACCATGATGAACAACGCGCGTTTGGGCGTTGGTGGCGAAGGTGTGGGTGTCGCTGAAGGAGCCTACCAGCATGCGCTGGCCTATGCGTTGGAGCGTAAACAGGGCAAGACGCCCTCGGGCACCATCATCGACCACGCGGATGTACGGCGGATGCTGATGTCGATGCGCGCGGATGTGTTTGCGGCGCGGGCGATCATGCTGGCCAATGCAGCTGCAATCGACATGGCGCAGGCCACGGGTGAGGCCGATTGGGCGGCACGTGCGGCGCTGCTGACGCCGATCTGCAAGGCTTTTGGCACCGAGACCGGCATGCGCGTTTCCGAGACCGGCGTTCAAGTGCATGGCGGCATGGGCTTCATCGAAGAAACTGGTGCTGCACAATATTATCGCGATGTCCGTGTGACCGCGATCTACGAGGGCACCAATGGTATTCAGGCCATGGACCTCGTAGCGCGCAAGATGATGGATGGGGGTGAGGCGGCCTCGAACCTTCTGGATGAGATCGAGGATCAAGCCGAGAAGGCGCGCGCCACGATGCCTGAACTTGCTGGTCCTGTTTGGGAAGCTTCCGAGTCGCTGCGGGAAGCGACGGAGTGGCTCGTTGCTCAATCGGATATGAACAACCGGTTTGCTGGCGCGGCTTCGTATCTAAAAGCGTTCGCGCGGGTTCTGGGCGGGCATTACCATCTGTCAGCGGCGCTAGCCGATTCCGATGGACCGCGCGCCAAGTTGGCACGTTATTATATTAATGTGCTGCTGCCTGAACATACGGGCTTGCTTGCGCAGGCGCAGAACGGGGCGGATGACCTCTATGCCCTCAGCCCAGAGGAACTGGCGGTTTGATGGATGGCGAGGCTCCGCAAGTGATGCGATATCCGTGGGAGGAACCACCCGCTCCTGGCGAATGGGTCGAAGTTGCAGAAGGAGTTCTGTGGATCAGGCTGCCTTTGCCGATGGCGCTGGATCATGTGAATGTCTATGCACTTGATGATGGCAACGGCTGGACGGTGGTTGACACAGGCCTGTCGTCGAAGAAAACGCGCGGCATCTGGCAGGCCCTGATGGAAGGGCCATTGGCTGGCAAACCCGTCCGTCGCGTTGTCGTGACTCATCACCATCCTGACCATGTCGGCAATGCGGGCTGGTTCCAGTCCGAGCATGGTGCAGAACTGGTCACCAGTCGTACCGCATGGTTGTTCGCGCGTATGCTGACGCTGGATGTGCAAGAGAATTGGCCGAAGGAAACGCTGGATTACTACCGCAGCGCGGGGATGGATCCGGACGTGCTGGCCGGTCGGATGGCCGAGCGTCCGTTTAACTTTGCCGACGCCGTGTACCCTATGCCGCTGGGATTTACCCGTGTCAAACAGGGCGACGTGATCCGCATGGGTGGCCGCGACTGGGATGTTCACATGGGCAACGGCCATGCGCCCGAGCATTGCACCTTCTGGAGCCGCGAGGACAATCTGGTGCTGACCGGTGATCAGATCCTCAGTTCGATCAGTTCCAACTTGGGCGTCTATGCCACCGAGCCGATGGCCGATCCGGTGGCCGACTGGTTGGAGGCGTGCGAACGCCTGCAACCGCTGGCCCGGCCCGATCATTTGGTTTTGGGCGGGCACAAACTGCCGTTCACCGGGTTGCCGATCCGCATGCGGCAGTTGATCGATAACCACCACGGCGCGCTTGAGCGTCTGCTGAACGATCTCGATCAACCCAAAACCGCCGCCGAGTGCTTTGCCCCGCTGTTCAAGCGCCAGATCAGGGGCGGGGAATACGGCCTCGCGCTGATCGAGGCGGTTGCACATATGAACCATCTCTACCACATTGGAGTGGTCACCCGGACGCGGCGCGCGGACGGAGCTTGGGAATATCAGCGCAAAGGGTAGAGCAATGGACAAGATCGAAACCTCAGCCGAGGCAGCGGAATCTGCGGCGTTGCCGCGGTGCTATGAGGTGCACGCCAACCCTGAAGCGGCATCGGGGAACAAGGATTTGCCCAAGCCATTGCAAAAGCCGGTCGAAAGCAAAAGCCCTGCTCAATGGGCCTATGAGCGGCTGATCATGTATATTCAGAATTTCGAGAAGACTCTGGATGGCGATCACGAGGTTGCCATGGGATTTACCGGTGGTGACGCCGGTGTAATGCGGATCGAGGGCATGGGCTATTTCGATCCGGATGTGATTACCTTCTATGGCTCGGACGGAGGCGGCGCCAAAACGCAGCTCGTCCAGCATGTCAGCCAGTTGAATGTGATGCTGCGTGCCTTGCCTAAATCGATCGAGGATAAACCAGCCAACCGCATTGGTTTCCGGCTGGCGGCTGATCTGGAAGAAAGCTGACGCCCACTCTTGCAATTCACACTTACGCAGCCTTGAATGGATAGACCATTCAGGAGGCAACCGCGTGACCAATTTCTCAGCCGTTACAACTGCCTACCGGGGCGCATGGGCGCGGCGGCGCGTGTTTGTGCCTGTTTATGTCGCCGTCCGGTTGCTGCTGGTTGCACTGATCGCTCCGGGCGTTGCCATCGCCGTCAATCTTGCTGTTTCGTTGTCTGATCAATCGGCGCTGACGGATCAGGACATTGCGATGTTCCTGCTGTCACCAGCAGGCTTCATCGCGGCGGTTGTAGTTCTCAGCCTGTTCTTACTGGCCGAGGTCTTTGTCTTCTCGGTCATGGCCGGATCATTGCGGATGGGTGAGCGTGACCCTTGGCGCGCGGGCAGTGCTTCCATCCGGTTGATCCTGACGCGTTTACCTGCGCTTTTCGGCTTTGCCGCACGGTTCATTTTGCGTGTGCTGGTACTTGCGCTGCCTTTTGTCGCCGTGGCTGGCCTGATCGCCTGGTGGATGCTGACTGAATACGACATCAACTATTACCTCACCTTCCACCCGCCTTCGTTCTGGGTGGCGGTAGTGCTGATCGGATTTGTGGTGCTGTGTCTGGCTTGGGTTCTGATCCGCAGGCTCTCGGCCTGGGCGCTATCGCTGCATCTTGTATTATTTGAGGGCTGCAAACCCGCCGAGGCCTTCTCCGCCAGCACGGATCGAATGGAAGGCAAACGCGGTCGCCTCAAGATCGAGCTTGGCCTTTGGCTTGCGATGCGTCTCGTGATCGCCGCACTGATTGCCTTTGTGGCCGGACTGTTTTTCGATTTGGTGCCGCTGCAGGAAAGCACTAATCTGCGCTTTGCGCTAATCCTAAGTATGATCGTCGCGGGCCTATGGTCGCTGGCTGGGCTTGTGCTTGCAGCCGTCGCTCTGGGAGCATTGGCGGTTCTGCTGGATGGGTTCTTCGACACACAAGGCCGAGAGGTCCCTCATCCCGAACCAGGCAACCTGCGCGCGCCGCTTTACGCTGTGGTCGGTGGCGCGGCAATCGCCCTGCTGATCGGGCTCTGGTCCGGGCAGGAGTTGCTGGTCCGCATTCAGGCCCCCGATCATGCGGATGTCATTGGTCATAGAGGCGCGGCGGCGATAAGGCCGGAAAATACCATGGCGGCAGTGTTGAAGGCTATCGAAGATGGCGCCGATTGGGTTGAGATCGACGTTCAGGAGACCGCGGATGGTGTGGTCATCATCGCGCATGACAGCGATTTCATGAAATTGGCGGGTGTGCCGCTCAAGGTCTGGGACGCAACCATGGAGGATATAGCCGAGATCGATATCGGCAGCTGGTTCGGCCCCGAATATGCTTCGGAACGGACGCCCACGCTGCGGGATGTTCTGGAAGCTGCGAAGGGCAAATCCAAGGTCATCATCGAGCTGAAATACTATGGCCATGACGTCGACCTGGAAAACCAAGTTGCCACGATTGTCGAGGAGCTGGATATGCAGGATGACATCGCCACCATGTCATTGAAATATCCGGCCGTGCAGAAGATGAAAGCGCTGCGCCCCGATTGGCGGGCAGGCGTTCTGGCCGCGACCGCCATCGGCAATCTGTCGGGGCTTGAGGGCGATTTTGTGGCCGTAAATGCGGCGACGGTGTCTCCGGGTCTGATCCGCTCGGTCCATGAGGCGGGCAAGGACATCTATGTCTGGACGGTGAATGACCCGTTGCAGATGTCGGCGATGGCATCGATGGGGGTCGACGGGCTGATCACTGACCGCCCGGCCATGGCCCGTGAAGTGCTGCGTGTTCGTGCCGAGATGGGACCGGGCGAACGCCTGATGCTTTGGTTGGCGACGACGTTCGGATTGTCTATCGATACTGCCGAGATGCGCGATGCGAACCCGTGAACTCACCCTCATTCTGGCCTGTTGCGCGCTGCCTGCAGCCGCGCAGGACCTGATGCGTAGCGTGGAAATGCCCGCTCACCGGGCGTTGGCCGACACGATAGAAGGCGCTGAACTGACCCCCTTCGAAACGGACGGCTGTTCGGGCGGATTATCTTCCAGCTGGCGTATGGTTGCCGAGACCTTTCCGAAGTTCAGTCTGCTTTATGAAGAACACCCGCCATGGGAGTACTGCTGCGTTACCCACGATCGCGCCTATTACAACGCAGGCGGCGCATCGCAGGCCGAGGCCAGCTTTGACGCCCGGCTCGCTGCCGATGACGCGCTGCGCACCTGTGTCAAAACCCACGGCGAAAGCCACGCTGATGAATACGCCGAACGTTATGACATGACGCCGGATCAGATCCGCTCGGTTCATTCGATCACCTCCGAGGCGATGTTTCTGGCCGTGCGTTTTGGGGGTGGTCCCTGCAGCGGGTTGCCCTGGCGCTGGGGGTTTGGTTATCCAGGCTGCACGATTTTTGGACCAACTGCGCGCGAATGACGTCGTGACAGGCCCTGAGTTTTGCATTATCCAACATTTCAAATACGCGAATTGGGATTCTAATAAACATGGCTGATCACAAGCACGGCGAGATGGACATCACCGTTCAAACAAAAACCTTTGACGGTTTCATCAAATTCACCACGTGGTGCGTGGTGGCAATTGTACTCCTTTGCCTGTTCCTGGCGGTCTTTGCGGCCTAAACGGTACACGAGGCGCATCTCTTGTTCAGGATTCTGATTGCCTGCCTGCTGGCAGTGACAGTTGCGGGTTGCGCGGGATCGCAGCGCCCGCAGGCTGATCCCTCGGAAATCGTGGCCCGGTCCTATCGTGATCCGGGGCCATCGACACTGACGCTTTATACGATGATCAGCACGCGCACCGGATCGGGGGCACACACGTCGCTGATGATCAGCGGCAGCGAGCGGGTCATATTTGATCCTGCCGGATCGTTCCGGGCGGATGTGGTGCCGATCAAGAATGATGTCCTTTATGGCATCACGCCAAATGTCGAACGCGCCTATCGTAGCAGTCATGCGCGCGAGACGCATTATGCCCGTATTCAGACGATCGAAGTGACGCCACAGCAGGCCGAGATCGCGCTGCAATTGGCCAAGCAAATGGGCCCGGTTTCGCAGGCTTTTTGTGCAAATTCGACCTCGCAATTGCTGCAACAGGTCCCGGGGTTCGAGCAAATCAAAACAACATTCTACCCGGTGAAGCTATCCGATCAGTTTGGTCAGATTCCAGGCGTTGTCAGCACGGACTATCGTGAGAATGACTCGGCTGATCTGCAGCAGGGGCTGGCGGAAAACAATGCGCGACTCAATCAGCTTGAAGCGGTCTCAACCAACTAGGTAAAGCAGACCGTAAAGCGTGGCGGCCCCTGAAAAGATGGCCGCTATGACGTTTTTCGTTACAATTCCCACCGTCAACGCAACTGCCGCAGCCGCCATGCGCGGCATATCCGGTTGTCCTTCGGTGGCTGTCGGCCAGACTACCAAAGGTGCGATCAGGGCAGGCAGAATCGCCACTGCTGTGTATCTCAGGTGCCGCAGAAGCCAGGGCGGCATCGGGCGGTCGCCAACCAGCCCGATAAAGGTAAAGCGCAGAAGGTAGCTGCCTATCGCCAGACCTACGATGATGATCCACATGGTTGTCGGGTCGATCTGCGTCATGACTTTTTTCGCTCTAACATCAATTCAGCCTGCGCACCTGCCATCATCCCGGCTATTCCTGCGATCAACAGTCCAAGATTGAACGGCACTGCCACGCAGAGCAGGGCGACAACAATCGCCACCAGCGCGGCTACAACATGCGCCATGGTGCGCATCATCGGTCCGATCATGGACAAGAACGTGATCGGCAGCGCAAAATCCAGAGCCCAGCTTTCCGGAATCTGCGCCCCCAGAACAGCACCCAGATAAGTGGCGAGTATCCAAAGCGGCGTGATCGGCGTGACCGAGCCGACAAAGTACGCCATGCGCTGAGGCACGGACATATCCGGTTCTTTCTCGAATCGGACAATCGAACAGGCGTAAGACTGATCAACAATAAGATAGGCTCCAAGGGCCCGTTGCCACAGCGGAGCCGCCCCCAGATAAGGGGTCAGTGAAGCCGAATACATGGCCACCCGCAGGTTCACAGCCAGGGCCGAGATCAGAACGATAACCGTTGGTGTATTGTCCTGCAGCAATTGCAATGCGGTGAACTGAGCAGCGCCGGCAAACACGGTGGCGGAAAAGGCCATCGTCTGGATGATATCCAGCCCTGCTTCTGTGGCAAAAACACCAAACAGAAGGCCAAAGGGCATGGCGACGAAGATAAACGGCGTCCCGTCGCGAAAACCTTTCCAGAAGTATGACTTGGATGTGGCAGAGGCCATGGCTAAATCCTATGGTGACGCGAGCAGCAGTAGCCGTCTTGGGAAGGGGTTGCAATTGGCCACGGAGATCGACCTGTCAGACTACCTCATTGCGCCCGATCCGGGGGCTGCGCGCCTGACGCGCGGTGTCGAGGGTGTGGACCAGAATGGTGAGATAAGTCAGATCTCGGTGGTCGAGGAACGCCCGCTGACCATTTTCCTCAACTCACAGGAAATCGTGACGGCAATGACCATCGGCGACTATCCCGAATACCTTGCGCTCGGGTTTCTGCGTAATCAGGGGATGCTGCTTGCAGATGATGAAATTACTCGGGTCGACTATGACGACGATCTGGAAACCGTGGTCGTGCGTACCGCGCGTGAGACCTCATACGAGGACAAGCTGAAGAAGAAGACCCGTACCAGCGGTTGCGCAGTAGGCACTGTGTTCGGAGACATGATGGAGGGGCTAGAGGACGTGCGCCTGCCACAGGTCTCGGTGCGCACCTCGTGGCTGTATGAGTTGGCGTCGAAGATCAACCGCACCCCGTCTCTGTACCTTGAGGCGGGTGCCATCCATGGCACGGTGCTTTGTCATGAAAGCCACCCGTTGGTCTATATGGAAGACGTGGGCCGCCATAATGCGGTCGACAAGATCGCAGGCTGGATGCTCTCCGAGGGTGCGACTGCGTCTGACAAGATCCTCTATACGACCGGTCGTTTGACTTCGGAAATGGTGATCAAAACGGCAATGATGGGCATCCCTGTTCTCGCTTCGCGATCGGGATTCACCGCCTGGGGTGTCGAGATCGCGCGCGAGGTCGGTTTGACTCTGATCGGCCGGATGCGCGGGCAGCGGTTCGTGTGTTTGTCGGGCGAAGACCGATTGGTGCGCGATGTTGATCCGTCGAGCGTGGCGATTGAGGACAAAAAACATCGCAGGAAAAGTGCCGATGGCTGAACAGTCGCAAAAACCGCTGGGGGTTATTCTGGCAGGCGGCCTCGCAACGCGGATGGGAGGCGGCGATAAAGGGCTGTTGCAGATCGGCGGGCAGAGCCTGCTGGATCGGGTGATAGACAGGCTGCGCCCTCAGGTCGGCGGGCTGGCTTTGAACGCCAACGGCGATGCCGAACGGTTTGCCCGCTTGAACTTGCCGGTTGTTTCGGACTCGATCGAGGGCTTTGCAGGGCCGCTGGCCGGTGTTTTGGCCGGGCTTGATTGGGCCGCTGAACAGGGCGCTCAATCTATCGTGACGGTTGCGGCGGATACTCCGTTCTTTCCGCATGATCTTGTGGCGCAACTGGTGCACGCATCCGAAGGTCAGAAATACCCCCTTGTTCTGGCAACCACCCCGCGCACGGGTGACGAGGCTTTGAAATCCGGCGGCGGCAAGCGGGTCAATCGGCACCCGACCTTTGGGCTCTGGCCGGTGGCATTGCGCGATGATCTGAGGGAGGCGTTGAACGCTGGATTGCGCAAGGTTGTCCTGTGGACTGACCAGCATGATGGGCGAGAGGCGCTGTTTTCGGCCCTGCCGTTTGATCCGTTCTTCAACGTCAACACTCCCGATGATCTGGCCCGCGCTGAAACCTTGTTGGAGCAGGTATGAGGGTCTACGGCGTCACCGGTTGGAAAAACGCGGGCAAAACCGGCCTAGTGGAACGGCTGGTGGCTGAAATCACCGGACGTGGGTATACCGTTTCCACCGTTAAACATGCGCATCATTCCGTCGACATAGACCATCCGGGTACCGACAGCCAGCGGCATCGCGCGGCGGGTGCGTCCGAAGTGCTGTTGGCATCCGGCCAGCGGATCGCACTGATGCAGGAGTTGCGCGGTGCGCCCGAGCCGAAGCTGGACACCCTGCTGTCGCGTTTGTCTCCGGTCGATCTGGTGTTGATCGAAGGCTTCAAACGCGAGCGTCACCCCAAGATCGAAGCGTTTCGCGCAGAACCCGAAAATCCGCTGATCGCCACGGATGATGACACGGTTCGCGCGGTTGCAAGTGATACGCCTTTGGAATTGGATTGCCCGGTGTTTGATCTGGATGATACGGCGGTCATTGCAGATTTTATCCTGGAAGAGGTCGGATTATGAGCACGCCGGATATCTCACCTCCGCCCTTGCGCAATGATTGTTTCGCCTTGCCTGCAGGGGTGAACTGGACACCCGTTGATGAGGCTCTGGCGCTATTGCGAGACAGATTGTCGGTGGTAGCTGGGGTTGAAAACGTGCCCGTGATGCGGGCGGCGGGCCGAGTTCTGGCGGTGGACGTGTCGGCCAAACGATCAAACCCGCCTCAGCCCAACACCGCTGTCGATGGGTACGGATTTGCCGGTCCGGTGCCGGACGGACCCTGTGTCATGCCATTGGTTGAGGGCCGGGCGGCTGCGGGTGTACCCTTTGACGGTGAGGTCCCAGAGGGCCATGCGATACGCATTCTTACCGGAGCTGCACTGCCAAAGGGTGTTAATACGGTCATATTGGAAGAGGATGTGACCTTTGATCAGGGGCACATCGCGTTCCGAGGGCCTTTGAAACAAGGCGCGAACACGCGAAAAGCAGGCGAAGACGTTGTCGAAGGCGCGCTGACCTTGCCCCTCGGGCGGCGGTTGACGCCGGCAGATCTGGCGCTTTTGTCGGCGGTTGGTCTGGCCGAGATTTCCGTGCGCAAAGTTCTGCGCGTCGGGGTACTGTCGACCGGGGATGAACTGATCGAGCCGGGTGACAGCGCAGGGCCGGGGCAGATTTATGATGCCAACCGTCCAATGTTGCTGTCACTGGTCGAACGGATTGGCTTCAAAGCGGTTGATCTTGGGCGCGCCGAGGATGATCGCGCGGCGCTGAAACAGCATTTGGATCGCGCGGCTCAGCAAGTGGATGTAATCCTGACCAGTGGCGGGGCCTCCGCCGGCGATGAAGATCACGTCTCGGCATTATTGCGAGAGGCCGGGGCGATGCAGGAATGGCGCATCGCATTAAAACCCGGGCGACCATTGGCGCTGGGCATGTGGGATCAGACGCCGGTGTTTGGCTTGCCGGGCAATCCGGTGGCAGCACTGGTTTGCACGTTGATCTTTGCCTGCCCGGCACTGAACCTGCTGGCCGGTGCAGGCTGGCAAGAGCCGCAAGGCTTCGACGTGCCCGCCGCTTTCGAAAAGCGCAAGAAACCGGGGCGTCGCGAATATCTGCGGGCACGAATCCGTGAAGGACGGGCCGAGGTGTTCCATTCGGAAGGATCAGGCCGGATCAGTGGGCTGAGCTGGGCCGAAGGACTGGTCGAAATCGAGGACGGTGCCCGCGATATCAAGCCCGGCGATCTGGTGAGGTTCATACCCTACGGGAGTTTTGGGCTTTAATCGAACGTCCCTGCGACACGCCCCACCAGCATGAAGGCACGCGCTGTGCGGGTTTCGCTCAGGGCTGTAAGCTCGGCATCGCTGGCGTTAGGTTCGAACTCGACGATCATATGGTCAAAGCGGCGCAGGAAATGGTGTGCTGCATCGCGAAAGATCGGATCCTGTTTCATCCGTGCCGCAGTCAGCGCCAGTGACGAACGGTCCCGAATGCCACCCAAGGCTGCCACCGACCGCCCGCGCGCGCCTTGGGCAAATTGCCGCCAGACTTCGGGTCGCGCCATATCGGGGCGCAGGTCATCCATATAGATGCCTTCCTGGCTGAGAAGGGTCAGAACATCTTGTGAGGCCTGCACAAGTTTCGAGATCTTGCGATCTTTCAATGCAAGCCGCAGCGCGTTAAATCCCTCGGCATCGCTTTGCGTCTCGGGGAAGTTCAGGGCGCGGATAAAGATGTCGGTGGGCAACGGGGGCGTAATTTCTTCCGCTGAGGTGCCAAGTTCCAACGAAGTCTGATTGGCCATGTCCGGCGCGGGCCTTTGGGTGCGCCCGGGTTCACCGCGATTGGTCGAGAATGTCGCCAGCGCGCTCTCGGTCTTTTTTGCGCTTTCGGCGATTTCATCCAGTTTCTTGCCGACCGTCGGCTCATACGTGCTGGCCGCGCGTTGTTGCTGAACGACATAGCTGTTGCGGATCGCATCGATGGCTGTCTGCAGGCGGGCGCTTTCTTCGCGCATCACTCGGCTGGCGCGCATCGCAAGGGCTGCGACCCAGATCATTGCGACCGGCATGAACACCGCCAGGAAGGTGACGATGAACCCTCCTTGTTGCCCGCCGGGCAGTACCAGAAACACGACCGACACCACCAGCCAGATCAGGCTGAGAACAACTGCTGCAATCTCGATCTCGGTGACCGAACGGTGCGCCGGACGGTCGTAGATACCCAGCGAGGTTGGTTTCTCGGGTTCTTGCTCAGGTTCAGACCCTGACATGACAAACGCTCCGGTCAGGCGTATTCGATATTCAGAACTTCATAAGAGCGCACGCCTCCGGGGGTGCGGACCTCAACACTGTCGCCTTCTTCTTTGCCAATCAGGGCGCGGGCGATGGGGGATTTGATGTTCAGAAGGCCCGCTTCGATATTGGCCTCATACTCACCCACGATCTGCCAGGTCTTTTCTTCTTCGGTATCTTCATCCACCAACGTGACCTTCGCGCCGAACTTGATAGCCCCTGACAGTTTGGCCGGATCAATGACATCTGCCAGCGACAGGATGCCTTCAAGCTCTTTGATGCGGCCTTCGATAAAGCCCTGCTTTTCGCGCGCCGAGTGGTATTCGGCGTTTTCTTTCAGGTCGCCCAGTTCGCGGGCTGAGGCAATCGCCTCGATGATCGCCGGGCGCTCGACGGATTTCAGATTCTTCAGCTCTGCCTCGAGCGCGGCATTGCCCGAAGGCGTCATGGGGATCTTTTCCATTGTCTTGTCGTCCACGCAGAAATTGTTACGCCCCGCCGCACAATAGCGTCGGGGCGAAGGATGGGTTGGCATTTACCTGACCCAAATGAGGCGTGAATTGCAAGAGGGGAGGTGTGCGTTGTCAGTAAACTCGCAACTTAGCGCCGCCGTTCCGGGGGGCGGGTGCGCCTGTGGCGCTGTCCCAACAATTCTCCACTTCGCCAACGGCTGGCTTCGTGCCCCAGCCACAGCATCTCAATCATACTGAACCACTTCGAATTCGATGCCATTGTCATCTTCGAAATAGAACCGCTTGCCTGGCTCATAGTCTGCGTGGTTGTGCGGTTCAAATCCCGCTTTGCGGACCTTTTCCTCGGTGGCGTCGATATCCTCGACCAGCACACCTACATGGTTCAAGCCGCCCACGAAATCATAGCTGTTTTCGCCTGATGGCTTGGGATCGCCGGGGGCGTAGAGTGCCAGATAGGTATGTGGGCTGCCCACATGCACCGTATAGCCACCGGCAATGGCAGGGCCTTCCCAGCGTGTTTTCCAGTCGAAGACTTTCTGCATCCACGCCGCAGATGCCTTTGGGTCGCGGACCGTGAAATTAGTATGTTCCAGCGTCGCCATCATGGGATTCTCCTTCCAATTTGAGGCTTGTCCCGACTCACTGTAATTTCTAAACCTAACTTTAGGTCAAGAGATTTCTTTGGGAGGATGTAATGGTTGTTTCGGAAGGTCTGGCGATTGGAGCATTGGCCCGGCGCACCGGGTTGGCGGTGTCGGCGATCCGATACTACGAGGCGCAAGGTTTGATATCTCCATGGCGTAACGCGGGTGGGCAGCGGCGTTATCAGCGCGCCGATATCCGACGGCTAAGCTTTGTGATGATCGCGCAGCAATTCGGTCTGACTTTGCCCGAGATCCGCGAGGTATTGTCGGGCTTGCCAGGAAACCGCACACCGACGCCTCAGGACTGGAAGAGTATCAGCGAACGGCTGCGCACGCATCTGGATCAGCGAATCGATACGCTGATGCGACTGCGCGACAATCTGGATGGATGTATTGGTTGCGGCTGCCTCAGCCTGCCGAAATGCAAGCTTTACAACCCCGATGACAGGGCCAAATCCCATGGTAGCGGTCCCAGATACCTTATGGGGGACGCACCCGAAGCCTGAAGTGTCGAATAGCGGCGTTGTTACGCCGTGTTTCGATTGACCAAAGTCTTTATGACCATGTAATCAGCCGTGAAACAATATTGCGCCGACCGCATGAAGAAAGCGCCAATTCGGAAAGTTAGCTAAGGAGCCCGCGATGGCCGAGATTGAACGCGAAGCGATGGAATATGACGTGGTGATCGTGGGTGCTGGCCCTGCGGGCCTGTCTGCGGCCATCCGTCTGAAACAGCTGGATGCCGACCTGAACGTCGTGGTTCTGGAGAAGGGTTCGGAAGTGGGTGCGCATATCCTGTCGGGTGCGGTGCTGGACCCTTGTGGTCTGGATGCTCTGATCCCCGATTGGAAGGAAAAGGGTGCCCCGCTGAACGTGCCGGTGCATGAAGACAATTTCTACATGCTGGGCGAGGCTGGCAAGATTCGCATCCCCAATTTCCCGATGCCGCCGCTGATGAACAACCACGGCAACTACATCGTCTCGATGGGCAATGTCTGCCGCTGGATGGCAGAGCAGGCCGAAGAACTAGGCGTCGAAATCTTCCCCGGCATGGCCTGTTCCGAGCTGGTCTACGGTGAGAACGGTGAAGTCAAAGGCGTTGTAGCCGGTGTATTTGGTCTGGAGCCAGACGGATCCTACGGCCCCAACACCGAGCCGGGCATGGAACTGCATGGCAAATATGTCTTCCTGTCGGAAGGCGTGCGCGGCTCACTGTCCAAGGAAGTCATCGCCAAATACGACCTGTCTGCCGGTAAAGAGCCGCAGAAATACGGCGTTGGCATGAAAGAGATCTGGGAGATTGATCCGGCCAAGCACAAAGAAGGCAGCGTCACGCACACCATGGGCTGGCCGCTGGGCAGCAACGCGGGTGGCGGGTCGTTCATCTATCACCTTGAAAATAATCAGGTCTATGTCGGTTTTGTGGTCCACCTTAACTACAAGAACCCGCACCTGTACCCCTACATGGAATTCCAGCGTTTCAAGCACCACCCGATGGTGGCCGAGCTGCTGAAAGGCGGCAAGCGTGTGGCTTACGGCGCCCGCGCGATCACCGAGGGTGGCTACCAGTCGATGCCGAAACTGGTCGCACCGGGTGTTGCGCTGTTGGGTTGCTCGGCCGGCATGGTCAACGTGCCGCGCATCAAGGGCAACCACAACGCGATGCTGTCAGGCAAGGCCGCGGCCGAGGCCGCCTATGACGCCATCAAGGCCGAGCGTTCGGGTGATGAGCTGACCGCTTATGAGGCCAACGTTCGCGATGGTGCAATCGGCTTGGATCTGAAGAAGGTGCGCAACGTCAAACCGCTGTGGTCGAAATACGGCCTGACCGCCAGCCTGGTACTGGGCGGTATGGACATGTGGACCAACACGCTGGGCTTCTCGCTGCTGGGCACGCTGGGCCACGGCAAGAACGACGCGGAATCGACCGAAGATGCCAGCAAGCATCAACCCATCGACTATCCGAAACCCGATGGCACACTGTCCTTTGACCGCCTGACGAACGTATCGTTTGCGGCCACCAACCACGAGGAAAGCCAGCCTTGCCATCTGAAACTGGCCGACCCGGACATCCCGGTTAAGGTCAACCTGCCCAAATTCGACGAGCCGGCACAGCGTTACTGCCCCGCAGGCGTCTATGAGATGGTCGAGGATGAAGACGGGCCGCGATTCGTGATCAACTTCCAGAACTGTGTTCACTGCAAAACCTGTGACATCAAGGATCCCAGCCAGAACATCACCTGGACTACACCGCAGGGCGGCGACGGGCCGAACTACCCCAATATGTAGGCAAGAACACGGGCGTTGGCAGGGTCGTGAAGGCTCTGCCATTGCCTCTCGCCCAGCAAAGCCCTAGCTTGTCGGTCAGTCAACGACAGCAAGGCAGATTATCAGTGGTTTCCCTGGTTCGACGCGCGGCTCTGGCCGTGATCCTCAGTTCTTCAATCGCGTTTCCTGCGGTATCGGATACCGGATCGGGGTCGTATCTGGCCGGGCGTCAGGCGATTTATGAGAGCGACTATCCCGCTGCCGAGCGTTACTATGCGCAGGCGCTTCGCGCTGATCCCCAAAATCCGAAACTGCTGGAAAACGTGGTCGTCGCCCGGCTCGCCTTGGGTGAGATTGAGCGGGCCCTGACCGTCGCCGAAGTTATCGAGGAAAATGAACTGCCCAGCCAGGCCGCTCGGATGGTGATCGCCGCCAATCTGGTGGCAGATGGCAAGCTGGATGAATTTCTGGCCCGCGATCCTGAAACGCAAGGGGTTGGACCGCTGGTTGATGGCCTGATGATTGCTTGGGCTCATATGGGGCAAGGCGCCATGACCAAAGCGATGGAACAATTTGACGTTGTTACCACGCAGGAAGGTCTGAAAGAATTTGCACTTTATCACAAGGCCATGGCGTTGGCGTCAGTCGGAGACTTTGAGGGGGCCGAGGCGATCCTTGCCGCAGATGATGGCCTGGTCGCCCGTTTTTCACGCCGGGCTGCGCTGGCGCGTGCCGAAGTGCTGTCGCAGCTGGATCGCAACGACGATGCGCTGGAATTTCTGGATAACGTCTTTGCCGCCGGCAGTGATCCGACCATCGAAGGTTACGTCACTCGGCTGTCCGATGGCGAAACGCTGCCCTTTACCCATGTCCGTTCTGCACAGGATGGCATGGCCGAGGTTTTCTTTACCGTTGGCGCTGCGCTGAGTGCGGAGGCCGCGCAGGATTATGTTCTGCTATATGCCCGGGTCGCGGCCTTTCTGCGGCCTGACCATATTGATGCGCTTTTGCTAAGCGCTGAGTTGTTGGATGGGCTGGAACAATATGATCTGGCGGTTGATGTCTATCGGCAGGTGCCTCCGGACAGCAGCGATTATCATGCCGCCGAACTGGGGCGCGCCGAGGTCCTCAGTCGCTCTGACAGAAAAGAAGCTGCCGCCGAAGTCCTGCAAAACCTTGCCGCTCAAAGCCCCGATTTGCCCGGTGTGCATGTAGCTTTGGCCGACCTGCGGCGCCAGCAAGAGGATTACGCGGCAGCGGTCACCTCTTACGACAAGGCGATTGGCCTGACGGAAGAGGGTGCAGGCGGAAACTGGTTCCTGCATTATGCCCGCGGGATATCGCATGAACGGCTGAAGAACTGGGACGAGGCCGAGGCCGATTTCCGCCGCGCGCTTGAGTTGAACCCGGACCAACCACAGGTGCTGAACTATCTCGGGTATTCGCTGGTCGAGCGGCGCGAGAAATTGGACGAAGCGTTGAATATGATCGAACGCGCCGTCGCAGCGCGCCCTGACAGCGGCTATATCGTTGACAGCTTGGGCTGGGTGTTGTTCCGCCTGGGCCGGTACGACGAAGCAGTTGACCACATGGAGCGCGCCGTTGAGCTGATGCCGGTCGATCCGGTGGTAAATGACCATCTGGGCGATGTTTACTGGGCCGTAGGTCGTGGGCGTGAAGCCGAGTTCCAGTGGAAACGAGCACTGTCTTTCATTGATCCTGAAGATACCGACGGCGAAGCCGATCCTGAACGCATCCGCCGCAAGATTGAAGTCGGATTGGATGCGGTTCTGGCCGAGGAAGGTGCAGAACCCCTGAAGGTCGCCAATGAAGGCTGAGGCATTTGCCCCCGCCAAGATCAACCTGACCCTGCATGTGACCGGCCAACGCGCGGATGGCTATCATCTGCTTGATTCGTTGGTTGCCTTTGCCGATGTTGGGGATCAGTTGAGCCTCAGTTCCGGCCCCGAGCTGTCTCTGTCGGTCACGGGTGAGTTTTCGGATGGCGTACCGACCGATGATCGCAATCTGGTCTGGCAGGCCGCCGAGGCCGCAGGCTGGACCGGTCGCATTCATCTGAACAAACAACTGCCGCACGGTGGCGGTGTCGGGGGCGGCTCCTCGGATGCTGCGGCGGTATTGCGCACTGCGACGAAGGGGGGAGAGTGGCCCGATAGCGTGCCGCTGTCGCTTGGCGCGGATGTCCCGGTATGCATACATGCTGCTGCAGCGCGTATGCGCGGGATTGGTGAACAGATTGAGCCGATGGCGTTGCCGCCCCTCCCGGCGCTCTTGGTCAATCCGGGTATTGAAGTTTCCACCGGCCCGGTGTTTTCCGCTTTGCACAGCAGAGACAACGCACCGATGCCTGCTGAGATCCCTGCATTCAAAACACCGGAAGACTGCGCCACGTGGTTGAGGGCTCAGCGGAATGATTTAGAGGCACCTGCAATATCTGTAGCGCCGGGCATTGCGGAGGTCATAGCGGCGTTGGAAGACACCCGAGACGCGTTGATGGTTCGTATGTCGGGTTCAGGCTCAACCTGTTTCGCACTTTTTCCAACGCTCAAAGCAGCCCATTTTGCCGCCTATGAGATCGGCGCGGCCCAACCCGGTTGGTGGTGCCGCGCAACGACGCTCAGTTAAGGCGCGATACGACGTAATCGGCCAGATCGCCTAACAGGGTGCGGATTTCGTGATCCGGAAGAGGCGCCAGCGCAGCCTTGGCCTTGGCCGCCCAACCAAACGCATCCGCGCGGGTTGCATCCAGCGTGCTGTATTTGGCCATCAGCGACAAAGCGTGATCCAGATCACCCTCTTCCTGCCGCCCGCGACCGATCGTCCGTTCCCAAAACGCGTGTTCCTCGGCAGTTGCCTGAGCCACGGCTTTGATCACTGGCAGGGTCAATTTGCGTTCACGGAAGTCGTCGCCGACGTTTTTGCCTGTGGCCGCACTATCGCCCTGATAATCCAAAAGATCATCTGCGATCTGGAACGCGATTCCAAGCGCGTCGCCATAGTCATACAGCGCCTTGACCTGCGCCTCGGTCGCGCCTGCGATCACACCACCCACTTCGGTTGCGGCAGAAAACAGCGCCGCCGTTTTGCCGCGCACAACCTGCAGGTAGACACCTTCATCCGTGCCCAGATCGGTGGCTGCTGTCATCTGCAGCACCTCGCCTTCGGCAATTGTGGCCGATGCATTTGCAAGGATATCCAGAACCCGCAACGAACCGGTTTCGACCATCAACTGGAAGCTGCGGGAAAACAGGTAATCGCCAACCAGAACACTGGATTTATTGTCCCATAGCAGGTTTGCCGTGGGTCGCCCGCGCCGCTGCCCGCTTTCATCGACGACATCGTCATGCAGCAGGGTTGCGGTATGAATGAACTCGACCGTTGCAGCCAGCTTGACGTGATGGTCGCCTGAATAGCCGAACAGCTGCGCCGCCGCCAGGGTCAGCATCGGGCGCAGACGCTTTCCGCCCGCCTCGACCAGGTGCGCGGTCACTTCGGGAATGCGCGGGGCATGTTCCGACGCCATACGCGTCCGAATCAGCGTATTTACTGCTGCCATTTCGCCCGCAAGCATCTCTGCCAGACGCTCATGCGGTTTCGAGATCGTGCTGACGTTCATCACTCTCCTGACACAAGGCTCGACATCCCTGTCACCTTGCCCTTACATCCATCCCCATGAAAGAACTATTGCGCAGCACCGATCCGACAATCCTAGCCTTTGCAACGGCTCTCCTTGAGGGCGAGGATATAGACTGCTTTCAGATGGACGTAAATATGAGCATCCTAGAAGGCGGCATCGGAATCTTTCCCCGTCGCCTAATGGTGCGGGCAGATGATCTGACCCGCGCCGAACGGGTCATGCGCGATAACGAGATCCCGCTGGGGCGATGAGCAGCTTTTCCGACAGTGATCTGACCTGCAATGATTTTCTGGGCGGGCGTGTGCGTCTGTGGCAGCCGCGCTCAGGATATCGTGCAGGGGTCGATCCGGTCTTACTGGCGGCATCGGTCCCGGCACAAGCTGGCCAGTCGGTGCTGGAATTGGGCTGCGGGGCAGGGGCTGCTATTCAGTGCCTAATGGCGCGAGTGCCGCACCTGAAGGCAACTGGGGTTGAACTGCAGGCTGGCTATGCAGATCTGGCCCGCCGCAATTCGGAACAAAACGCAGCGATCACCGTGGTTGAGGCGGATTTGAACGCACTACCGAATGATCTGCGACAAGAACAGTTCGATCATGTGATCGCCAATCCGCCCTACTACCGGGCAGGCGCGCATAGCCCTGCCACCGACGCGGGTCGGCAGATCGCACTGGGTGAAGACACGCCGCTTGAGGACTGGATCAATGTCGCCGCCCGACGTCTGGCGCCGCGCGGTTATCTTCACATGATCCAGAAGGCAGACCGGCTGCCCGATATGCTTGCGGGGTGCGCGGGCCGCTTGGGCTCGATTCAGGTGCTACCTCTGGCCCCCCGTGTGGATCGCGGGGCTGAGCTAGTGGTTTTGCGCGCCAGAAAGGGCGGACGCGCCGCATTTCGGCTGCACGCTCCGCTGATTCTGCACCTCGGTGAACAGCACGTAGAAGACGGTGAAAGCTATACTCCTGTGGTTTCGGCGGTGTTGCGCGATGCGGCGGATTTGAGCGGGCACTTTGCCTGATCGGCAATGACCAGCCGAATTTGTCGGATTTATTATAGATTTCGTGCGTCTGCAGCGTGACAGGCTGGAAATGATGTGATCAACTTCTTACGTGACACTTACAAACCAGAGAAGGAGGACCGCCATGAGCGTGAGCGCACATCTGACGGAGTTGAAGAAAAAACACGAAATTCTCGGTCTTGAAGTGGAAGAAGCGCAACGCTCACCTGGTATTGACGATCTCCATATCGCACAGCTGAAGAAGCAAAAGCTGAAGCTAAAAGAAGAGATCGAGCGCCTGTCGACCTAAGGTTCTAGGCCTTCAGGCTGGCGCGGGCCGCGATGGCAGCGCCACCGGTGACAAACAAGGCCGCGATCGCCAGGCCCCAGGACGGGGCGGCGATCCCGGCCAGAACCAACACAAGCGTCGATAGCAAAGGTGCCGCGTATGAGGCGGTGCCCAGTATTTGAATGTCCCCGCGCTTGACGCCGATATCCCAGACATAGAACGCCAGCCCAACCGGTCCCAGGCCAAGTGCAAAGGTCGAGGCCCAGCCAAATGTACCTTGCGGCCAGATCGTTTCTTCCACCGTGAAATGCAAGGCCCATGAGGCGATCGCCGTCAAAATGCAGAACACCGCGACCGAACTTGTCGGCACATCACCCAGCCGTCGCGATAGAACCGAGTAGCTGGACCATGTAAGCGCGCACAGCAAGGCCAGCCCGTAGCCGGGCAGATGCTGGACCTGAAATCCTGCGCTGCCACCACCCGTGATGATGACGGCGGCTCCAGCAAAGCCAAGGCAGGCTCCGATAAGGTGACCAGGTTTCAGATGTTCTCCGGGCAGCAGACCTGACAGAAGAACGATCAGCAAAGGCCAGAGATAAGCGATAAGCCCAGCCTCGGCTGCAGGGGCCATGCGAAGGGCTGAAAAGTACAGCGCGTGGTAGCCAAAAAGGCCAATTGATCCAAGCAGGTATGTCGTCCACGCGACCCGGCGCAGTTGAACCAGCCCGCCGCTGGCGAATGTCCAAATCAGACCCAGCGTACCGCCGATGGTAAAACAGATCGCGTTCAACAACAAAGGCGGCGTCGGGGCCGAACCCACAGTGAACAGCGCCAGCAGAGACCACAGCAAAACGGCGACAAAACCAATCGCGGTCGCGCCCATTCTGCTCATTCACCAGCTACCTTCTCAACAGGGATGATTTCAAACTCATCCGATATATGCGCGGTCTTTTCAATCTCGGAAATGAACCAGTCGCGGAACGCTGCGATCTGCGGTCGCTTCTCTGCCCCTTGCAGGCAGAGGAAACGAAATCGCCCGGCGGTCTCCAGTGCCACTTTGAACGGCGCGACCAGCCGCCCTTCGGCCAGGTCTTTCAGGATCATGGCGCGCCGCCCCAGAACCACGCCCACCCCGGCCACGGCAGCGTCGATGGCGTGATCGGCGTTCGAAAAATGCGCCCCATGGGTCGGAGTGAAATCCAATCCAACCGCACGGAACCACGCGGGCCAGTCGCAACGCGGCTTGAGGAAACTGATCGAATCGTCATGGATCAGGGGGGCGTCGCGCAACGACGCTGGCGTGGGGAATTGTTCGGCCAGCTCCGGGGTCATAACCGGTGTCAGCCATTCCTTGCGGACGGGAACGGAATAGAGCCCCTCATCCGGCCCATAGCCAAAGCGGATCGCCACGTCCACGTCATCGCGTTCAAGGTCCATGTTGCGCAGAGTGGCCGAGAATTTCAGGTCAATCCCCGGATTTGCACGGGCGAACTCATAAAGGCGCGGAGCCAGCCATTTTGCTGTCAGGGCAGGGCCTGCTGTAACCGTGAGGCTTGTTTCATCCTGCAGCCTCCGCGTCGCTTGCCACGCGGCTTGCAGGGCGGCAAAGCCATCTGCTGTTCCGGGTGCCAATGTGCGACCGGCTTCGGTCAGTTCGACGGCGCGATTGAGCCGGCGAAACACGGGGTGGCCCAGATGCTCTTCTAACGACTTGATTTGAAAGGACAGGGCAGCCGGGGTCACGTTCAGCTCCTCCGCCGCCTTGGCAAACGACATATGTCGTGCGGCGGCATCGAAGGCGCGCAAAGCAGTCAGCGGAGGCAGGCGGTCGGTCATGGCGGTTAATTTTTTCTTAACTGAAGGATCGAAAACTCTCGTTTGTGCAATTTAAAATCAAAGGCCATGTTAATGGCAAGACAAAACCAACTTGATTGAGAAGGGTTCAGCATGATCGAGATGACAACAAACCCAGCCATTCAGAACGCCATTCACCGCGCGCATGAAGAGCGCGGCAAGGCGGTTGTAGAATTCTGGTCCTGGCTATTCGGTTCCCGCTGATCGCAGCGCGCGTGATCTTACGGGATAAAAGAAGGGCCGGTCCTTGATGGTCCGGCCCGTTTTCATTCTCAGATCGTCGGTTTAGACGAAGAACTGTGCACCGTTTGCGGAAATGGTCGAGCCGTTGATGAACTGCGAATCGTCCGATGCCAGGAAGGCGACGCAACGCGCGATTTCTTCCGGTTCACCCAGACGACCAGCCGGGATTTGGCCGATGATCGATTCGCGTACTTTTTCCGGCACGGCCATGACCATTTCGGTCGCGATGTAGCCGGGGCAGATCGCGTTGGCCGTGATGCCGGCCCGCGCACCTTCCTGCGCCAGAGATTTCACGATGCCCAGATCGCCCGCTTTGGTTGCGGCATAGTTGACCTGCGCAAACTGGCCTTTCTGACCGTTGATCGAGCTGATCACGATGATACGACCAAATTTACGCTCGCGCATACCCGGCCATACCGGGTGCACGGTGTTGAACACACCAGTCAGGTTGGTGTCGATGACCTGATGCCACTGTTCAGGTGTCATCTTGTGGAACGGTGCGTCGCGGGTGATACCGGCGTTGGCGACCACGATGTCGATCGGGCCGACCTCGGCCTCGACTTTTTCGATACCCGCTTTGGATTCGTCGTAATCCGCAACATTCCATTTATAGGTTTTGATACCGGTTTCGTCGGTGAACTTTGCGGCGGCTTCGTCATTGCCTGCATAAGTGGCGGCAACATTGTATCCTTCGGCCTTCAGCGCCTTGGAAATTGCTGCGCCGATGCCGCGGGAACCGCCGGTTACGAGTGCTGTACGTGCCATTTAGGACTCCTCCAAATTTAGTCGTCTTGGTAATTCTGTTACTCTGAGAGTTAAGGGTGCGCAATATCGTTTCGTGATCGATCTTGTCTTTCTGTCCGGCGATATTGTCGCATCTAAGGGGTATGATCCGATTGTAACAAAAAAGGGCGCCCAGTGGACGCCCTTTTGTATTTAGTTTTCAGCGCACTTAGTCACGCTCCACACACAGGGCGACACCCATGCCGCCGCCGATGCAGAGGGTCGCGAGACCTTTCTTGGCATCCCGGCGCTTCATTTCGAACAGCAGGGTGTTCAGAACCCGGCAGCCGGACGCGCCGATTGGGTGTCCGATGGCAATTGCACCACCATTGACGTTTACGATTGACGGGTCCCAACCCATGTCCTTGTTCACGGCGCAGGCTTGCGCTGCGAAGGCTTCGTTGGCTTCGACCAGATCCAGATCATCGACCGACCATCCAGCTTTCTCCAGCGCCTTGCGCGAAGCGTAGATCGGGCCAACGCCCATGATCGACGGGTCAAGTCCGGCGGTCGCGTAGGATGCAATTCGGGCCAAGGGCTCAATCCCGCGCTTTTCTGCGTTTTCTGCCGACATCAGCAGGGTGGCAGCGGCACCGTCATTCAGGCCCGAAGCGTTTGCGGCCGTGACAGAACCGTCCTTGGCGAAGGCGGGGCGCAGTTTGCCCATGGCTTCGATTGTCGCGCCGTGGCGGATGTATTCGTCCTTGTCCATCACGATGTCGCCCTTGCGGGTCTTGATGGTGAAGGGCACGATTTCATCGGCGAACTTGCCAGCGTTCTGGGCCGCTTCGGCTTTGTTTTGCGAGGCGACCGCAAATTCATCCTGCATATCGCGGCTGATCTGCCATTTCTCGGCGACGTTCTCAGCCGTTTGACCCATGTGATAGCCGTTGAAGGCATCCCACAGACCATCGCGGATCATCGTGTCGATGTATTTCATGTCACCCATTTTATGACCGGCGCGCAGGGCGGCGGCATGGGGCGACAGGGTCATGTTTTCTTGTCCACCAGCGGCAACGATGTCGGCATCGCCCAATTGGATATGCTGTGCACCCAGAGCAACAGCACGCAGACCCGAACCGCAGACCTGGTTGATGCCCCAAGCCGCGCTTTCCTGCGGTAGGCCCGCATTTATATGCGCCTGGCGCGCTGGGTTCTGACCTTGGGCGGCAGTCAGGACCTGGCCCATGATGGTTTCGCTTACTTCGCCCTTGTCGATCCCGGCACGTTCGACAACTGCTTCAAGGACGGCAGCGCCCAGATCATGTGCGGGGGTGTTCGCAAACGAACCGCTAAAGCTACCGACGCCCGTACGTGCGGCGGATGCGATTACTACGTTGGTCATAAAGTCAATCCTTTACCGTCATGGTCCTGTGGGAAATCTGACGGCGCGGTGTGAGGAGAAGTCTTCTCCGGGTGCAAGAGCGCCTCGTGATCCCCCGCTCAAGCATCTTCTGCAATAGCGCAATGCTGCATCTGCAGCAACGGACAGCTTGTCTCAGAGTGAGCCTTGGCGGTGTTCCGCGCGACCAGCTGCTATCAACTGCCCGTTTTTGCAGCTTTTTCCGAGCTCCAGGGCGGAGTGACTGAAGGCGCTCCATACAGAAAGCCCTGCAGACAATCGACACCGTTTGCGATCAGGAAATGAGCATCTTCGTCACTTTCGACCGATTCGGCGGTGACAAGAATTTCGAATTCCCGCGCAACCGCAATCAGTGCGCGCACCAGCGATTGATTGTCGGGATTGCTGCTGATGCCCCTGATGAACTGCCCATCGATCTTGGCGGCATCGAACAGAAATTCACGAAAGTGGCGAAAGCCAAAGTTACTGGCCCCAAAATCATCCAGCGCAAAGGCGATACCGCGGGCTTGTTGGCGATCCATGAAATCCACCACCAGTTCGGGCACCTGCATCGCCGAAGATTCTGAGATTTCCAGAATCAACCTTTCGCCCAAGCTTGCGTCTTTTTTCAGAAACCTATCCAGCACACGCGACCAGTTGGAATAACCGATGGACCGCGCGGACATGTTGATCGACAGGCGGATGCCAGGGTTGCGGATCAGAGTGCGCAGCCCCATTTCAAGCGCGACGCAATCAAGGTCCCGGCCAATTGGCGTGTTCTCAACCTGTGGCATGAACTCGCGCGCGGGGATGACGCGGCCGGTTTCATCCAATACACGGATGAACCCTTCGTGGAACGCTATTCCCTGAGGAGGATGTGCTTGAACGACAGGCTGGAACGCCAGCCTGCATTGTCTATGCTTTACGGCTTCGGTCGCCATCTCTACCACCGATCGATCCCGTGAAGTGACGGCGGCGCTCAAAGGGTCGTCCGATCCCTCGGGCAGGTCTGCGCGTTTCCTGTTTCCCATGACGTACCGTTCCCCTGATCCCGATGATTTTGGCCGGGGCCAGTTTCAGGGAAGACAGGTAAAACCGGGGTTAACGCTCAAAATTTTATCGCAGGTGGTGGGGCGGAAGATCAGTGTGTTGATTGCCATGCATGACGCAGCGAAGCAGCTGCACCGATAAGCGCTCCTAAAAGTCCCAGCGCGGCCATGACAAATCCCAGCCCCAATAGCGCGGGCATTGCTCCGTTGAGTGCGGCTGTCATTGTGATGACGAGGCCCAGCAAACCTGTGATCGTAGAAATTCTCATCAGCTTTGACATGCGGGCCTCCGGAAATGCACTCTTAAAACATCTCAGGGGATATGGAGCGCTTGTGCCAAATTTCAAGCAAAGAAAAGGTCTTTTTGAGACCTAGGCCCGCTTGGCTGTGGAAGCAGGTGATTTGGTGCCGAACTGCTCGAATCCCGGTGTGCCATGATCTTGCGGATGGCGGACAAGGTGCTTGGCCTTGATCTGTTGGGAATTGTCGCGGCTTCCATCGTGGCTATAGCCCGGAGGGGCAAAACAATAAGCCAGACGTTGGCGCAAGGACAGGCCCGGTTGGGTGGCGTCCCGCCAGATTCCAACCCATTCATGAAACGCCACGCGCAGCGGATTGAACGTGCCGATATTGTGGACAAGCCCATAGTCGACCTTGTCATCTTCTTGCTCGGGGACAAATGTGCCGAACATCTTGTCCCAGATGATAAAGACACCCGCATAGTTGCAATCAAGATATCGCGCATTTCGCCCATGATGGGCGCGGTGGTGACTGGGCGTATTCATGACGGCTTCGAACCAGCGCGGCATTTTGCCGATCGCTTCGGTATGGATCCAGAATTGGTAGATCAGGTTCAGACCTCCGACGAACAGCACCATCGCCGGGTGAAAGCCCAGCAGGATAAGCGGCGCACGTACCACCATCATGAAGGTGAATGTATAGGTCCAGGTCTGCCGTAGCGCCGTTGTCAGGTTGTAATGCTGTGAGCTGTGGTGGTTCACATGACTGGCCCAGACCCAGCGAATGCGGTGCCCAAAGCGGTGCACCCAGTAATACCGCAGATCGTCCAGTACAAAGCACAAGATGATGACCGGGATCGAGGTCCCTAGGTTGAGCGGTGTGATCTGCCACAGCCACATGAAAAACGCATATGCGATGAAGCCCAGCAAAAAGCCCGAGGCGATATTGCCTGCCCCCATGATCAGCGAGGTCAAGGCATCGCGGGTTTCGTACCTACCGCCCCGGCCTTTGATCGCGATCCAAATGAATTCGGCCAGAATGGCCGCGATGAAGAAGGGCACGGCCCATTGCACCGCGTCGGGAAAGCTCACGTGATCGGTCATGCGGGATCCATCAGATTTTGCCAGTGCTGGCGTTCGGTCTCATCAAGGTGGACGATGACCCGAGGAGTGCTGAAATCGTGGAATAGGACTTCAAAGCCTTCGGGATGATCCAGCCAATCGAAATCCCGTAAATGGCGGGCCACGGTATCGGCACCAAAGGACCACAGCAGACCGGCTCCGGTTTCGGTTCGGATAAGGGCGGCGTGACTATCATGGGCAACGGTTACGTCAATGATTGAATCATCTGGAAAGTGACGCAGCCACTGTTCCTGTGCTGTCTTGGGCGTCAGCACTTGCAAGCGTGATTTGCCCGTCAGATGCAGCAGCAAGGCGACCCCGGCAATGCCGCCGACGACGAGGATCAATAGTATTTCCAGCGGCATTCCATCCTCCTGCAGATAACCTGCAAGCGGGCGATTTGTCTGTCAAAGGTGGCGTGGCGTCAGCCGCTTTCCAGGCTTTCCAGAATCTCATGCTGGACGATGCGTGCGACAAACGGCATTAACCCGTCAGGGCCAGAGGCCCGATCTTTGAGATGGATGCAGATATCGGGCCTGCGCGCGGCGATGATGCCAACCATTTCTCCGCGTATCTTGTCATCAAGACCCGCGCCCATGATCGCACAGGCGATGCGCGGTTCCGCGTCCAGCTGCCGCCGCACCTCATCCTGATCATGCGCGCCCAGCCACTGAATCGGCAGGTGATCCAGTTGTTGTGCCACGTTGCCGATTACATTCGGCAACCGCCCAATCAACAGAACTACCGGTTTCATCGGAGTCTCCCTTTCTTCCGGTCGCAAACGAAAACCGGCCCGTTGGGGCCGGTCTCATTCTAACACAGATTTTCTGCAAGAGCGCGCGGGACCTCAGCTATTGCCTTCGACAAGCGCTGAAATTATCGCCTTGGCACTGTCCGAGTTCCATTCTGCATCACCGATCAGGCGTGCGATCTCATTGCCATCGGGGTCGATGATCACAGTGATCGGAAGGCCAATCACTCCCATTTCGCGTGCAACCGCCTGTTTCGGATCCTGATGACGCGGCAAGTTGTCGATGCCGTTTTCGTCAAAGAACTTCTTGATCCCGGCAGGTGTGTTGCGACCGGTCGCCAGGGTCAGAACCTCGAATTTGTCACCGCCAAACTCCTGTTGCAGTTCAGCGATCTGAGGCATTTCTTTGCGGCACGGCGCACACCATGTGGCCCAGAAGTTCAGCAGCACATACTTGCCTTTGTAGTCGGCCAGCGATCCGGTGCCGCCATCATCTTCTAGTTCAAAATCGACCACTTTGACCGGCTTGGGCTCACTATGCAGGATCAGCCGCTTCAGGCTGCCCTCACGCAATGGGCCAAGCGTTGCCGCATCTGTTGCCAAAGCGGCGTTTGCACCCAGCGCTAGGGCCATATAAAGGGGGATCAGACGTAACAGGCGCATATCAACTCCGGGTTTTCTTTCATGACCGATCAATCTTCGAACCAGATGTGGGGCGGCCGCTTTGCCGCTGGTCCAGACGCGATCATGGAGGCGATAAATGCCTCGATCGGGTTCGATCAGCGGATGGCAGCCCAGGACATCGCAGGCTCGCGCGCCCATGCCGCCATGTTGGCTGCCACAGGCGTTATTACTGATAGTGATGCGCACGCCATTCGGGAAGGCCTGCTCACCGTTTTGTCAGAAATTCAGAACGGAGAATTTCAGTTCTCGACTGCGCTGGAAGACATTCACATGAATGTCGAGGCGCGGCTGAAAGAGGTGATCGGAGAACCCGCAGGCCGTCTGCACACGGGCCGGTCGCGAAACGACCAGGTGGCGACCGATTTCAAACTCTGGGTTCGCGACCAGCTAGATGCCGCAGAATCCGGTCTTCTGGCTCTGATCCGCGCGCTTTTGGCGCAGGCCGAGGCCGGGGCAGACTGGGTCATGCCCGGTTTCACCCACCTGCAAACCGCGCAGCCAGTAACCTGGGGTCACCACATGATGGCCTATGTCGAGATGTTTGGCCGCGATCTGTCCCGCGTGCGCGACGCCCGTGCCCGGATGAACGAATCCCCCTTGGGCGCAGCCGCGTTGGCCGGGACCTCTTTCCCAATCGACCGCCAGATGACAGCTGAGGCGCTGGGCTTCGACCGCCCCGCAGCCAACTCATTGGACGCTGTCAGCGACCGCGACTTCGCGTTGGAGTTCCTGTCGACCGCATCGATTTGCGCCATGCACTTGTCGCGCTTTGCCGAGGAATTGGTAATCTGGTCCTCGGCCCAATTCCGGTTTGTATCACTGTCTGATCGCTTCTCGACTGGTTCATCAATCATGCCGCAAAAGAAGAACCCCGATGCAGCTGAGCTCATCCGTGCCAAGGTTGGCCGCATATTTGGTGCGAATACTGGCCTCATGATGGTGATGAAGGGGCTGCCGCTGACCTATTCCAAGGACATGCAGGAAGACAAAGAACAGGTATTTGATGCGGCAGATAACTGGATGCTGGCACTTGCCGCGATGGAAGGCATGGTCAAGGACATGACCGCCAATCGCGAAAGCCTGGCTGCCGCTGCCGGGTCTGGCTTTTCAACTGCGACCGACCTGGCCGACTGGTTGGTCCGCGTGCTGGGCCTGCCCTTCCGCGATGCGCACCATGTCACTGGATCGCTGGTGGCCATGGCTGAAAGCAAGGGCTGCGACCTGCCGGATCTGACGCTGGAGGACATGCAATCGGTCCACGCGGACATCACCGACGACGTCTATTCTGTTCTTACCGTCGAAAATTCGGTAAACTCTCGCCAATCCTATGGCGGCACCGCACCGGATCAGGTGCGGGCCCAGATCAAGCGATGGAAGGCGCTGGTGTAATGCAGATACGACGGGTGGTGCTATTGATTGCGGTCGCAGCGGCCTTGGCCGGGTGTGGTGCCGATGGCGAACCCATACAGCCCACCATGAGCGCAAGCGTCGGCGTAGGCAGCAGCGGCACCTATGGCGGTGTTGGCGTTGGTCTCAGACGCGGTGGGCTGGGCGTTTATCTGGGGCTCTGAACTCCAAAATTGCAATTTGCTGATCGCACACCCATCTGCATCTGACACGTCCTGAATGACAAAGAGAAAATGCATGAGACCTGCCGGCCTGATCCTCTGCCTCGCCGTACTTGCAGCTTGCGACCCGTCAGGCGCACCCCGAACGGAACCAACGGCCGCACCTAGCGGGTCCGGGGTCTCGGTTTCAGGATATGCGAGGGTTGGCGCGTCAAAGACGTTCTGAACCGCGACGGTGACCACAACCCTACCGGAATCATTTGATCCACATACCTCTTTTGGTCTAAGCGCGCAGGCATGGATCATTTTCTCTACCGCGACGGCGCGCTTTTCGCCGAGGATGTGCCAATCTCCGAAATCGCAGCCGCGGTCGGAACCCCGTTCTATGTCTATTCGACGGCGACGCTGCAGCGGCATTTCAAGCTGTTCGATGACGCGCTTGAGGGCACTGATCACCTTATCTGCTATGCGATGAAAGCGGCCAGCAATCAGGCCATCCTGAAGACGCTGGCGCAGGCAGGTGCGGGAATGGATGTGGTTTCGGGCGGGGAATATCTGCGCGCCAAAGCCGCGGGCGTGCCCGGAGACAAGATTGTCTTTTCGGGCGTCGGCAAGACAGCGGATGAGATTCGTACCGCTCTGACCGGTGAAATTCGTCAGTTCAACGTTGAATCCGAGCCCGAAATGCAGGTGATCAATGCGGTTGCACTGGAATTGGGCAAGGTTGCGCCGATCACTGTTCGGGTGAATCCGGACGTGGATGCAAAAACCCACGCCAAGATCGCCACCGGCAAGTCCGAGAACAAGTTCGGCATCCCAATCTCGCGTGCGTCCGAGGTTTATGCACTGGCCGCAAGCCTTCCGGGACTGGAGGTGATTGGGATCGATGTCCATATCGGATCGCAACTAACCGAGCTTGAGCCGTTTGAACTGGCTTATAAGAAGGTTGCGGAACTGACAGAGCGCCTACGCGCAGAGGGGCATAACATCCGCCGCCTCGATCTGGGCGGTGGCTTGGGTATTCCTTATGCCCGTTCCAACGACGCGCCTCCGCTGCCGGTTGAATATGGTGCGATGGTCAAGAAAACACTGGGCCATCTGGGCTGCGAAATCGAGATTGAGCCCGGTCGGCTGATCGCTGGCAATGCGGGTCTGATGGTGTCCAAGGTCATCTATGTTAAATCCGGCGAAGACCGCGATTTCCTGATCCTCGATGGCGCGATGAACGACCTGATCCGCCCCGCGATGTATGAGGCGTATCATGATATAGTGGCGGTCGAAGAACCTGCCGCAGGGGTCGAACAGCGCCCGTATGATATCGTTGGTCCGGTCTGTGAATCCGGGGATACCTTTGCAAAACAACGCAACATGCCCCCTCTGAAATCGGGCGATCTTATCGCATTCCGCAGTGCAGGTGCCTACGGTGCAGTCATGTCTAGCGAATACAATACGCGGCCCCTGATCCCTGAGGTTCTGGTGAACGGGGATCAATTTGCCGTAATTCGTGAACGCCCAAGCTTTGACGAAATCATAAACCGCGATACCATACCAGAGTGGCTTTGACGCGATAGGCGCGTCGGGCCGATCAGGAGGCCCGCCTTGCGCGACAACCAGACCTTGCCAATTCCAAGACTGTCCCTGTGGCTGACGCACGCGGGTATGCTGGCTGAGCAGGTGATGCGCGCCTTCTGGCCGTTCTTTTCTATTCTCATGGCGCTGCTGGCCGCCCTAATGCTGGGTCTGCACGATCTTGTGCGCATTGAAGCCGTTTGGATTTCTGCAGCGGTCGGATTGATTGCTTTGATTGCGACAGCGGTTTTCGGAATAAAACGGTTCCATCTGCCAACCCGGGCCGAGGCGTTGGTTCGGCTGGATGAAACCCTGCCCGGACGCCCGATACAAGCACTGATGGACGATCAGGCAATCGGTGCGATGGATGCGGATTCGGTGGCACTGTGGCATGCGCACCAGACGCGCATGGCAGATCGTGCATCAAAGGCCGATCCGGTGAAACCCGACTTGCGGCTGGCGTCTCGCGATCCCTATGCGCTTCGCTATGCTGCCTTATTGGCACTCGTCGTTGCGGCTCTGTTCGGCTCGTTCTGGCGGATAGGCTCGGTCGCTGACATGACGCCGGGGACCGCTCAGGCGGGGCAGGGCCCGACTTGGGAGGGTTGGGTTGAACCGCCGCGCTACACCGGACTGCCAACGCTCTATCTGGCCGATCAGACCGATCCAACATTGACAGTGCCCAAAGGCAGCCGCATCACGCTTCGATTTTATGGCGAGGTCGGCGCACATAGTCTGACGGAAACTTCGACGCCTCTGGGCACCGAAGCCGCGACGGACCCGGAACAGGAATTTGTTGCCGAACGCTCGGGTCAGATGCGGATTGATGGCCCGGCAGGGCGCGATTGGGCGCTTGAGATCCTTCCAGACACTGCCCCCAGGATCGCGACGGCAGGAGTGGCGCAATCAGAGGCTGGCGGACAGATGAAGCTGCCCTTCGCTGCTGCGGATGACTATGGAATCGTCTCCGGCACAGCCCGGATCGAATTGGACCTGCCAGCGGTCAACCGTCAATTCGGTCTTGCGACCGAGCCAGAACCGCGCGAGATCATTACGGTCGAGTTGCCAATGCCGATTACAGGCGATCGGACCGATTTCACCGAAGACTTGATCGAGGATTTCTCGCAGCACCCTTGGGCACATTTGCCGGTGAAAATAACCCTCATGGCCATCGACGCGGCAGTTCAAGAGACGGTGGCAGAACCTTATCTGACAGAACTGCCGGCCCGTAGGTTCTTTGACCCATTGGCTGCTGCGGTGATCGAACAGCGGCGCGATCTGCTCTGGTCGCGCGAAAACGCGCTGCGTGTATCGCAATTGCTGCGTGCGGTTTCGCACCTACCCGAGGACCTGTTCCGCTCAGATACAGCGTATCTGCGTCTGCGTGTGATCCTGCGGCGGCTGGAGACCTTCGACAAATACGGCGCACTGAACGTCAAACAGCAGGAAGAAATTGCGCAAGCGCTGTGGGATCTGGCGGTTCTGATCGAGGATGGCACGCTGGCCGACGCATTGGAACGGATGCGCCGTGCGCAGGAGCGTCTGACCGAAGCGATGCAGAACGGTGCCAGCGACGAAGAGATTGCCGAACTGATGCAGGAGCTGCGCGAAGCGACACAGGATTACATGCGGCAACTCCAGCGTCTGGCGCAGGAAAACGGTGAGACGCAGCAAGGACAGCAGGGCCAGAACGGCGAAACCCTGCAGATGACGCAGGATGACCTGCAGCGAATGATGGACCGCATTCAGGAGCTCATGGAACAAGGCCGCATGGCCGAAGCGCAGCAGGCATTGGAAGAGTTCCAGCAAATGATGGAAAACATGCGCGTCACACAAGGGCAGGGCCAAGGTGGCCAGTCCGAAGGACAGCAGGCCATGGAAGGGCTGGCAGAAACCCTGCGCGAACAACAGGGCCTCAGCGATCAGGCATTCCGCGACCTGCAGGAACAGTTCAACCCCGGTGCGCAAGCGGGCGAAAGTCAGGGCAATGAGGGTCGCAACGGTGGTCTGGGACGCGGCCAGAGCCATGAAGGCCAAGGCGGTCGGGGCCAGGGTCAGGATGAGGCTGGTGAAGGCCAGCAAGGTCAGGGGTCACTGGCGGATCGGCAGCAGGCGCTGCGGGATGAGTTGAGTCGGCAACAACAAGGTCTGCCCGGCGGTGGTACACCCGAAGGCGACGCTGCGCGCGAAGCATTGGGCCGTGCGGGCCGGGCCATGGACGACGCCGAAGACGCCTTGCGCAGCGATGATCTGGCCGAGGCGATTGACCGTCAATCCGAGGCGATGGAAGCCTTGCGCGAAGGCATGCGTTCACTGGGCGAAGCCCTGGCGCAGAACCAGCAGAACCAGCCGGGTCAAGGGACCGAGGCCGGCGACATGCAGGCCAATAACCGCGATCCATTGGGTCGTACGCCAGGTTCCGCGGGATCAATCTCGACCGACGACAACCTGCTGCAAGGCGAAGATGTATATCGCCGTGCGCGCGAGTTGCTGGATGAAATCCGCCGTAGGACCGGTGAACAGGATCGGCCTCAGATCGAGTTGGAATACCTCAAGCGATTGCTCGAAAGGTTCTAGTTCTGCCCTGCGCCCCCGGTCTGTGTCTCAAGCCAAAGGCGCGCTTGATCGACCAGTGAGACATATGATTTCAGCATCGGATCAGCCTGAGGAACCGCCTCGCTGATCTGATTGGCGTTTCCATATATCAGAAACAGAATGACACCGATGATAATGATCAAGGCAAAGCCACGCAGAAACCCACCGGATTTGCGGGCCGGAGCATCGGTTTCAGCTTCGTCCGATGTCAAGTCGCTGCGCAGACCCGAGTTGATCGCCTCAACATCCGGCAGCTCATCTTTCTGACCTGCGTCAGCGGCGGTTTCAGTGGCCGAGGGCCGTTTCGGTTTGACTTTGGGCTCTTCAGGCGGATCCAATGCCAGATCAGGTTGGCTTTCCAGATTACTGCCTTCACGCTCGCGCAGCTCTGCCTCGCGTGCAGCCTCTTCCTTGAGGATGCTGGATACCACTGGGTCTACGTTTCCAACACTCAATTCCTCGGGCGCATCGGGTTCTGGTGTGTCTTCTGCCTTAACCTTTTCTGGCTCGGCCTTGGCCGTATCGGGTTCTGGCGCATCCTCTGACTTAACATCTTCCGGTTCGGCAAAGGCTGCCTGGATTGCAGTCGCAGATTTCGCTTCCGGTTCTGCTTTGCTGGCGACTGGATACTTTTCCTGAAACCAGGTCTCTTCGCAAGCCGAGCATTGAACTTCGCGCCCGTCCTCGGGGATCACTTCGTCCGGGACTTCGTACTGGGCGCTGCAATTCGGACACGTTAAACGCATTCTGCCTCCTGGCCTTCAAGGCTGGCCTGATAATAGTTTTTTCAGGGATGATATTCCGTTAAGACCCAACAGCAAAGCGTGTTTTCGGTTTCGCGGGCCAAGTGTCGCCAATTGGCCCCGCCCAAGGCATTGAATCCACCGCTGCGCTCGGGCAAGAGGTGAGCAGAATAAAGGGGGCAGGCGTGATCGAGCTGGAGAATATCAGCTATACCTACGGCGGTGGTGAGTTGCTAAGCGATGTTTCGCTGCAATTACAGCCCGGATCGTTCCACTTTCTGACCGGGCCTTCGGGTGCGGGCAAGACCACATTGCTGAAACTCTGTTATGGCGCGTTGTTGCCAACCTCGGGCAGGTTGATGGCCTTTGGTGAGGATATCGCCCGCATGGACCGCGATCAGATGGCGCTGCTGCGCCGCCGAATTGGCGTGGTGCATCAGGATTGCCGATTTTTGGATCACATGACGCTGGCCGAGAATGTCGCGTTGCCGCTGATGGTCTCGGGGCGCTCTGAAAATGGGCAGCAGGACGATCTGACCGAACTGCTGGGCTGGGTCGGGCTTGGCAGCAGGCTTGAGGCGCACCCGCCTGAACTATCGGGGGGCGAACGCCAGCGTGCCGCATTGGCCCGCGCAGTCATCCTATCGCCCGATGTGGTGCTTGCGGATGAGCCCACCGGCAATGTGGACTGGGAGATGTCGCAACGACTTCTGCGCCTGTTGGTCGAGTTGAACAGGATGGGAAAAACCGTGCTGATCGCCACCCATGACCTAAGCCTGATCCGCGCCGCCAAAAGCCAAGTTCAGGCTCGCGTACTGCGCATCGCGCAGCGCCGGGTGCAGCTTGCGGGGGCGGATCTATGAGCAAGGGCACGATCCGCAATTTGCTGCGCCGTGACAGCCGCGCCGACCGGGTGGTGCCACCCACGGGCTTTACCGCGCAATTGACCCTGTTCGTGTCTGGTGCAATGGCCTTTCTGGCGGTTTTTGCGCTGGCTCTTTCTTTAGCCTCGGGCCGTGTGGCGGATCGTTGGGCTTCGGAGTTGGCGGGGGCAGCGACTTTGCGGATCAATGCCCCTGCAGATCAACGTGCGGCGCAAACCGAGGCTGCTTTGAATGTCCTCCAGCAAACGCCGGGTGTGGCTTCGGCTCGCGCGTTGACGAGCGAAGAGCAGGCCACACTGCTTACACCCTGGTTCGGACCGGACTTGCCTCTGGACACTTTACCAATCCCGCAGCTGATAGAGATTATCGAAGGTGAGCCGGGTCTTGATGCGGCTGGCCTGCGGCTGCGGCTAGGGGCTGAGGTGCCGGGCGCAGTGCTGGATGATCACACTCGCTGGCGCGAGCCATTGGTTGATGCGGCCAATTCACTGCGGCGTCTGGGCTGGATTTCGATCCTGCTGATCGGTGGCGCCACTGCCGCTATGATCACGCTTGCCGCCAACGCCTCGCTTGCCGCCAACGCGCAGATAATCGAGGTTCTGCGTCAGGTCGGCGCGCGGGACCGGTTCATCGCCGGAGCGTTCGTGCGCCGCATTACGTTCCGGGCGCTGTTTGGGGCAGCGGTTGGCACCTTGCTGGGTATGACGGGTGTATTGTTGCTCCCTGAAGCCTCGGATGCGGGTGGTTTTCTCACTGGCCTTGGGTTTCAGGGTATCGGTTGGATCCTGCCCGTGCTGATCCCGGTATTGGGCGCGGCCGTTGCGTTTCTGGCCACATGGTCAGCCGCGCAGCGCAAGTTGAAGGAGCTTTCGTGATGTTCATGGCTATTCAATGGGTCCGGTCGCTGATCTTTATGATCACCATCTATGCCTGGATGCTGGTGCTGGGGCTTGTCTTCGCCCCCTATGCGCTGTTCGCCAAGCGTGGCGCATTGCGAGCATGCAAAACCTATGCGCGCACAACCAAGTGGTTGGCCCGCTGGATGGTTGGTATTCGCTGCGAAGTGCGCGGGGAAGTCCCACATGGCGAGGTTGTGATCGGCGCCAAGCACCAGTCGTTTCTGGACATCATCATAATCTTCGACGCCATCCCACACGGCAAATTCATCATGAAGCGAGAGCTTCTGTGGACGCCGGTCATCGGAATGTATGCGCGCCGTCTGGGATGTATCCCGGTCAATCGCGGCAAACGCGGGGCGGCGGTTGCGAAGATGGTCAAGGATGTTGCGCGCGAGTTCAGCGAACCCGGTCAGTTGGTGATCTACCCGCAAGGTACGCGCGTCGCGCCAGGGGTACACAAGCCTTACAAGGTTGGAACGGCGGTTCTGTATGAAGGGCTCGGGTTCCCGTGCGTGCCAGTTGCCACCAATGCGGGCGTCTTCTGGCCCAGAACCGGTGTCATGCGCAAGCCAGGCACCGCGATTGTCGATTTCCTTAATCCAATCGAACCCGGCGTTGCGCGGAATGCCTTTCTTGAGCAGCTGGAAAACGTGATTGAGACACGCTCGAACGAATTGATGAGAGAAGTGGGGTTTGACCCGGATGGAATTCGTTAAGGATATCACTGCCCTTGAGGCTCTGTATGGCACGCCCGGCGCAGCCTCCATACGCAAAGTGGCGCGGCGGCTAACACCGCTCTACCGCAAATGGATTATGGCCTCACGCCTGTGTGTCCTCAGCACCGTCGGCTCCGAAGGTGTCGATGGCAGCCCGCGTGGAGATGAAGGGCCAGTTGTGTTGGAACTGGACCAAGGCACCCTGGCACTGCCGGATTGGCGGGGAAACAACCGCTTGGATTCCCTGCGAAATATCGTACTCGATCCACGCGTCTCATTGTTGTTCATGGTGCCCGGTTCGAACAATGTGGTTCGGGTAAATGGGAACGCTCAACTGACTGCTGATGAAGCCCTGCGCGCCCGGTTCGAAAAACACGGAAAACGCCCCGCAACCGTCATCGTAATCGAGATATCCGAGATTTACACACAATGCGCGCGCGCCCTGATCCGGGCCAGAACCTGGAGTGGCCACGATGAAAGCGAGGGCCTGCCGACGGCTGGCGAGATATTGTCGGAAATGACGTCAGGAGAGGAAGGCGGCGCGCAATATGATCAGGAATGGGGTGCCCGCGCCGCAAAAACCATGTGGTAGGTAAACATGGTTCTGATTCAGCCTATCACCTCACCGATCAGCATCTGCGGTTTGACATTGGTGAAAATTGGCAGATCAGCCAGTACAGGGCCTGCCTTTGACATACCGTCGTTCATCGCTTCCTGATCTTCAAATATGATCGTTGCGATCGCGTAGTGACCCGCCGCCTCATCCGGGCCTCCCGCAATGCCTTTGGTTACGACCGTACGTTCGATATGTGACCCCATGTGCTCGCCGACAAGCGGAAGATGTGTGTCGACATAATAGTCGAAATCGAAATGTGTTTCTGTACCTATGGGATAGATCACCTGTAAACTGACGCTCATCTGACTTCCTTTCCAAAAGCAATGGAGTCAGTAAACCGCGTCTGATCACCTGCCGCAAATGGTTTTGAGCGACACGGGGTGCCGCTCAAGGAGACTGGGTAGAGGACCTGCTCAGGTTGGGTCAGCTATGAATTGGCCCGTCACCACAGGCGAGCGCCGCCTCGCGCACTGCTTCGGAATAGGTCGGGTGAGCGTGACAGGTCAGGGCCAGATCTTCGGCTGATGCGCCGAATTCCATGGCGACGCAAACCTCGTGGATCAGGTCTCCGGCCGCGGGGCCGATGATATGCGCGCCCAGAATGCGATCGGTTTCTTTGTCTGCCAGAATCTTAACGAACCCGTCGGCTGCGAAATTCGCCTTGGCCCGGCCATTGCCCATGAACATGAACTTGCCGACCTTGTAGGCGCGGCCCTGTTCTTTGAGTGTCGCTTCGGTCTCACCCACATTGGCCACTTCGGGCCAAGTGTAGATGACCCCAGGAATGACACCATAGTTCACATGACCATGCTTGCCTGCAACCTGCTCGGCTGCGGCCATGCCCTCGTCTTCAGCCTTGTGGGCCAGCATCGGGCCTTCGGTCACGTCGCCGATGGCGTAGATGCCCGGCACGTTGGTCTGCCAATCACTACCGACCTTGATCTGGCCGCGCGGGGTCATCTCGACGCCCAAAGCGTCCAGCCCCAGCCCATCCGAATATGGCTTGCGCCCGGTGGCCACCAGTACGGTATCAGCATCGATGACGTGCTCGCTGTCATCCTTGAGCAGCTTGTACGTTACCTTGGCTTTGGTCTTGGTGGCTTCGGTCTTTTGCACCGCAGCGCCCATGACGAATTTCAAACCCTGTTTCTTCAGGATGCGCTGGAAAGTCTTCTGAACCTCGGGGTCCATACCCGGCGTGATTTCCTTGAGGAATTCGATCACCGTCACCTCTGCGCCCAAACGGCTGTAGACCGAGCCCAATTCAAGCCCGATCACACCGGCACCGATCACAATCATTTTCTTGGGAACTTTGCCCAGAGACAACGCGCCGGTCGAAGTCACCACGACCTTTTCGTCAACCTCGACGCCAGGCAGCGCCGACGGCTCAGAGCCCGATGCGATGATGATGTTCTTGGCCTCATGTACCTCATCGCCAACCTTGACCTTGCCCGCAGCGGGGATCGAGCCCCAGCCTTTAAGCCAGTCGATCTTGTTCTTCTTGAACAGAAACTCGATGCCCTTGGTGTTGCCGTCGATGACCTCGTCCTTATAGGCCTGCATCTGCTTCCAATCGACCGAAGGCGATTTCCCCTTAAGGCCCATTTTTGCAAAGTTATGTTCGGCTTCGTGCAACTGATGGCTGGCATGCAACAATGCTTTCGAGGGGATGCAGCCCACGTTCAGGCAAGTCCCACCCAGCGTCTCGCGCCCCTCGACAACTGCGGTTTTAAGGCCCAGTTGGGCGCAACGGATGGCGCAGACATAGCCGCCTGGTCCGGCGCCGATTACGATGACGTCATAATTTGCCATTACATTCTCCTAAATCGACCGGCTGATCCGGCAGCGTCCCGATCCGGTATGGCGGGTCGGGTACCTATATTTCAAACGGGTTCCAGCAGCTTGATTGATATATGCGCAATGCCGCCGCGTTCATGGTGCATCGCCAGTTCTTCGGACCCAAAAAAGGCTTTGGCCTTATCCAGATTCATAACCTCGAACATCGCTATCGCATGATCCCGCTGATCTGGATCGCGCCAGACATGCAGGTCGCGGATACCCGCGGCCTTGCGCATCGGTTGATCCTCGCGGAACACTTTCAGCCAGGCATCGAAATCGGCCACATCGGCTTGCCACAGTACATGAGTCGCCATCTTAAAGATCCATCAGCAGACGGCGCGGGTCTTCCAGCGCCTCTTTTACGCGGACAAGGAATGTCACAGCACCCTTGCCGTCCACAATACGGTGATCATAGGACAGCGCCAGATACATCATCGGGCGGATTTTGATCTCACCATTGATGACCATGGGACGATCCTGGATCTTGTGCATGCCCAGAATGCCCGATTGCGGCGGGTTCAGGATCGGTGAAGACATCAGCGAGCCGTAGACGCCTCCGTTCGAGATCGTGAAAGTGCCGCCCTGCATTTCCGCCATCGAGAGTTTACCATCACGGGCGCGCTTGCCCTTTTCGGCGATGGCTTTCTCGATCGCTGCGAAAGACATCGAGTCCGCATCCCGGATGACTGGAACCACCAGCCCTTGCGGCGTACCTGCGGCCACACCCATATGCACGAAGTTCTTGTAGACGATGTCATTGCCGTCGATCTCGGCATTCACTTCGGGCACTTCTTTCAGCGCATGACAGCAGGCCTTGGTGAAAAAGGACATAAAACCCAGACGTACGCCATGCTTCTTCTCGAACTGGTCCTTGTACTGGTTGCGCAGGGCCATCACCTCAGTCATGTCCACCTCGTTATAGGTGGTCAGGATCGCGGCGGTGTTCTGCGCGTCCTTCAGGCGCTTGGCGATGGTCTGGCGCAGACGGGTCATGCGCACGCGCTCTTCGCGGCTCGCATCCTCGGCAGCCACAGGCGCGCGCGGAGTTTGGGCAGCGGGGGCGGGCACAGCCGCCGCAGGCGCTGGGGCCGTAGCTGCTGCAACTGCCTTTGCCACATCTTCTTTCATGATACGACCATCGCGTCCGGTGCCAGTGACCTGATCCGCGGACAGACCGGCTTCGGCCATCGCTTTCTCAGCCGATGGAGCGTTGGACACGTCTTTACCTGTGCTGGCTGCAGCCGGAGCGGCGACGGCCGCCACCGGAGCCGCTGCCGCACCTGCGGCTGCGCCCGAGATCACCGCCAATTTGGCAGAAGCATCGACCGTGCTGCCTTCAGGCGCAACGATTTCAGCCAGAACGCCTGCCGCCGGGGCAGGGACCTCGACCGAGACCTTGTCGGTTTCCAATTCGCACAGCATTTCATCCTGTGCAACGCTGTCGCCGACCTGTTTGAACCATGTCGAGACTGTAGCCTCGGTGACGGATTCACCCAATGTCGGCACCATCACATCTACACTGCCGCCTGATGCTGCGGGTGCCGCTGCCGCCGGGGCCGGGGCCGCCGCTGCCGGAGCAGGCGCAGCCCCTTCGCCCGCCGCTATCGTGGCAAGCAGGGCATCGACGCCCACGGTCTCACCTTCGGCTGCAACGATCTCACCCATCACGCCAGCAGCGGGTGAGGGCACCTCGACCGTGACCTTGTCGGTCTCAAGTTCACATAGCATCTCATCTACGGCGACTGCATCGCCGGGTTTTTTGAACCAAGTCGCAACGGTGGCTTCGGTGACAGACTCGCCCAGCGTGGGAACACGAACTTCAATCGTCATCGTTTACTTTCCTTCAATGCTCAGCGCTTCGTTCACCAGCGCTTCTTGTTGGGCTTTGTGTTGGCTGGCCAGACCCGTCGCGGGCGAGGCCGAAGTTGCGCGACCGGCATAGACCGGACGAGTGTGTTTTGCGCCAATGCGGGTCAGAACCCATTCGATATTGGGCTCAATAAAGGTCCAAGCCCCCTGGTTCTTGGGTTCTTCCTGACACCAGACCATCTCGGCCCCCTTGAAGCGCTCAAGCTCGTTGATCAGCGAATGCGCAGGGAAAGGATAGTATTGCTCGATCCGCATTAAGTAGATGTCGTCGATGCCGCGCGCATCGCGTTCCTCAAGCAGATCAAAATAGACCTTGCCCGAGCACATGACGACCCGCTTGATCTTGTCATCTGCCACCAGTTTAGTGTCCGAGTTGCCCTGTTGAGCATCATCCCACAGCACCCTATGGAAGCTCGAGCCTGTGGTGAATTCCTCGGCCTTGCTGACCGCCAGCTTATGGCGCAGCAGCGACTTCGGCGTCACCAGGATAAGCGGCTTGCGGAAGGTCCGGTGCAATTGACGGCGCAGGATGTGGAAATAGTTCGCAGGCGTTGTGCAGTTCGCCACGATCCAGTTGTCCTGACCGCACATTTGCAGAAACCGCTCAAGCCGCGCAGATGAGTGTTCTGGGCCTTGCCCTTCGAACCCATGCGGCAGCAGCGTGACCAGACCAGACATCCGCAGCCACTTCGATTCACCCGAACTGATGAACTGATCGAACATGATCTGCGCCCCGTTGGCGAAATCGCCAAACTGTGCCTCCCAGAGAACAAGCGCGTTGGGCTCGGCCAGTGAATAGCCATACTCGAACCCAAGCACCGCGTATTCGGACAGCATCGAGTCAATCACGTCGTAATGTGATTGGCCCTTGCGGATATTGTTCAGCGGGTAATACCGTTCCTCGGTTTCCTGATGGACAAATCCAGAATGGCGTTGGCTGAATGTGCCACGCGTCGCGTCCTGTCCGGCCAAACGTACAGGGTAGCCTTCGGTCAGCAGAGAGCCAAACGCCAGAGCCTCGCCCGTTGCCCAGTCAAAGCCGGTTCCGTTTTCGAACATCTGTTTTTTGTGGTCCAGCAACCGGCCCACGGTTTTGTGCATCGCAAAACCTTCAGGGGTGCTGGTCAGAGCGGTGCCGATCTCGGCCAGCGTCTCTGGTGTAATTGCGGTTTCACCGCGCATGTATTCGTCTTTGTGCTTGTCCAGATGCGACCAGCGCCCATCCAGCCAGTCGGCTTTGTTTGGCTTGTAGTCTTTCCCGGCATCGAACTCTTCATTCAGATGTGCCTGAAAGGCCGCCTTCATGTCTTCAATCTCGCCTTCGGGGATAAGCCCGTCCCTGACAAGGCGCTCGGTATACAACGACAACGTGGTCTTATGCGTCTTGATCTTCTTGTACATGATCGGGTTGGTGAACATGGGTTCGTCACCCTCGTTATGACCAAACCGGCGGTAGCAGAAGATATCCAGCACCACGTCCTTGTGGAACTTCTGGCGGAACTCGGTCGCCACCTTGGCGGCATGCACCACCGCCTCGGGGTCGTCGCCATTCACGTGGAAGATCGGAGCCTCAACCATCAGCGCGATATCCGTGGGATAAGGGCTGGAACGGCTGAAATGCGGCGCGGTGGTGAAACCGATCTGGTTGTTCACCACGATATGCATGGTGCCGCCGGTCTTGTGCCCTTTCAGACCCGACAGGCCGAAGCCTTCGGCCACAACACCCTGTCCGGCAAAGGCTGCGTCGCCGTGCAGCAGAATGCCCATCACTTTGGTGCGGTCTTCGTCGTTCAACTGGTCCTGCTTGGCACGGACCTTGCCCAGAACCACCGGGTTCACTGCCTCAAGGTGCGAGGGGTTTGCGGTCAGCGACAGGTGAACGCTATTGCCATCGAACTCTCGGTCGCTTGACGCGCCGAGGTGATATTTCACGTCGCCTGATCCATCCACGTCTTCGGGCTTGAAGCTGCCGCCCTGAAACTCGTTGAAGATCGCGCGATAGGGCTTGCCCATCACATTGGCCAGAATGTTCAGACGACCCCGGTGTGGCATACCGATGACGATATCGCTGAGGCCCAAGGCGCCGCCGCGCTTGATGATCTGTTCCATCGCGGGGATCAGTGCCTCGCCACCGTCCAGACCAAACCGCTTGGTGCCCATGTATTTCACATGCAGGAATTTCTCGAAACCCTCGGCCTCGACCATCTTGTTCAGGATCGCCTTGCGGCCTTCCTTGGTGAAGGCGATTTCCTTACCGAACCCCTCGATGCGTTCCTTCAGCCACGCGGCCTCTTCCGGGTTCGAGATATGCATGTATTGCAGCGCGAAGGTGCCGCAATAGGTCCTCTTCACGATCTCGACGATTTGGCGCATGCTGGCCATCTGCAGGCCCAGCACGTTGTCAATAAAGATCGGTCGATCCATGTCAGCATCGGTGAACCCGTAAGTCTTCGGGTCCAGCTCGGGATGCGTACTGGCGGCGCGCATGCCCAGCGGGTCCAGATCAGCTGCCAGATGGCCCCGGATACGATAGGCCCTGATCAGCATCAGCGCCCGCAGGCTGTCCAGCACCGCGCGCTTGATCTGGTCATCACTGACCTCAACACCCTTGGCCGCCGCCTTGTCCTTGATTTTGTTGCCCGCTGCTTTGGCGTCGATCTCGGCCCACTCGCCAGTCAACGCACCCGTCAGATCATCGGCAGGCATCGGAGGCCAATCGCTGCGCGCCCACGAAGGGCCCTCGGCCTCGCGCTGCACATCCGGCGCGTCATCGCCCATGGCCTTGAAGAACTCGACCCAGGCTGCGTCGACCGCACCGGGGTTCTTGGTGTACTGGGCATAAAGCTGCTCCAGATATTCGGCATTATGCCCCTGCATGAAGCTTGAGGCATGAAAGGCGGTGTTGGGCGAGTGTTCGGTCATTGGGCTACCTCATATGGGTTGGGACCGTATTGGTTGGTGCCTGGTTCGCTGGGGCGGGTCAGCCACCACAGAACCAGGAGGGGCGACACAAACAGGACAAGAAGTGTCGGAATGACAATAAGAAGAGTTGCGCGGGTGAACAGGATATCCAACGTGCCGCCATGGAACTGGCTGGCAAGGCCGATGCCAAAGATCAGGACGGCAAGCGCACCAAGTATCAGCAGGATCGGCAGCAGAGCATAAAGCCCGCTGCGCCCGGTATCATGCATCCGCCGCCATGCAACGGCCAGATGCGGGAAGAAGACAATCAGGCTGACGATGCTTTGGACCGGGCCTGTTGAGGTGGCCGTGACGGATTTGGATGTTTCGGTTTCAGTCACTGCGACCTGAGTGAAGAACTGCCAGTCGATGATCCCGGCAATGATGCTCCAGATCACGATGAACAGGAAAAAAAACCAGTATTCGGGCCGCGAGGCACGGCCCGAAAAGGTGAAAAACTTGGAGAAACAGGTTCTAATGGCTTCGCCGAAAGTCATGTTTACCGCTCCTCCCAAAGCAGTCAAATTCTGGTCAACCGATGGCTTCCAGCACAGCCTCACCCAGCTGCGCCGGGCTTTCGGCCACGACGATACCAGCCGAGCGCATGGCTTCGATCTTGTCCTCGGCGCCGCCTTTGCCGCCGGCGACGATGGCGCCCGCGTGGCCCATGCGGCGGCCAGGAGGGGCCGTGCGGCCCGCGATGAACCCTGCCGTGGGCTTCTTGCGGCCTTTCTTGGCCTCATCCGCCAGGAACTGTGCAGCTTCTTCCTCGGCCGAGCCACCGATTTCACCGATCATGATGATCGACTCGGTTTCGTCATCCGCCAGGAACCATTCCAGCACGTCGATATGCTCGGTCCCTTTGATCGGGTCGCCGCCGATGCCCACGCAGGTGGACTGGCCCAGACCCACATCGGTGGTCTGTTTGACGGCCTCATAAGTCAGGGTACCCGAACGAGACACAACACCGACCGAGCCGCGCTTGTGGATGTGGCCGGGCATGATGCCGATCTTGCAGGCGTCGGGCGTGATGACACCGGGGCAGTTCGGGCCGATCAGGCGCGAGTTCGACCCTTCCAGCGCACGCTTCACCTTCATCATGTCCAGAACGGGGATGCCTTCAGTGATGCAGACGATCACTTCCATCTCGGCATCAATCGCCTCGAGGATCGAATCCGCTGCAAACGGCGGCGGCACGTAGATCACGCTGGCATTGGCTTCGGTCACATGCTTGGCCTCGTGGACCGAGTTGAACACGGGCAGGTCAAGATGTGTCATCCCGCCTTTGCCGGGGGTCACGCCGCCGACCATCTTGGTGCCATAGGCGATGGCCTGTTCGCTGTGGAATGTGCCCTGCGAGCCGGTAAAGCCCTGACAGATCACTTTGGTATTTTCGTCGATGAGGACTGCCATCTGGCGTTCTCCTTTATACGGCAGGCTTCTGCCCGCCAAAATCTTGGGAAAGGCGGGCTGAAGCCCACCCTACGGGATGACACTCAGCCTTTGACGGCCTTCACGATTTTCTCGGCACCGTCTTTCAGATTGTCCGCTGCGATCACATCGAGGCCCGAGGTGTTGATGATCTCTTTGCCCTTCTCGACATTCGTGCCTTCCAGACGCACGACCAGCGGGACCTGCAGGCCCACCTCTTTCACCGCGGCAACGACGCCCTCGGCAATCACATCACAGCGCATGATGCCGCCGAAGATGTTGACCAGAATGCCTTTGACGTTGGGGTCCGAGGTGATGATCTTGAACGCCTCGGTTACTTTCTCTTTGGTCGCGCCACCGCCCACATCCAGGAAGTTGGCAGGCTCGGCACCGTAAAGCTTGATGATGTCCATCGTGGCCATCGCAAGACCGGCACCGTTGACCATGCAGCCGATCTCACCGTCCAGCGCGATGTAGTTCAGGTCGTATTTGGACGCTTCCAGTTCCTTGGGGTCTTCCTCGGTCGTGTCGCGCAACTCGGCAATATCCGGGTGGCGGTATACCGCGTTACCATCAAAGCCGACTTTTGCGTCCAGTACTTTCAGGTCGCCCTTGTCCGAGACGATCAGTGGGTTGATCTCCAGCATCTCCATGTCCTTCTCGACGAAGGCATTGTAGAGCTGGTTCATCAGCTTGACGCATTGTTTGACCTGCGCGCCTTCCAGTCCCAACGAGAACGCGATGCGGCGGCCGTGATAGGGCTGATAACCAGTGGCGGGATCAACCGAGAAGGACAGGATTTTCTCAGGCGTCGCAGCGGCCACCTCTTCGATGTCCATGCCGCCTTCGGTCGAGCATACGAATGAGATACGGCTGGTCTGGCGGTCCACCAGCAGGGCCAGGTAAAGTTCACGTTCGATGCCCGAACCGGCTTCGATGTAGATGCGGTTCACCTGCTTGCCTGCGGGGCCGGTCTGATGGGTGACCAGCGTGCGGCCCAGCATCTTTTTGGCTTCTTCGGCGGCTTCTTCCACCGATTTGGTCAGACGGACACCGCCCTTTTCACCGGCGTCGGCCTCTTTGAAGGAACCCTTGCCGCGACCACCCGCGTGGATTTGCGCCTTGACGACCCAAAGCGGCCCGTCCAATTCACCGGCTGCGGTTTTGGCTTCCTCGGCGCGCAGAACTGCGCGACCATCGGAGACCGGAGCGCCATAGCTGCGAAGAAGCGCTTTGGCTTGATATTCGTGAATGTTCATCGAAATTGTCCCGTCTGACTACGATTACACCGTTATAGGGGTGTCTAAGCGCCAAAATTAAAGAGTTTTTTGACGGGTCACGGGAAATTGTCGAAGATTTTCAGTATTTGTGATCACAGGTTTTTGGGGTGTGATCACAAAAATTGCGGGGCGTGGAAATTGATTCGATGATCCGGGATCATGCCCACAAAACACATTCATAGATGAGTTTTGCGACGTTTGCGCGAACATCTTTTAGCCAGCTTGGCACCGTGTAAAAGAAAACCGGCCCGTGAAGAGGGCCGGTTCATTGGTTTTAGGGTTCGTGACTTAGGCCAGCGAGCTGTCGATGCCCTTGCATGCTTCGATCAGGCCCTTAACGGCATTGACCGAATTGTCGAAACCGGCCTGTTCTTCTTCGTTCAGCTTGATGTCGACGACGCGCTCGATACCACCTGCCCCGATTACGGTAGGCACGCCGACATACATGCCGTCGACACCCAGTTCGCCGTTGCAATAGGCTGCACAAGGCAGAACGCGCTTCTGATCTTTCAAATAGGCTTCGGCCATTTCGATCGCCGAAGTCGCCGGTGCATAGAAAGCCGAGCCGGTCTTCAGCAGGCCAACGATTTCTGCGCCGCCGTCACGGGTGCGCTGAACGATGGCGTCCAGTTTTTCCTGCGTGGTCCAGCCCATCTCAACCAGATCGGGCAGCGGGATACCGGCAACGGTCGAGTAGCGTACCGAAGGCACCATCGTGTCGCCATGGCCGCCCAGAACAAAGGCGGTGACGTCGCGCATGGACACATTGAACTCTTCCGACAAGAAGTGTGCGAAACGGCCCGAGTCCAGAACGCCCGCCATGCCGCAGACTTTGTTGTGCGGCAGGCCCGAGAATTCACGCAGCGCCCAAACCATCGCGTCCAGCGGGTTGGTGATGCAGATGACGAACGCATCCGGAGCGTTTGCGGCGATGCCTTCACCGACCGATTTCATGACCTTCAGGTTGATGCCCAGCAAGTCGTCGCGGCTCATGCCCGGCTTGCGCGGCACGCCAGCGGTGACGATGCAGACGTCGGCACCGGCGATGTCCTCATAGGACTGGGTGCCCTTCAGTTTGGCGTCGAAGCCTTCCGAGGGGCCGGATTCGGCGATGTCCAGCGCCTTTCCTTCCGGGGTGCCTTCGGCGATGTCGAACAGCACGACGTCACCAAGTTCTTTCATTGCAGCGAGGTGGGCGAGCGTGCCGCCGATCTGACCTGCGCCGATCAGCGCGATCTTGGGTCTGGCCATTTGGAATATCTCCGGTCGGTTTTGAAATCGCGGTTGTGCTAGTCGCAAAAGCGGCGTCACGCAAGCCTTCTGCGGCGCGGCATGCCACCGCATACCGTTTGCACCCACCCCGCCGATTGCGCTAAACCGCCTGTGAATCATGCATAATTCCGGGGTGCCTGATGTTCGACATGAACCTGATGTTTTTTGCAGTGGCGATCCCGGCGGTGATCTTCGCGGGGATCTCGAAAGGTGGGTTCGGCTCGGGAGTGGCGTTTGCATCTTCGTCGATTCTGGCTCTGATACTGACGCCAGGACAGGCGCTAGCGCTAATGCTGCCGATACTGATGGTGATCGATCTGGCGACGTTAAAGCCGTATTGGAAACGCTGGAGCTGGCCGGATTCGCGCCTTCTGATGTTGGGCGCAGTACCCGGTATCGCGCTGGGCGCGTGGCTTTATCGTGCGACGGATGACGATCTGCTACGTCTGTTGATTGGCGGAATATCGGTCGGTTTCGTGATCTGGCACGTTGCCCAGACCAGAGGCTGGGTGCGGGGCTTTGCCAACCAATTGCCTCCATCGGCGGGTTTGTTTGCCGGGCTTATCGCCGGATTCACCAGCTTTGTCAGCCATGCGGGCGGCCCACCCGCCGCCGTATACCTGCTGTCACAACGCCTGACGAAAACCGAATTTCAAGCCTCGACCGTGCTGGTCTTCTGGGTGATCAACGCCGTCAAATTCGTGCCCTTCGCCTATCTGGGCCTCTTCACTTGGCACACAGCCTTGGCAGACCTGTTGCTGACCCCGTTTGCGATCCTCGGGGCCTGGCTGGGCGTCCGGGCGCATTTCATGCTCTCCGAACGATTGTTTTTCAACATTGCCTACGTCTTGCTGACCCTGACGGGAAGCAAACTTATTTGGGATGCGCTGGTTTAGGCGTTGGGCGGCAATGCTTCGGCCAGTGTTTCATAAGACTGGCCCGAGGCGATCAGGCAGGTCACACCTTCCGGCAAGGTCACAACAATGGTCCAACTGCCGGTTTGGTCCGAGGCAAAAACCTCCATCACCGCTCCCCGACGCGCAATACCGATGCCTCGTCGGGTTTCGCCATATGACTTTGTCAATCGCTTGATCACGTCTTCGCGTGGCGCACAATTCTGTGCGCTGACTTGTTGCGCTGCCAGTACCATGATGCCCAAGCCAATCGTCATTTTCAGCATAATCGTTTTCATTGGTCACCCCTTTCAAGCTCTTCCTCAAAGCAGCGTGCCGTAGGCAAAAGGACATCGCGTTAAGGCAACGCACGTTGCGCAGCGCAGGAAATGCTGCGCTGCGGCGATTTTGTTCTTGAACTTTCCGTCAAAAAATGCCCCATTCCGCGCAACATTATTTCAATGGGAGAGTCCCGTGGACCCGCGCCAACGCCCCTATCGCTCGGTACTATACATCCCCGGCTCGCGTGAACGCGCGCTTGATAAGGCCCGCACATTGCCGGTGGACGCCATCATCTTTGATCTTGAAGACGCGGTTGCGGCTGATGAGAAAGAGAACGCGCGCGAGACCCTCAAGGCGGCTTTGGCCGCCGGAGGCTATGGCGCTCGGGTCAAGATCGTGCGGATCAACGGGCTTGATACCGAATGGGGGCGCGCGGATGCCGAAGCCGTGCGCGAGATGGATGCAGATGCCGTTCTGTTGCCAAAGGTGAGTTCTGCTGCGGATGTGGATGCGCTGACCTCAATCACCGGAGACCTGCCGATCTGGGCGATGATGGAGACGCCGCGCGGGATGCTGAACGCAGCCGAAATTGCCGCACATCCGCTGATGGCAGGCTTTGTCATGGGGACCAACGATCTTGCGAAAGAGCTGCAGACGCGCTTCCGCCCCGACCGTTTGCCGATGATGACCTCGCTTGGCCTGTGCCTGTTGGCGGCCAAGGCAGAGGGGCTGATCATCGTCGATGGCGTCTACAATGCCTTCAAGGACACCGACGGTCTGGCCGCCGAGTGTGCCCAGGGCCGCGACATGGGCTTTGATGGCAAAACCCTGATCCACCCGGCCCAGGTCGACATCGCAAACTCCGCCTTTGCCCCTTCCGAGGATGAGATTGATCTGGCTCGCCGTCAGATTGCCGCTTTCGAGGAAACCGAGTCGCAGGGGCAGGGGGTCGCCGTTGTCGATGGCAAGATTGTTGAAAACCTACACGTTGTAACTGCCCGCGAAACTCTGGCAAAAGCAGAGGCGATAGTAGCTTTGCAAGCGGGGTAAGCCAGTATGGGCTTTGTTCTTCTGATCCTTGGTGTGGCACTTTGGTGGGCCGCACATCTTTTTAAGCGCGCGATGCCGGAACGACGTGCCGCCATGGGCGACGCGGGCAAGGGCGTCGTGGCGCTCGCCTTGGTGGCCTCGGTATTGTTGATGATCTTCGGTTATCGCATGACCGATTTCATATATGTCTGGGCGCCGCCAACCTTTCTGATTCACGTCAACAACCTGCTGGTGTTGATCGCGTTCTATCTGGCCAGCCCTGCGGGAACCAAAGGTCGCCTGTTGAACAAAGTCCGTCACCCCATGCTGGGTGGCTTTAAACTCTGGGCCTTTGCGCACCTGTTGGTGAACGGTGATCTGGCCTCGATCATCCTGTTTGGTGGCTTGCTGGCCTGGGCAATTGTCGAAGTGATCGTGATCAACAAATCCGAACCAGACTGGGCGCCGGGCGAACCCGGCACATACGGCAAAGATGCCATGTTCTTTGTGGGCTCCATCGTGCTGCTGGGCGTTGTGGGCTATATTCACGGGCTGGTTGGTCCGTCTCCGTTTGGTGGATAAGGGACCTAATCAATGGCGAAACTTTATCGTTTGTTGACCGAGGAAGACACATCAGCCTTCTGCCACAAGGTCTCGGACGCGTTGGCAAAGGGATGGGAGCTTTATGGCGACCCGTCCTATGCCTTTGACGCCGCAAATAACGTGATGCGTTGCGCGCAGGCTGTGACCAAAGAGGTCGCCGCTGATTACACCCCCGACATGAAACTGGGACAGCAATAATGGCAAAAACCAATCCGGGTAACTTTTTCGAGGATTATTCAGTCGGTCAGATCCTGCATCACGCCGTGCCGCGCACGGTGACGGATGGCGAGCGCGCGCTTTATCACGCGCTCTACCCTGCACGACACGCACTCTATTCCTCGGATGAGTTTGCCCGGAATTGTGGCCTGCCGCAAAGCCCGATTGATGATCTGGCGGCGTTCCATGTGGTATTCGGCAAAACGGTTCCCGATATCTCGCTGAACGCGGTCGCCAATCTGGGCTATGCCGAGGGTCGCTGGCTGAAACCGGTCTATCCCGGCGATACCTTGCGCGCCGAATCCGAGGTGATCGGCCTCAAGCAAAACTCAAACGGCAAAACCGGTGTCGTCTGGGTCCGCACCCGCGGGCTGAACCAGCGCGACGAAGTGGTGATCGAGTATGTTCGCTGGGTCATGGTGCGCAAATCAAACCTCGATGCGCCTGCACCAGAGACGGTGGTGCCCAATCTGAAAAAGGCGCTTGATGTCAGCGATCTGGCGGTACCGCAGGGGCTCGATTTCTCGAAATATAATTTTGTACAATCCGGCGAAAACCACCGCTGGGATGCGTACAACACGGAAGAAACGATCGATCACGTCGATGGCGTGACCGTCGAAGAGGCCGAGCACATGCTGGCCACCCGCCTGTGGCAGAACACCGCCAAAGTGCATTTCGACCTCACCTTCCGTCCAGAGGGGCGGCTGATCTATGGCGGCCACGTTATCTCAATGGCGCGTGCCTTGTCGTTTAATGGCCTGGCGAATGCGCAGATGATCGTTGGTCTGAACGGCGGTGCCCACGCCAATCCTTGTTTCTCGGGCGATACGATCAAAGCCTGGTCCGAAGTTTTGGACAAGGCCGAGACCGGAACTCCCGGAATCGGTGCCATCCGCTTGCGCCTTGTTGCGACCAAAGGCGGCGAGCCCTTCGTTCTGCGCAATGACGAGGGGAGATATCTTCCTAACGTTCTGCTAGATTTGGATTATTGGGCTCTTATGCCGATGTAGCCAATGCCTTCTGGCGGCTGACATTCAAGTGATCACGGTCCGCGAAATCCATGCTACGCTTGGCGCATGATGATGTTTCGTGCGCTCGCCGCCAGCCTGTATCTGGCATCTCAGGCCTATGCTTGTGATTTGGCTCTGGCCTTGGCCGTAGACGTTTCAGGCTCGGTTGATTCCGAGGAATATCGTATCCAAATGGACGGTCTTGCCGCAGGTCTGCGGGACCCTATCGTATCCGAGGCCTTGGTGCGCGGACAGGCTCGGCTGATGCTCGTGCAATGGACAGGCAGTTCTCGCCAGAGGATCACGATCCCCTGGACCCGGATCGATAGTTTTAACACCTTGGACAGTTTTGCTGATCAGGTCGCAGCTGATCCTCGTGTCTGGCGTAACTTCTCAACTGCGATAGGTGAGGCGCTCGATATGACGGTTGCCAGCTTTGACGACGTGCCCGAATGCGAAAGGCATCTTATTGATCTTTCGGGCGACGGAATTTCGAATGAAGGAATCGAGCCGTCGACCATCCACGCCAAACTGCGGGATCGCGGCATCACCGTGAACGCGATCGCGATTGAAGAAAGTGAACCCGATCTGACAGCCTATTTCTTCGAGAACGTCATCGTTGGCGAGGGGGCCTTTGTCGTCTCTGCAGCAGGCTTCGCGGATTATCCCGAACGTATTCGCAAGAAGCTTTTACGCGAGGTGACACAGCAGACTGCAGGGCTGACGCCGCTCCAATAATAGATTCGTGATCACATTGCTTTTTCATTGAAAACGCTAACATTGGCGGTATCGAATGTGATTTGTGATCACGAGAATATTTTGTGTGATCACAAACACGGCTTATCAGCGATTTTGCGTTAAATTTACTGGATTTTGCACCTGCAGCGCGTGACAGAGTCGTAAAAAACAGTAAAACGTTCGGTAGCCAACCGAAAAGGAGCCAACATGGCCGATGTAAATCGAGGCAACCGCCCGCTTTCTCCACATTTGACGATCTATCGTCCACAGATGACGTCCATATCTTCGATTATGGTGCGCATCACGGGTCTTGCGTCTTTTGGTTTGGCTTTGTTGGTCGTCTGGTGGTTACTTGCTGCGGCCACATCGGAAAGCGCCTTTGAGCTGATCAATGGATTGATGACCAGTTTCCTGGGTGATCTGATCATGTTCGGCGCGGCTTGGGCCATTTTCTATCACATGCTGGGCCGTTTGCGGCACGTCATCTGGGATCTGGGATATTGCGTGGATGTTGAGGTGTCCGAGAAGATGGGCATTGGCATGTTCGTGCTGGCAACTGTTCTGGCTCTGATCACAGCCGTAGCGCTTTAAGGGGAGGTTCGCGATGCAGTTTCTCACAGACCGTAAACGCGCGCAGGGCATGGGGGCCGGACGTGCAGGTACACATCACCACTGGCAAATGATGCTCAGCTCGGCGGCATTGGTCATCCTTGTACCGCTGTTTGTATTTACCTTCGGGCACGCCCTAGGTGGAACCTACGAAGAGGCTCTGGCCTATTACAGCCGCCCGTTCCCGGCGATTATCATGGGTCTGACACTGGTTGTTGTCGTCCCGCATTTGTTGCGCGAAGCCCAGGAAGCGATTGAGGACTACGTGCATGGCGTCGCGGAAAAGCTGGCGCTGATGGCCGCGCAAGCTTTTGCATACACACTGATTGCTGCGGGTCTGTTTGCGCTCGCGCGTCTGGCCCTCGGATATGCGCAGTAAGGAACAAGAACAATGACAGCAGCATATGAATACGAAACCCACGAATATGACGTGGTGGTTGTCGGTGCCGGTGGCGCGGGTCTGCGTGCAACATTGGGCATGGCCGAGCAGGGTTTGCGCACCGCTTGCGTGACGAAGGTATTCCCGACCCGTTCACACACAGTGGCCGCCCAAGGCGGCATTGCGGCGTCCTTGTCGAATATGGGGCCAGACCATTGGCAGTGGCACATGTATGACACCGTCAAGGGCTCGGACTGGCTGGGTGACACCGATGCGATGGAATACCTCGCGCGTGAAGCACCCAAAGCCGTATATGAGCTAGAACATTACGGAGTGCCATTCAGCCGGACCGAAGAAGGCAAGATCTATCAGCGCCCATTTGGTGGCCACACCACCGAATTTGGCGAAGGCCCCGCTGTGCAGCGGACCTGTGCCGCCGCCGACCGGACCGGTCATGCGATCCTGCACACGCTGTATGGTCAATCGCTGAAGAACAACGCCGAGTTCTACATCGAGTATTTCGCCATTGATCTGATAATGTCTGAGGACGGACAGTGTCAGGGTGTCGTGTGCTGGAAGTTGGACGACGGCACGATGCACGTCTTCAACGCCAAGATGGTTGTTCTGGCGACCGGCGGCTATGGCCGCGCCTATTTCAGTGCAACCTCGGCACATACCTGCACCGGCGACGGTGGCGGTATGGTGGCCCGCGCGGGTCTTGCACTGCAGGATATGGAGTTTGTTCAGTTCCACCCAACCGGCATCTACGGATCGGGCTGCCTGATCACCGAAGGTGCACGTGGTGAAGGCGGATACCTGACCAACTCGGAAGGCGAGCGGTTCATGGAGCGCTATGCGCCTCAGTACAAAGACCTCGCGCCGCGCGACTACGTTAGCCGTTCAATGACCATGGAAATTCGCGAAGGGCGCGGCCACGGTGACAACGGCGATCACATCCATCTGAACCTCAGCCATTTGCCAGCCGAAGCTTTGGCGGAACGCCTACCGGGCATTTCAGAATCTGCGCGCGTCTTTGCCGGTGTTGACGTTACCAAGGAACCGATCCCGGTTCTGCCGACCGTGCACTACAACATGGGCGGTATCCCGACGAACTATTGGGGTGAAGTTCTGAACCCGACAGCCGACAACCCGACCGCCGTGGTCCCTGGTCTGATGGCTGTGGGCGAGGCCGGGTGTGCCTCGGTTCACGGGGCAAACCGTCTTGGTTCAAACTCGCTGATCGACCTCGTGGTCTTTGGCCGCGCTGCGGCGATCCGAGCGGGCAAAGTTGTGGATGCCGACGCGTCGAACCCGGTTCTGAACCAGGCCTCTGTCGATAAGGCGTTTGACAGGTTCGATGCGGCGCGCATCGCCAGCGGTGCAATTCCAACCGCAGATCTGCGGCTTGAGATGCAGCGCACCATGCAAGAGGACGCGGCGGTTTTCCGCACCTCGAAGACCATGGCTGAGGGCGTCGAGAAGATGACTGCGATCGCCGCCAAGATGGATGATCTGAAGGTTTCTGACAGATCGTTGGTCTGGAACAGCGATCTGATGGAGACGCTCGAGCTTACCAACCTGATGCCAAGCGCGCTCGCCACCATCGTTGGTGCCGAAGCGCGTAAGGAATCCCGCGGTGCGCACGCCCATGAAGATTTCACCGAGCGCGACGATGAGAACTGGCGCGTCCACACGGTCAGCCGTGTCGATGGCAACAAAGTAGAGCTTAGCTACCGTCCGGTTATCGTTGATCCGCTGACGACCGAAGACGAAGGCGGCATCAGCATGAAAAGAATCGCGCCCAAGGCGCGGACGTTCTAAGGAGAGGAACTTATGGTACAACTGACCCTCCCCAAGAATTCCCGGATCACCACCGGTAAAACCTGGCCCAAGCCCGATGGCGCGACCAATGTGCGCAAATTCCAGATCTATCGCTGGAACCCGGATGATGGCCAGAACCCACGTGTCGATACCTATTTCGTCGACATGGACACTTGCGGCCCGATGGTTCTGGACGCGCTGATCAAGATCAAGAACGAGATTGACCCAACCCTGACTTTCCGCCGGTCCTGCCGCGAGGGCATCTGTGGTTCCTGCGCGATGAATATCGACGGGATCAACACGCTGGCCTGTATCTATGGCATGGATGAGATCAAGGGCGACGTGAAAATCTATCCGCTGCCTCATATGCCAGTGGTCAAGGACCTGATCCCTGATCTGACTCATTTCTACGCCCAACACGCCTCGATCATGCCGTGGTTGGAGACTAAGACCAATCGTCCGGCAAAAGAGTGGAAGCAATCCATCGAAGACCGCAAGAAATTGGATGGTCTCTATGAATGTGTGATGTGTGCCAGTTGTTCGACCTCGTGCCCCAGCTACTGGTGGAACGGCGACCGTTATCTCGGCCCTGCCGCGCTGTTGCATGCTTACCGCTGGATCATCGACAGTCGGGATGAGGCCACCGGTGAGCGCTTGGACGAGTTGGAAGATCCGTTCAAGCTGTATCGCTGCCACACCATCATGAACTGCGCCAAGACCTGCCCCAAGGGTCTGAATCCGGCCAAAGCGATTGCAGAAATCAAGAAGATGATGGTGGACCGCGCGGTCTGATCACGCACCAAAACAAAGCACTTGCCGGGTTGCGGCAAGTGCATGCCGCCTCTGCAAAACTATGCGATGCGCTTGTACAAGCGCGGATCTAAAGTCCGCGCAGGGGGGAGTGATGAGTTCGAAAAGAGGTCACTCCGATGAACATGCAAAACCAAAAACACGACGCGGCCAAAGCGCTGGAATTTCTGGAGCAAGCCTGGGCCTACTATACGCCCGAGCCCAAAGTTCCGGCCAAAGACGAAACACCAGAATTGTTTGAATATGCGAACGCGGCCTGACCGTGTCGCGCGGGCTTGAAAATTACGACACAATAGGCAATGCAGAGCTATGCCCGTTCTATTGCTTCTGCTCGCCGCTGGCGTATTTGCCTATTTTTTCTGGCGGTCCCGCACGTCGTCTCTAACGCGCGACTGCAGGTGGCGGCAACATCGAAGCGAGGGCCAGTGGCGCTGTGCTTACTGTGGCGCGGTGTCAAAATCTGACGTTGAGCCCACGCAGTGTCTGAAAGGGCAATAGCTGCTGTTTGGGGTTTCCCACCGGGCCGAACTGCGCCACTCTCGGCCCATGTCAGAATCTCGGAATACTCCCCGCCCACCCATGGATGCAGATGCGCGCCGCGCGATTGCGCCCGTTATTTGCTACCCGAATGAAGGGCTACCAAAACCCGATCTAGGGCTCTATCAAACTGCGCGTGATACAGCGCACAAAACGGGTGAGGTGTTGGTGCCACCGCGAGATGCGCAATGCTTTGAGGTGCCTGCAGGGCATTTCTTTCGGATCACTTCTGTTGAAGGATCGCAAGTTGGCGATCTAAACCTGTGGAACCTCAACGACCTTTCCGAGCGGTTCTATTCCGGCAAGACGCGCGCGTTGCATGGCACACATATCACCGTGGGTGAGCGCATGTGGTCGAGCTTTCCACATATGCGACCGATGGCGACAATCATTGCAGATACGCTGGGGTGGTACGGAATCGATGATTTCGGCGGGTCGGTGCACGATGTGATCGGGACCCGATGTGATCCCTATACCGGTAATCTGCTAACTGGATCCCAGTACCATCACTGTTGCCATTCGAATCTGACACGCGCGCTGGCGGATCATTTGGGCGTCTCTTTGGCCGAAGCCGAGCCTTCGGTACATGATGTATTGAACGTGTTCATGTGCACCGGTTTCACGCGTGATACCGGGCAGTATTTCATGAAAGCCTCACCTGTCCGTCCGGGAGACTATCTTGAGTTTTTCGCCGAGATTGACCTGCTGGGAAATCTAAGCGCGTGCCCGGGCGGTGATTGCTCGTCCGAGCATTCATCGGATACCGCAGCCTGTTATCCCCTATTGGTAGAGACCTTTGCCCCGGCTGAAGGTGCGCTTGAGGGATGGCGCAGCCCCGCGCGCAACGGATATGACCGCACGCACGGGCGCTAGATATCGCGCAATTCAGCTGTCCGGGAACGCCGCCTGCAGCGCGATTTCGACCATGTCGCCAAAACTGCTTTCTCGGTCCGAGGAGGGCAGGGCTTCGCCGGTCAGCAGGTGGTCCGAGACTGTCAGTACCGCCAATGCGCGGCATTTGTGACGCGCGGCAAGGATGTAAAGCTCTGCCGCTTCCATCTCGACACCCAAAATACCGTGCCGAACCATTTGTTCGTTCAGGTCCGGGCGTTCGTCATAAAAGACATCGGATGAATAGATGCCGCCAACATGGGTTGGCGTACCTTTGGCTTGTGCAGCCAATGCTGCAGACTGCAAAAGACCCCAATCCGCGCAAGGGGCGAAGTTCACCTCTTTCATAATCCCGCGCGAAGGGGTGCTGAGTGTGGTCGACGTCATCGCCAGAATAACATCACGCACATTCACACTGTCTTGCATCCCGCCACATGACCCGATCCGGATCAGAGTTTTGGCGCCGTAGTCACGGATCAATTCGTTCACGTAGATCGACAGAGACGGCATCCCCATGCCACTACCCTGAATGGTAACACGATTTCCTTTCCAGGTGCCGGTGAACCCCAGCATGCCACGCACTTCGTTTACCAGCTTTACGTCTTCAAGAAACGTTTCGGCCGCCCATTTTGCGCGATACGGGTCGCCGGGCAAAAGAACGGTTTCGGCAATCTCGCCTTTTTGGGCTCCAATATGGATAGTCATTTTGCCACTTTCCCCCGATCAGATTTCCAGATCAGTAATATCGGTACCGGCTTTTATGGCGTCATGAACCCACTGCGGTTTGCGGCCCCGCCCAGTCCAGGTTTGCGACGGATTGTTCGGATTTTGATATTTCGCTTTAGATGATTTTACCGACTTAGCGCTGTCTCCTGACAATTCAGACAACGAAAACCCATATTCCGCCGCCGCCTTTTCGGCGGCTTTCAACGCTTCTTTTCGCTCACGCACTTCGGCGGTTTTTAGCGCCTTTTCGACCCGATTGCGCAATTCGAGCAGTTCTTTGCGCGACATTATTTCAAGATCGATCGCCATAATCTTCTCCATTTCGGCTATTCCCCTACTTATTGCAGGGGAAATTGAATAAACCCGAACCTATCTATTCCCATTTTACCGGAAATAGAAATGGAGATTTCTGTAATATGCTTTTCTATTCAGCCGCAATTTCCGTTGGGTCAACCAACGTGACGATATCGCCCATGATTGCATTCAATTCGAAATTTTTCGGCGTATAGATTTTCGATACACCCAGGGAACGCAATTGTTCCGCGTCCTCATCGGGGATGATCCCACCAACAATGACGGGAATATCGCTTAGCCCTGCTGCTTTCAGCCGCGTCATCACGTCCTTCACCAAAGGCAGGTGGCTGCCAGAGAGGATCGATAGACCAATCACATGCGCTTTGTCTTCTTGTGCCGCAGTTACGATTTCTTCGGGCGTAAGACGAATACCTTCGTAGCTGATATCCATGCCACAGTCGCGTGCGCGGAAGGCGATCTGTTCGGCTCCGTTCGAGTGTCCGTCCAGACCAGGTTTGCCAACAAGAAACTTCAGCCTGCGCCCCAGTCGGTCGCTTACCGCATCTACGGCTGCGCGCAGGTCTTCCAGACCTTCGGTTTTGTTCGAAACAGATCCCGAGACGCCGGTTGGTCCACGATATGTACCGTAGGCCTTGCGCATTTCCTCGGCCCATTCGCCAGTTGTGACACCGGCCTTGGCCGCAGCGATTGAAGGTGCCATCACGTTGGCACCGGATCGCGCTGCTTCGCGCAATGCTTGCAGCGCCGCGGCCACTGCTGCGTCATCCCGATCCGCACGCCAGTCGTTCAAGCGCCCGATTTGTTCCTGTTCAACCGCCGGGTCGACGACCATGATGCCGCCATCCTCGGTCTGCAAAGGCGAGGCTTCGCCCTCGGTCCATTTGTTTACGCCAACGACGACGGTTTCATTGCGTTCAATACGGTTCAGGCGCTCGGCATTGGACTCGACCAGCCGCGATTTCATGTATTCGATCGAGGCTACCGCGCCGCCCATCGATTCGAGATTAGCCAATTCGGCTCGTGCGCCATTTTTAAGTTCTTCGACTTTGGCATCGACAACCGGATTGCCGTCGAACAAATCGCCATATTCCAGCAGATCGGTTTCATAGGCGAGGATTTGTTGCATCCTCATCGACCATTGCTGATCCCAGGGACGAGGCAGGCCGAGCGCTTCGTTCCATGCAGGCAACTGCACCGCACGTGCGCGGGCACGTTTGGATAGCGTCACCGCAAGCATTTCAATCAGTATGCGATAAACGTTGTTTTCCGGCTGCTGTTCGGTCAGTCCCAGCGAGTTTACCTGAACGCCATAACGGAATCGGCGGAACTTGGGGTCTTCAATGCCATAGCGCTGCTTCAGAATTTCGTCCCAAAGATCCACAAAGGCGCGCATTTTGCACATTTCGGTGACAAACCGGATGCCCGCATTCACAAAAAACGAAATCCGCCCGCAGAGTGCTGGGAAGTCTTCAGCCGGAACGCGCGGGCGAAGTTCGTCCAGCACTGCAATGGCAGTCGCCAGAGCATAGGCCAGCTCTTGCTCGGGCGTCGCGCCTGCTTCTTGCAGGTGGTACGAACACACATTCATCGGGTTCCATTTGGGCACGTTATCGTAGCAATATTCGGCCACGTCCGCGATCATCTTCAGCGATGGCTTTGGTGGGCACACATAAGTGCCGCGGCTCAGGTATTCCTTGATCAGGTCGTTCTGGACGGTCCCCTGCAATTTCGAGACATCCGCGCCCTGTTCCTCGGCAACTGCGATATAAAGCGCCAAAAGCCAAGGAGCAGTCGCATTGATCGTCATCGAGGTATTCATCTGTTCCAGCGGAATTTGATCGAACAGAACCCGCATGTCCCCCAGATGGCAGATCGGAACCCCAACTTTTCCAACTTCGCCGCGCGCCAAAGTGTGATCGCTGTCATACCCTGTTTGGGTTGGCAGATCGAAGGCCACGGACAGGCCGGTCTGACCTTTGGCTAGGTTCGCACGATAAAGCGCATTTGACGCTTTGGCCGTTGAGTGACCGGCATATGTACGGATGAGCCAGGGGCGATCTTTCTGCAACTGCGTCATGGGTCGGGCCTCGCGGATCGGTGGGTAACAAAATTACGTTCTATGGTGGTAAATAGTAATTTTCAGTACATGTCAATTCGCTGCGTTGCGGCATCGACGGTTTCTGCAGATTGTGGGTGGTCGCGTTTGATGGCACTGTGCCCGAATGATGCAGACTGTGGAAATCCCGCTTTGGCTGTTTGTGCTGATCGTGCTGTTTGCCGCGGTCACATTTGCCTCGCATTTTTTGTTTCCGTCGGTGCGCTGGTTTTTCCGCCGCCGCCTTGAGCGCGCCGTCGCACGGTTGAACAAGCGACTGCAGCGTCCGATCCAACCGTTCAAGTTGGCGGGGCGGCATGACATGATTCAACGGCTTATCTATGACCCGCAAGTAAGCCGCGCGGTGCAGCAGCATGCCAAAGAAGAAGGTGTGCCTGACGCTGTTGCCTCAGAATTGGCACGGCGTTATGCGCGCGAGATTGCGCCCTCATTCTCGACAGTGGCGTATTTCAGCATCGCGATCCGTTTTGCCCGCATGCTGAGTAACGCCTTTTACAAGGTGCAGTTGGGTTACGAGGACAAAGCCGCGCTGGACAGTATCGATCCCGATGCGACGGTCGTTTATGTCATGAACCACCGCAGCAATATGGATTACGTGCTGGTCACCTATCTGGCGGCAGACCATTCGACCTTATCCTATGCTGTGGGCGAGTGGGCCCGTGTCTGGCCTCTAAGTCGATTGATTCGCGCGATGGGGGCCTATTTCATTCGCCGCAAGTCGGGTAGCGACCTATATCGACAGGTCCTTGCAAGCTATGTAAGGCACGCGACCGAAGCGGGCGTGACGCAGGCCATGTTCCCTGAGGGCGGGCTGAGTCTGACTGGCAAACTGGGGCGCCCCAAGCTGGGATTGTTGAAGTATATCCTTGACGGAGTCGAACCGCAGGGGCGGGATGTGGTGTTTGTTCCGGTTGCTTTGAACTATGATCGGGTGCTTGAAGATACCGTATTAACAGCGGCAGCGAAGGATAGTGAACGCCGCTTCCGCGCGCGGATCGGGGTTATCACCCGCTGGTCGCTCAAGCAGATTTGGCGCAGGCTAGTCGGGCGCTACAAGAGATTCGGGATTGCCTCAGTGCGGTATGCGACACCGATTTCTCTGAAGGAATTTCGAGTCGCGCACGAACGGGACCTAACGACCGATCTGGCCCGCGAGTTGATGCGCAGGATCGGCGCCGCAATTCCCTTTGTTCCAGTGCCTGCAGCGTGTCGGCTGGTTCAGGAAGAAGGTGAGATGTCAGAGCAGGAGTTGAAGGCGCGTTTGCTGACGTTGGGCGGCGACGCGGTTGCCCAGGATGATGGAGAGGCTGTTGACGATGCCATCAATCAGTTGGTCGAGCGACGGATTCTGCGTCGCGAGGCTGGAGTGTTGCGCCCATCAGGCGAGCGATCAGAGCTGCTTGCTTATTACGCGGCAGCATCAGAACCCGTTGTTCGGGCTGAGAATGATGCAAGTGCAGAAAGTATTTCTGCAGCTGCTGGGTCATAAAATTACAAAATAGATACCAATAACGGTTGCAATATTACTCAGAGGCTAATATTTCGTCTTTGTAAAGCCGCGATTCTGCGGCGCGGCAACAGTTGGAAAAAGGAGGCCAGCATGGCTTTGGATGTCGACAGCGGTATCGCGTCGTATGAGGCGCCGGAAAAGGACCTCTACGAGATGGGTGAAATCCCCCCGATGGGGTACGTTCCCAAGCAAATGTATGCCTGGGCCATCCGGAAAGAGCGCCACGGTGAGCCAGACACAGCGATGCAGCTGGAAGTCGTTGATGTCCCGAAGCTGGACAGCCACGAAGTGCTGGTTCTCGTTATGGCGGCGGGTGTGAACTACAACGGCGTCTGGGCATCGCTTGGCAAGCCGATCAGCCCGTTTGATGGCCACGGCCAACCCTTTCACATCGCAGGTTCAGATGCGTCGGGCATCGTCTGGGCGGTTGGTGACAAAGTGAAGCGCTGGAAAGTCGGCGATGAAGTCGTGATTCACTGCAACCAGGACGATGGCGATGACGAACACTGCAACGGTGGTGATCCGATGTATTCGCCCAGCCAGCGCATCTGGGGATATGAGACACCTGATGGCTCGTTCGCGCAGTTTACAAATGTTCAGGCACAGCAGCTGATGCCGCGTCCCAAGCACCTGACCTGGGAAGAAAGCGCCTGCTACACGCTGACCTTGGCAACAGCCTATCGGATGCTTTTTGGGCACGAACCGCACGATCTAAAGCCGGGCCAGAACGTCCTGGTTTGGGGCGCATCGGGCGGTCTGGGCTCTTACGCGATACAGTTGATCAACACTGCGGGCGCCAATGCGATCGGCGTGATATCGGATGAAAGCAAGCGTGAGTTTGTGATGGACCTTGGCGCCAAAGGCGTCATCAACCGCAAGGATTTCAACTGCTGGGGCCAGCTGCCCACGGTGAATACTCCGGAATATGCTGAATGGTTCAAAGAAGCCCGCAAGTTTGGCAAGGCCATCTGGGATATTACCGGCAAAGGTGTGAACGTCGACATGGTGTTCGAGCACCCCGGCGAAAGCACATTCCCGGTGTCTACTTTTGTCGTAAAAAAGGGAGGTATGGTTGTGATCTGCGCCGGGACCACTGGCTACAACCTGACCTTCGACGTGCGTTACATGTGGATGCACCAGAAACGCTTGCAGGGCTCGCATTTTGCGCACCTCAAACAGGCATCGGCTGCAAACCAGCTTATGGTCGAGCGTCGCTTGGATCCGTGCATGTCCGAAGTGTTCACTTGGCAGGATCTGCCTGAGGCGCACATGAAGATGATGCGCAACGAACACAAGCCGGGCAACATGTCGGTGCTGGTTCAGGCTCCGCATACAGGCATGCGCACCCTTGAAGAAGTATTGGCTGCCCGCGACTAACGGACTCAGGCAAACAGCAGCTGCAACACCCGCAGGGCGCAAACACGCCTTGCGGGTGTTCATCGTTTCTATCGATGATTATGCATTTTCAATGCTTTAAGAAATCGCACCCCGCTATTTCTGGGGAGTAGAAAGCAGCGAGTAGGCCGAATTAGTCTGCACATGTTATGGTTGTGTTAACCCTTCGTTAACTATTTCGGGGACACCCTGATGGCGCAAAATGAGTGGATTTTGGACGTTCTGTCGGACCTCAACGCCTTTGCAGTGGCGAATGGGTTGAGCGCGCTGGCCGAGCAGCTTGACGACACAAGACTGATCGCCGCGGCCGAGATTGCGTCCTCAAAGGATGAGGCTTGCGCGCCCGCGAATGGGAAGAAAATTCGATTTGAGCCAGATCCTAGGGGATTTGGAAAGCACCAGCACGCTTGACGAGCTGACCAGCGTAGCGGTCCAGTTGCGGGACAAGCTGCAAATTGACCACATGACATATCACTGGGTTGATGGGGCCGGGGATCAATACGGGTTCACGACTTATTCGGATGCCTGGGATGAACGGTATCGAGACAGGAATTATCATCGTATTGATCCGGTTATTCTGGGTTGTTTTCAGCGATTTCACGCTGTGGACTGGAAACAGCTGAATTGGTCGGGCAAAGCAGTAAAGGCCTTCCTGCAGGACGCGCAGGAACATGGCGTCGGCAATCAGGGATATTCGATCCCGCTGCGGGGGCCAGGCGGACAGTTTGCGCTGTTTACGGTCAACAACAGCTGTGATGACATCGCATGGCAGGCATTTGTCGAAACGTATGGCCGAGATCTCATATTGGTGGCGCATTTCCTCAATCGAAAAGCGCTGGAATTTGCAAAAGAACGGCAGCCGGACAACATGCGGGGGCTCTCGCCCCGCGAAATCGATGCAATGACATTGCTGGCGCTGGGGTATAGCCGAGCGCAGGTGGCGCACTCGCTTTCCATTTCTGAGCATACGCTCAGGGCCTATATCGAAAGCGCACGATCAAAACTCGGTGCGCAAAATACGACTCATGCAATCGCCACTGCACTCAGTAGAGGATTAATAGTCGTTTAACGACCGTACGGTGGTCTCACCTTAAATTAACCACGTGTTCGTACCCCCTTTGTTCCAACTATGGACGATAAGGGGAACACGTCATGTTGCGTTATTTGTATGCCGATGAGCTGCATAACTTTCCGGAATTGGCCAGGGGGATGTTCAGGGATCGCGCGGATCAGTTCAAAACCCGCCTTGGCTGGGATGTTAAGGTTAATGAAAAGGGGGAAGAGCGGGATCAGTACGATGACCTGAACCCGCTCTATGTGATTTGGGAAGAGGCAGATGGCAGCCATGGCGGGTCCATGCGGATCCTACCGACGACCGGTCCGGTCATGGTGAACGACATATTCGGACATCTCACCGGGGGCAGTCCGATCCGAAGCCCACTAATCTGGGAGGTCACTCGCTTTTGCCTCTCGCGCAACGCCAGCGCTCATACCGCCGGGGCCATCATGCTGAGCGGCGGTGAGGTGATGGAAGGGTTTGGCCTGACCCACATAGCGGGCGTTTTTGATGCCCGCATGATCCGGATCTACCGTATGATCGGATCGTCTCCGGTGGTTTTGGGCACCGAAGGGAAAGGGCGCGATCAGATCTCGGTCGGCCTGTGGCCTTATTCAGCGGATGATTGCAACCGTGTAGCAGCGCGCGCAGGCATCCCGCGAGAGTTGTCGCGCCTGTGGTTCAAGACAGCATTTGGCCATGGCGCACAGCACCGGTTCGCTTTGTCGGCATAAGCATACGGAAAAACCAATCGGCATCTGGCAGCGCGCGGCGCGTCCCTGTAGGGTCGCGCCATGTCCTTGCCCCAAGTCACATTTTCCGAAGATCAGGCTGCCGCTTTTGACAACATTGCCGAGATGTTGCGAGGTGCCGGAGTAGACCTTGAAGACGACGCTCTGCTGAAACTGCCCGGCAACGGAAAGTCTGGTGTGATGGCTGTTATTGGCAAGGCTGGATCGGGCAAAACCCTGTTGCTGGCAGAGCTTTACAAAGCTTTGGCCGAGACGGGGGTCAACCTGATCTCGGGTGATTTCGAAAGCCGCAAATCCCGCGACAAGCGCAGCCTTGCGATCCTCGCGCCGACGAACAAGGCCGCCAGCGTATTGCGGCTGCGTGGGGTGCCCGCGACCACGATCCACCGTATCCTCTATACGCCTGTTTACGACCCTGAATACGAGCGGATCGCCGAATGGCTAGCGGGCAATGACGAACGGCCCGAGATCGAAGGGCTGACAGACGAAGCGCTGGACCGCGCAGCCGCGTTCTATGCCAACAACAAATCCATCCCCGGTGCGCTGGCCGCTGCTGGGTTGCGCGGTTCGGATTTCATCACCGGCTGGAAACGTCGGGAAGAGCCGCTGGATATCGGTTTTGTGGATGAAGCCTCGATGCTAGACGACCGACAATTCGAGGATCTAAAGGAAATCTTCCCAACATTGTTGCTATTTGGTGATCCGGCGCAGTTGGCGCCGGTCAACCAATCGGGCTCGATGGTGTTTGACGGGTTGCCAGAGCCGCGCAAGCAAATCCTGCATCGCGTGCATCGGCAAACTGCGGATAACCCGATCCTAGACCTCGCCCATGCTCTGTCCGATCCGGCCATGGGGTTTGAGGATTTCGAACGTCTGATCGAGGACACTGCCCGAAAGGATGACCGCGTTGTCTGGGGACAGCGGGTAGAAGTTGATCTGATGGCGCGCAGCCCGGTTCTTGTCTGGCGCAATGCGACCCGAATCCGGCTGATTCAGGCATTCCGCACCGTACATGGCGCGCCGGAAACTGAACTACTGGAAGGGGAACCGTTGATTTGTGACGGCATTGAGCTGCCGTTGAAGCACCGCAAAAAGCGGCTGGACCTTGAGGCGCGCGGGCTGATCAAAGGCGCACAGGTCATCTATCTTGGCCCTGGTCGCAAGCCGGGTTTTTCGCGGTTGCATGTGATGGGGGCCGAAGACCCTCAGGTCTCGGCGGCGTCGATCGTGCAGATTGAAAAGCCCGATGAGGAGGAGCCGTTCATTCCCTATGCTGCCCGTATGGGGGCAACGTTCCTGCATGGTGCCGCTGTGACGATCCATAAGGCGCAAGGGTCGCAATGGGACACGGTTCAGGTCTTTGCGCCAGACATCTACGCAGCCGCCCGCATGGGCCGTACTGAGGCCGGGCAACCTTTGTGGAAGCGCTTAGCTTATGTCGCCATAACCCGCGCACAGGAGAGGCTAATCTGGGTAGTGCGGAACCGCTTGTCGAAACCGACCCACCCATTGCGTGTGGATGACCTGCGTGCGGTTGCGGCACCATCCCTGACATTGGAGGCGGAAGAGACATGAAGACGATCATAGTGACCGGTGCAAGCTCGGGCATAGGCCGCGCCACCGCCGAGCTGTTTCTGTCAGAAGGATGGACTGTCGGGCTTCTGGCCCGCAGCGCTGACAAACTTCTTGCTATGGCACAGCATAACGCCTCGGCGATCCCGCTGGTTGCCGATGTGACTGACCCGGATGCCGTTGCAAACGCCTTTACTGCATTCACCCGACAGACCGGGCGACTGGACGTGCTGTTCAACAATGCCGGGATTTTTGCCCCTGGTGGCACCATCGACGAGATCGCGCTTGAGGATTGGTACGGCTCGGTCAATGTGAACCTGAACGGCATGTTCCTGTGTGCACGGGCTGCATTTGCTGCGATGCGGGCTCAGGCGCCGCAGGGGGGGCGTATCATAAACAACGGTTCAATCGCTGCTCATGTGCCGCGCCCGAACTCGGTGCATTATTCTGCGACGAAACACGCGATTACCGGTCTGACGCGCAGCCTGTCTCTGGACGGGCGGAGTTTTGGAATTGCCTGTGGTCAGATCGACATCGGAAATGCGCGCACCCCGATGGTGCAGGGGCTGGTCGATGAGGCGCTTGCTGAAGGCCACGACCCTGATCCCACCATGGATGTCGGGGATGCCGCCCGCTCGGTACTGCATATGGCCGAACTGCCGCTTGAGGCGAATGTGCAGTTCATGACCGTTATGGCCACGACCATGCCCTATATCGGTCGCGGGTGACGATCAGTTCTCGCGCAGTAGGCGGAAGGCTGTCGAAGCGCCCCAACCGGCGGCAATCGCGATGGCCAGTGACATAAGCCCGTACCAAATGGGTTGTTCACGCGACATCGCGTACAAGAATCGCTCAAGCCCGACTTTGCGTACTCCGATCGAGGTTTCAAAGGTCGAGACCACCTTTCCGTCTCGTGTCAGGAAGATACGGGCGCTGTAGTCGCCTTCGGTCAGGTCCGACGGCATGTCGATTGATGTGCGGAACAACGTCTGTTCGTCCACAGCCACTGTGTTTTCCCGGATCGAGTACAGCCCTTCATCTTCGCGGATGCGGATGACCGCCTCGGAAAAATCCTGTGCGCCCTGAATGCTCATGTCCGCACCGACCGACCGGATGGCACGCTCGATCGAAACCTTATAGCGTAGGTCTTCGGTCTGGGTCAGAACCTCGGAAAACGGGGCGCTGGTGGCAACGGCGTAAAAGCTTGGAGCCAGATCAACAACAAGGCTGTCGGTATTCACCCAGATACCGAACCGTTTCTCTTTGCGGCGTACGGTGACAGGTTCGGATGGGCCGACCACCGATACGATGACCTCAAGCGGTGGACCGTCCGGGATCGGAGCTTCGCGCTTTACCGCGCCGAAAACCAGTATTTCGGACCCGTCAAAATTGGCGGTAATCGACACCCGATCCTGACTTAGGCCCAGAACAACCTGTTCTTCGGCTGCGTAGGCTGGCAGACAGATCAGACAAAGAAGAGCAATCACACGCAGCATCTTAGTGCCCTCCCGCATCGCCAAGCGAATACAACTCGGCGGGTTGAAGCAGAAGATCAAGCGCCAGCTTGCCGCAGACGACAAGTACAAGAGCCGCCAACAAAACGCGCAGTTGTTCAGCCGGCATTCGGGCGCCGATGACTGTTCCGATTTGGGCACCAACTACGCCACCGACGAGCAGAAGAACCGCCAACACGACATCAACGGTATAGTTGGTGGTGGCGTGCAGCATCGTGGTGAAGGCGGTTACAAAGATGATCTGAAACAGCGAAGTTCCGACAACAACCTTTGTCGGCATGCCCAATAGATAGATCATCGCGGGCACCATGATAAACCCGCCGCCGACACCCATGATAGCAGACAGGACACCGACAAACAGGCCTACGACAAGCGGTGGAATGACTGAGATGTACAGGCCCGACGTCCGAAACCGCATCTTGAACGGCATGGCGTGCACCCAACCGCGCTGGCGTCGTTTCGGAGGCGGCGTGCCGCCTTTCCGCGTTTTTCTAATCGCGTTCAGGCTTTCGACAAACATCAGACTGCCAATGATGCCCAGAAATACGACATAGCAAAGTTTGACCAGCAGATCGACCTGTCCGAGGCTCTTGAGATAGTTGAATACAACAACACCCAACGCAGCGCCTGTCAGCCCTCCGACCAAAAGGACTGTGCCCATTTTAAGGTCCACGGTTCGGCGCCTGAAATGCGCCAGCACCCCAGAAAATGATGAAGCAACAATCTGGTTTGCCTCGGTTGCGACCGCAACCGCAGGCGGAATGCCGATGAAGAACAGCAGTGGAGTCATCAAAAACCCACCGCCAACGCCAAACATTCCAGACAGAATGCCCACCATTCCACCCAGTCCAAACAGTAGAAACGCGTTTACGGATACTTCGGCAATCGGGAGGTAAATCTGCATGGCTTCTTCTAGACAGGTGAGGCCGTACCACGCGGTGTGGCAAAGCCATTTGTAACATAAATCTCAACAGACGAAGCGCGCGTGCCAGGTGGGGCCATCTAGTTGTTTCCGTGGCTCAACCTGAAAATAGTCGATAGCATGGCTGCGGAACTGATGCGGGACACGTCCATACCCCCTTAGAGCGGTTGCGGCATACAAAATCAACTCTGTATGCCGCTTTGCAGCAAACAGGACTGAGGGGCAGTCCTGAACTGGCTCTATCAGCGTTCCTTTACATATGGTTCGCCGCCTGCGCGTGGCGGTATGGCCTTGCCGACGAACCCGGCAAGAATCACCACGGTCAGGATATAGGGCAGAGCGTCCATGACCTGCACCGGGATCACGACCCCGCCCAAATCGATGTTCTGGAACCGCAAGGCAATGGCCTGCAACAGCCCGAACAAGAGGCATGCCCACATCGCGTGCCACGGACGCCATTTTGCAAAGATCAGAGCAGCCAGTGCGATAAATCCGCGCCCAGCGGTCATCTCTTTCACAAAGCCTGCTTGCAGCGCGGTGGCCAGGTAGGCACCTGCGATGCCGCAAAGTACGCCGCAAATCGCAACCGCTGCGTAGCGGAGACCTACAACCGAAACTCCAGCAGTATCCACCGCCGCAGGATTCTCTCCGACCGCGCGCAGACGCAGCCCGAACCGGGTGCGGAACAGAATCCACCAAGTCAGTGGCACCATAAGGAAAGCCACATAGACCAGAATGGAATGGCCAGACAGAAGCTCGGAATAGGCCATATGCAGCGCATTGGTTTCAGACATCAGCTCGGAAACCGGACGGCCTGTCAGTTCGGCGTCAGCCGGACCGATCGCATAAGGGAATTCTGCAGATTCAAACCGCCCTTCACCGAACAATGATGGCGTACGACCACCCTGCTTGAACCAGCTTTGGGCGACAAGAACGGTCATACCTGAGGCGAGAAAGTTGATCGCAACCCCCGAGATCAGCTGATTGCCCCGAAACGTGATCGACGCAAACCCGTGTAGCGCCGAAAGGACCAGAGATGCCGCGATCCCGGCCAGCAATCCCAGCCACACCGAACCGGTTACGGCGGCGACGGCAGCCGAGAAGAATGCTGACATCAGCATCTTGCCTTCAAGGCCGATGTCGAAGATGCCCGCGCGTTCGGAGTACAATCCGGCCAGACAGGCAAGCAGCAGAGGCGTAGCCAGTCGGATGGTCGAATCCAGAACCTGGATGAGTGTCAGGAAGAAATCCATCAGGCCGACCCCTTCCGAAGCGCCATGAACAGCTTTTCAAGCGGCATGCGCACCATGTTGTCCAGTGCTCCGGTAAACAGAATGACCAGCGCTTGGATGACCACGATCAGTTCGCGCGGAATCGATGTCCAAAGCGCCAGTTCGGCCCCGCCCTGATACAGAAACCCAAACAGAATAGCGGCTAGAAATACCCCGAATGGATGCGACCGACCCATCAGTGCCACGGCAATTCCAATGAAACCCGCGCCTTCGGTTGCGTTCAGCACCAACCGCTCGGCTTCGCCCATCACGTTGTTGACTGCCATCAGGCCCGCCAGAGCGCCCGAGATCAGCATGGCAATAATCGTGATGCGTACAGGCGAGATACCGGCGTAGACGGCACCGGTTTCCGAATGGCCGTAGGCGCGGATTTCATAGCCCAACCGAGTTCGCCAGATCAGCGCCCAGACAACAAAACACGCAAGGATTGCGACGAAGAACGAGATGTTGGCAGGCGCACCTCGGAAAACGATGTTTTCGGCGCTCGAGAACATCGACTGGAAAGTCGGGAGATGCACTGCCTCGGGGAAACGAGCCGTTGCTGGGTCTTGCGACCCTTGCGGGCGCATGACGTTGACCAGCATGTAATTCAGGAAAGCGGCAGCGATGAAATTGAACATGATCGTGGTGATCACGATATGGCTGCCCCGCTTCGCCTGCAGATAGGCCGGGATCGCGGCCCAGGCTGCACCGAAGATCATCGAAGCAGCACAGGCGGCCAGCAAAGCTATAGTCCAATGCGGCCAAGGAACCGATAGGCAGACGATGGCAACGCCCAGTCCGCCCAGCATGGCCTGACCCTCGCCGCCGATGTTGAACAAGCGCGCGTGAAAGGCAACTGCAACCGCGAGTCCGGTGAAGATGAAGTTCGTTGCATAATAAAGTGTATAGCCCCAGCCGTAGGTTGACCCTAGGGCCCCAGTGACCATCAGATTTACCGCCTCAAGCGGATCTTCCCCGATGGCCAGGATCACGATTGCCGAAAGGACTGTGGCTAGAAGCAGACTGATTAGCGGGATCAGTACCACATCGGCCCATTTGGGCATTTTTTCCATGGTTCAGGCGGCCTCTCCTGCAACACCGGCCATCAGCAGGCCCAGTTCTTTTTCATCCGTCTCGGCGGGCAGACGCTCGCCCATGATATGTCCGTCAAACATAACCGCGATCCGGTCCGAGAGTGAGAAGATCTCTTCTAGCTCGACCGAAACCAGCAGTATCGCCTTGCCCTGATCCCTCAAGGCGACGATCTGTTTATGAATGAACTCGATGGCACCGATATCCACGCCGCGCGTGGGTTGGCCCACCAGCAGCAGATCGGGATTGCGCTCGATTTCTCGTGCAACGACGATTTTCTGTTGATTGCCGCCCGAGAAGCTTTTTGCCGTCAGCCAGCCATTGGGCGGGCGCACATCGAACTTCTCGATCTTGGCTTCGGTGTCGGCACGCAGGGCAGCGTTGTCCATGAACAGCCCGCGTTTGTAAGCAGGGTCGCGGTGGTAGCCGAACGCCACGTTCTCCCACGCGTGAAAATCCATGATCAGACCTTCGCGCTGCCGATCCTCGGGGACATGAGCGATATGTCGGGCGCGCCGCGCTTGCCCGTCCGATCCGGGGCCGTGCAACGCCAGAGGTTCGCCGTTCAGTTTGATCGAGCCTACCCCGGGTCGCATACCGCCCAAAACTTCAAGCAGTTCGGACTGCCCGTTGCCAGCAACGCCCGCGATGCCAACGATCTCACCCGCGCGAACGGTTAGGTCGATGCCTTTGACACGCTCGACACCGGCCGAATCGGTGACATTGAGGTTTTCGATTTCCAGAACCGGTTTGCCCGGCTGTGCAGGCACCTTATCAACCTGTAGCAAGACCTTGCGGCCAACCATCAATTCGGCCAGTGCCTGCGGATTGGTATCAGCTGTTTTGACGGTGGCGGTCATCTCACCACGGCGCATAACCGAAACCGTATCGGTGTTCTCCATGATTTCGCGCAGCTTGTGCGTGATCACGATGATTGTTTTACCCTCGGACCGCAGCCGGTCGAGAATGCGAAACAGCTGGTCCGCCTCGGCAGGGGTAAGAACGCCCGTGGGTTCGTCCAGAATCAGAATTTCGGCCTTGCGGTAGAGCGCCTTGAGAATCTCAACCCGCTGCTGCATGCCCACACCGATCTCATCGATGCGTTTGTCCGGGTCGACGAACAGTTCGTATTCTTCCTCTAGGTCTTTCAGCTCTTTCCGGGCTTTCGCCAGCGACGGAGCCAACAGCCCACCGTCTTCCGCACCCAGAACGATGTTTTCCAGAACGGTGAAATTCTCGACCAGTTTGAAATGCTGAAACACCATCCCGATGCCCGAGGCGATCGCCGCCTGGCTGTCAGGAATGTCGGTCTTGGTGCCGTTGATCCAGATTTCGCCTTTGTCGGCTTTGTAAAATCCGTAGAGGATGCTCATCAGCGTGGATTTGCCCGCTCCGTTTTCACCGATGATCCCGTGGATCGCTCCGCGGGCGACGCTGATAGAAATATCTTTATTAGCCTGAACCGGCCCAAAGGCTTTGGAAATCCCTTTGAGTTCAATGGCGGGGACGGTCATATCTTGTCCTTGGGTTGCCGAAAGGGCCGCATGCGGCAGAGTGGTGCAGGGCGGAGGCCATGGCCCCCGCCCCCAGTTACATCAGAACTGCAGTGCAGGGCAGCTGTCGTTCTCGTAGTAGCTGACAACGCTTACGTTGCCATCGATGATGTCGCGACGGGCACTTTCAATGGCCGAGCTCATTTCTTCGCTCACCAGTTCCGCGTTGTTTTCATCCATCGCAACGCCAACGCCATCTTGTGCAAGACCCATGGTGTAAACACCGGTCTGGACGTCTTCGCCAGCTTTCATGGCGTCATATACAGCAACGTCCACACGCTTGAGCATCGAGGTCAGGACCTTGCCCGGGTGCAGGTGGTTCTGGTTGCTATCGACACCGATTGACAGGATGCCTTCGTCGGCTGCGGTTTGCAGAACGCCAACACCGGTACCGCCCGCAGCGGCGTAAATCACGTCAGCACCCTGGCTGATCTGTGCTTTGGTCAACTCCGAGCCCTTCACCGGGTCGTTCCATGCTGCAGGGGTGGTGCCTGTCATATTGGCAACAACGTTGATGTCCGGGTTCACGGACTTCGCGCCTTGTGCATAACCACAACCAAAGTGGCGGATCAGAGGGATATCCATACCACCGATAAAGCCCACCGTGCCGGATTGGGACGCCATCGCCGCCATCATGCCGACCAGGTATGATCCTTCATGTTCGGCAAATCCTATCTGGCGAATGTTCGGGGCTTCCAGCCAGGTCACGTCGACCGCAACGAATTTGGTATCCGGATAGTCACCTGCCACTGCAGCCAATGGATCGGCCATGGCGAAGCCCATTGTGATAATCGGGTTTGCGCCCGCTTCGGCAAAGCGGCGAAGCGCTTGTTCGCGCTGCGCTTCCGACTGAAGCTCGATCTCGCGATAGCTTTTGCCGGTCTGTTCCGCCCAACGCTGAGCGCCATTATGCGCGGCTTCGTTGAACGATTTGTCGAACTTGCCACCCAGATCAAAGATAAGGGCCGGTTCTGCCATAGCAGCACCTGCTGTTAGTGCAACCGCAGCGGCTGCGCCCATCAAGGATTTCATAAATGTCATTTGTTACTCCCGTTGGCTGTTATCGGTCCGGGGCTTAATCGCCCGGTACCCACTCAGAGCGAGCATACCTGTTGTGATGGCGGGAATTGAAGCTGTTTGCAACAGCTTCGGTCAACACATTTTTGACCATATGGTCTAAAAAAGCGAATATTTTTCGCTCAGGGGGCGTTCCATGACGATCGCATCGGCGTTTGGGCCACTTTTGCGATGATAATAGGCTGCGCGATTGCCGCATGGCGTGTATCCGCAGGTTTGGTACAGAGAGATCGCCGAATGGTTATCTGAGGCAACGTCCAGAAATGCACGGATTGCACCGAGTTCTCGTGCCTTGGCGTGCCAGTCTGCCATGATGCGCCGCGCCAGCCCGCGTCTTTGATAGTCTGGACGTGTCGCGATCGTGAGCAGCTCGGCCTCTTCGCCGATCACTTGAATGAGAGCGAAAGACCGTTTGTCACCAACTACATGGGTAAAGCGATTGGCGATCAGATTGCTGAATTCTTCAGCGCTCCACGGGCGTGACTGTGTGAAGGCTGCGGCGTGGGTTTCTGCCATGTCCTGTGGTGTCATTCGTCCAAAAGCACCGGTGGTACATCGCTGGAGGGAGCCGCATCTGCAGGGCGGACATAAAGCGGAGCAGGTGGCGCTTGAACTGTCGTCCAACGACCAGCAGCCACCTGGGCGATCGCACGGGCCTGCTGTTCTGGGTCCTCGCAGAAATACAAGGGACCAATATCGTCAGCGGCATGACGTAAGGTCAGGTAAGGCGCGCGCCCCTTAGGCTGCACATAAACTTGATCGCGCGGTGCAGCTATCGCCGGGAGATGCCCGTCGGGCGCAATTTCCGCAACTGCATCAAACCCCGACACCCCAACCGCCGGCACACCAAGCCCAAGCGCCAACCCGCGCGCTGCGGATACCGAGATTCGGATGCCGGTGAAATTCCCGGGGCCGATTCCGACGGCGATCGCATCAAGGTGCCGCCATGTGCAATTGTTCCGGGTCAGGATTTCTTCAAGCAAGGGCATCAACCGTTCCGCCTGCCCACGAGTCATCGCCTCGGCGTGCGATGCGATAATCTTGCCCTCTCGCAGCAAAGCGGCCGCGCAATGCGCGGCCGATGTATCGAATGCCAAAATCGTCGGTTCAGACGGCAACAGGGCGAACCTCGGTCACTTCGGGGATGTAGTGACGCAACAGGTTCTCGATCCCCATTTTCAGCGTTAGGGTCGAGGAAGGACAGCCCGCGCAGGCTCCCTGCATGTGCAGATAAACAACGCCGCGGTCGAAGCCGTGGAAGGTGATGTCACCGCCGTCCTGAGCCACAGCAGGACGCACGCGGCTATCCAGCAGATCTTTGATCTGGTTGACAATCTCTGCATCTTCGCCGGTGTGTTCAGCGTGGCCCGAGGCGGTCTCTGCGCCTGCGCCCATAACCGGTTGGCCGGACTGGTAATGCTCCATCACAGCGCCGAGAATTGCGGGCTTGATGTGATCCCACTGCACGTCATCAGATTTGGTTACCGTGACAAAATCGTTGCCGAAGAACACGCCTGTTACGCCGTTTACACCGAATATGCGTTTGGCGAGCGGAGATTTTTCTGCAGCGTCGGCGCTTGGAAAATCAGCGGTGCCTGCTTCCAGAACCGTCTGGCCGGGTAGGAATTTTAGTGTGGCCGGGTTGGGTGTGGATTCGGTTTGAATGAACATGGCGCGGCTCCGTCTAAGATGCACCTGATATGCGCGTCCGTGCGGGGGAAGTCAAGATTTGGAACCGTTCTAAATTGCGGCGGCGTAAGAAATCGCATCATCCAGACGATCATCACCCCAGAACAGCTCGTCCCCAATAACGAAACTTGGCGCACCAAAGATGTGTTTAGCCTTGGCCTGAGTAACTTGCTCGAACAAGGCAGCCTTGATCGCGGGGTCGCTTATCCGATCCATCAGATCAGTCGAAACGCCAGATTTGGTAAGGCACTCAACCAGAACCGCCGGATTCGATATATCACGACCGGAACCAAACTGCGCAGAATAGACAGTGCGTACAAAGGCTGCCCGTTGATCAGCTGGTTCGATCGCCAGCGCTAGCCTTGCTGCTTTCAAGCTGTTTTGCGGAAATGGCTCAGGCCGCCGAAAAGGTAAATCGCGCGCGGCGCAAAGCCGTTCCATGTCTCGCCACATGTACCGACCTTTTGCCGGGTAGAGGTTGAACGGCGAGTTGTTCCATCCCTGTTCAGCAAAGATCGGCCCCAGAAGGAATGGGTGCCATTCTACGGCAACTCCATATTCCGAAGCCGCCTGCTGAATACGCATCGCGCTGAGATAAGAATAGGTCGATGCGAAGTCGAACCAGAACTGCAGCTTCGCGGACATAAATTCACCTCAGGTGATGGCTTCCAGCTTCTCTTTGCTCAGATCGCCGGGCACGATAGTAATAGGAATGGGCAAGCTTCCAGAGTTCCGGGTCAGTTGTGTCACCAACGGTCCGGGGCCTTTTTTGTCAGTACCTGCACCCAGAACCAATACCCCGATCTCGGGATCGGATTGGACATGTTCAATGATTTCGGCCACCGGATCGCCTTCACGGATTGCCAATTCGGGCTCGACACCCTGTTTGTCGCGCATCCATTTGGCGAACACCTCGAAATGGGCGTGAATACGTTCACGCGCTTCTTCGCGCATCACCTCGGCAACACCGATCCAGTGGTTGAATTCGTCCGGTGGAATTACCGAAAGAACCGTAACCCCGCCGCCAGTATGTGCCGCACGCATAGCGGCAAAGCGCATGGCGTTCAGGCATTCACGGCTGTCGTCCAGAACGACTAGGAACTTGCGCATGTTTGTCCTCGTTTGTTTTCGGGATCATGCCCCACAGGGTAAGCAGTGGCAACTGAAACAGAAAAGGAGCAGATCAGCAATTGCTTGCAGCCCAATCCCAGTACATCTCGCGTGTGCGACGGGCGATTGGGCCCACCTGATACTGGGTGTCATCCAGCGCGGTGATTGGCGTCACTTTGCTCATGTTACCGCTCATGAACACTTCGTCCGCGTCGTGAAAGTCATCGAAACTCAGCACGGTTTCATGCACGGTTACCCCATCGGCGCGCAGGTTTTTAATATGCCGCGCGCGTGTAATCCCGGCCAAGAATGTCCCATTGGGGATTGGAGTAAAAACCTCACCATCGCGCGCCATGAAGATATTTGCGGTCGCAGTCTCGGCCACATGCCCCATCGCGTCGGCCACAAGGGCGTTTGAAAAGCCCTTGCTGCGTGCCTCCTGCAACATCCGGGCATTGTTCGGATACAGGCACCCTGCCTTTGCGTTGACCACAGCGGATTCCAGAACAGGGCGGCGGAACCGAGTGGTTGTCAGCGTCGCCGAGGCGGTTTTGGGTGCCATTGGGATTTCTTCAAGACAGATGGCAAAGCCAGTGCTGTTTTCCTGAGGGACGATGGCGGTGTGATCCCCGTCGATGCCCCAATACATGGGGCGAATGTAAACGGCGGTGTCAGGTGCGTAACTTTGCAACCCTTCGTGAACCAGATCGACCATCTGTTCGGTTGTTACAGAAGGTGTCAGCATCAGCGCCTCGGCTGAACGGTTCACGCGGGCACAATGGGCATCCAGATCCGGGGTCATACCATCAAAGTACCGGGCTCCGTCAAACACCGATGAGCCCAGCCATGCGCCATGGTCAGCAGCGCGCATGATCGGTGCGTCCCCGTCATGCCATTGGCCGTTGAAATAGGTGCGGATGTTTTTGCCGACTGCCATTGCGCCCTCCCTCAAGCTTCGGGGAAACCTAGGTTGGGGCTGACGCAAGGTCCAGCAGATTATCCATGGTGCTGAGGCAGCGCTTCGCGTTTGACCATGGTGCGCAAAGCGAAGTTTGATCGTAGGTTTCGAATGCCCGAAATTTTCATAAGCCGGTTTTCCAGAAATGCATCAAACGCATTGAGGTCTTTGGCAACCACGCGCAGCAGAATGTCGCGTGATCCGGTCATAAGGTAGCATTCCATCACCTCGTCGCAGCGACGAATCGCCTTTTCGAAGGAATCGATGGCGTTGCGATCCTGTTTCTCCAACTCGACAGACACAAAGATTGTAACGCCGAATCCAAGCCGCTCGGGGTCGACCTGTGCGGCGTAGCCGGTGATAATCCCGTCCCGTTGCAGCCGATCCAAACGCCGTGCGCAGGGTGTCGGGGACAGCCCGACATGCTCCGCCAAATCGATGACAGTCATACGGCCATCGTTTTGAAGGGCGCGGATTATCTTGGAATCGATATCATCCATGGCGAAAAACTCCACAAAAGTTTTCAATTTTAGATGTTAGCACCAAAAATTTCCCTGATATAGTGACAAAAGGGTGAAAATCACTCGACGATAGGTGGCAAACTCTCGGAAGCACTCCGGAGGAGAAGAATGGACATCACCATCGTAGACGCGCCAGAGCACGAGCGCGTGGTCGAATTCAAAGATAACTCACTTGGTCTATTGGGCTACATCGCGATCCACTCAACGCAACGTGGCCCCGCTGCGGGCGGTGTGCGTATGCGCCCTTACGGCCACCCAGCCGAGGCCCTGGACGATGCTTTGCGACTGGCAAGGGGCATGACGTTCAAGAACGCCGCGGCTGATCTGCCGCTCGGGGGAGGCAAGGCTGTCATTATCGGGGATCCTCATGAGGATAAATCACCTGAACTTTTGCGGGCCTTTGGGCGCGTGATTCAAGGTTTGAACGGTCTGTACTGGACGGCAGAAGATATGGGTATGACGCCTGCAGATATGGCGCATATCGGGTCTGAAACCGAATTTGTGGCTGGGCTGGCGGAAGGTGAGTTCGCCAGCGGTGATCCGTCTCCGATAACGGCGCGCGGGATATTCAATGCTATCCGGGTGACAGCGCAGCACCGGTTTGGATTTTCTGGCCTGAAAGGCCTGACTGTATCGGTTCAGGGGCTTGGCCATGTAGGCGAGCATTTGTGCCAGTTGTTGCACGATTCTGGTGCGCAGTTAATCGTAACTGACATCGACACCCGGCAAGCGGCCCGCGTGGCCGAACGGTTTGCGGCACAGGTCGTTGCACCCGATGCGATCTACGGCGTTGAAGCGGATATCTTTGCGCCTTGTGCGATCGGCGGCATCCTGAACGAAACGAGTATTCCATTACTGAAAGTCGGCGCTGTGGCCGGAGGGGCAAATAATCAGTTGTCCAGCGATCGGGACGCGCAGTTGCTCCACGAGCGTGGCATTCTTTACGCCCCTGACTTCGTCGCCAATGGCGGTGGTATCGTGAATGTGGCGACGGAAATCCTGCGTGTCGCAGAGCGTGAAGCTTGGGTCGCCGGTAGGTTGCAGGCGCTGGAGCAGACGATGGATCGCATCCTGACACGGGCCAAAGCCGAAGCGGTCAGCCCGCACGAAGTTGCGGAATCCATCGTGCACGAGATGCTGAGCCTGCAGGCGGCATAAGAGCCGACGGAACGAAAAACGCAGCCCGAGAAAGGGCGGCGTTCTTTTTTGGATTGCGATCGCGTGGTCAGGACTTGCCCGCGCCGACCATCCCTACAATCTCGTAGGTCTGCTGCAGAATCGGGGCCGCGATTGCACGTGCCCGTTCAGCACCTCGGGCGAGAATCTGATCAATCTCGGCCTCTTCGCCCATCAGGCGCGCCATTTCGGTTGAAATGGGTGAGAGTTTCGAGACCGCAAGTTCTGCCAACATTGGCTTGAACTCACCGAATTGCTTCCCGCCAACCTCAGCCAGCACTTGTGCGGCCGTCTGGTCGCTAAGCGCGGCATAGATATTCACCAGATTGCGCGCCTCAGGACGGTCTTCAAGGCCATCGACCTCCGATGGCAAAGCGTCCGGGTCGGTCTTGGCTTTACGGATCTTCTTGGCGATGGCGTCGGCATCATCGGTCATGTTGATCCGCGTCATATCAGACGGGTCTGACGACGACATCTTCCGGGACCCGTCACGCAGGTTCATCACACGGGGCGCAGGCCCACCGATGACCGGTTCGGTTACCGGAAAGAAATCGACGCCATAGTCATGGTTGAACTTGATTGCGATGTCGCGCGTCAGTTCCAGATGTTGCTTCTGGTCTTCACCAACAGGCACATGGGTCGCGTGATAGACCAGAATGTCTGCCGCCATCAGGGCAGGATAGGCGAACAGACCCAGCGAAGCATTCTGCGCATTCTTACCGGCCTTGTCCTTGAATTGCGTCATCCGCTGCATCCAGCCGATCCGGGCGATACAGTTGAAAATCCAGGCCAGCTGTGTGTGCTCGGGCACCTGGCTCTGATTGAACAGGATGGATTTCTCGGGATCCAGACCAGCGGCAATGAACCCCGCGCAAACTTCGCGGGTCTTTTCACGCAGACGATCCGGATCTTGCCAGACAGTAATCGCGTGGAGGTCGACCATGCAGTAGACGGTCTCGTATTCCGGCCCCTGCATATCCACGAAACGTTTAAGTGCACCCAGGTAATTACCCAAGTGCAGGTTTCCTGAAGGCTGGATGCCGGAAAACACGCGCGGCGTGAATTGGGTCTCGGTCATCGAAGGAAACTCCTGTCTGGAAAAATCAGCCCCCGTCGCTTACCCATGAGGCCAAGGGACGTCAACAGCCGCGAAAGGCCAGCCCAATGAGCAGTGAGCATTATACACCGCCCGTGAACCCTCTGCCGCCGGTCGTGGTGGCGCTGGTTCTGTTCATCATCGGGATTGAACTGATCTTCTTGCTTGGCAGCAGGGGCTTGGTCGGAGGGCCGACTGCTGTTGGTTGGCGCTTGGATGCGTTGCAGCAATATACGTTTTCGCCCGATATATTCGATTGGATGGTCCAGAACGGGCGCTGGCCGTTCGAACATGTGATCCGCTTTGTCACATATCCCTTTGTTCAGGCCAATTTCACACAAGCTGTGTTTGTCTGCGTGTTTGTTCTGGCGATGGGGAAGATGGTGGCTGAGGTCTTTGGCAGCGTCGCCATGCTGATCATATTCGTCTTGTCCGGTGTCGGCGGAGCGTTGGCCTATGCGGTGCTGTTGAACCCGCCATATCCACTGGTTGGCGGGTTTCCTCCGGTTTATGGGCTAATCGGCGCGTTCACTTGGCTGCTGTGGCGCAAGCTTTCTCTGGTGGGTGAAAACCAATCGCGCGCATTCAGCCTGATCGCGGTTCTTATGGGCATTCAGTTGCTGTTCGGTCTGATCTTCGGTGGGACCTCGGATTGGGTCGCCGATCTGGGCGGTTTTGCCACCGGGTTTGGTTTGTCTTTCTTTCTGGCTCCGGGTGGCTGGGCACGCATCCTCAGCAAAACGCGACGCGATTGATGCGCATTAGCTACGGCGCAGCGCTGTTCGGAACTCCGAAATCCGGAAGGCGCCAAAGATGTGCCCCAACAAGAAGTAGGCCACCGCCGCAGTTACAATGAGCACGAGAAGCGCAAGGTAACGCCAGCCTGGTACTTCGAACGTCCAGCCGAAGAGGTTAATGGCCGCAAACAACACCACCCCCATGCCAGCCGATGCCGCCACGACCCGCCAAATCCGCTGTTTGAACCGGTCATCAAATCGGGCTTCGTCGCCCATTCTGCGCGCACCGATTGCAAGCAGCGCAACCATGGCCCAGCCAGCAGTCGACGCTGCGATTGCGGGCGCAATCCACCCGACAATGGGATAAAGCCCAAAGGCAAGTCCGGCATTCACCACCATCGCAACCACTGCGTATCGAAACGGTGATTTGGTATCTTCGCGGGCGAAGAACAACGGTTGCAGCAGCTTTTGCAGCATGAATGCGGGCAGCCCGATACCATAGATGGCCACGGCCAAGGCGGTCGCCGCTGTATCTTCGGCGCTGAACTGGCCGCGTTGGAACAGGACCGAGACCAACGGGCCGGGGATGATCATAAAGGCAACTGTCGAAGGCAAGGTCAGCAGCAGAGTAAACTCTCCGGCTCTTGAAAAGGCGTTGCGTGCTCCATCTTTGTCGTCTGCGCGCAGGCGGCGTGACAGGTCGGGTAACAGCACGATGCCGACGGCGATGCCAACCACTCCGAGCGGCAGTTGATACAAACGATCTGCGGCAAACAGCCAACTGACTGCCTTTTCGGTTTTTGATGCCACAAGCTGTCCGACCACAAGATTGACTTGCGTAACGCCCATGGCCAACGCCGCAGGAACCGCGATCCGCACCATGCGGCGCATTTCCGGGCTGAGCTTTGGCCAACCGGGCCGAATGCGAATTCCCGCGCGTTCAGTCGCAATCCAGACAAGCGCTAATTGCGCGATGCCTGCGACTGGGATGACCGCGATGAGCCAGCGTATGATTTCTCCACCAGATATCGCGCCAAAGATTAACGCGGAGCAGGCGAATATGTTCAGCAGCACAGGAGCGGCGGCTGCAGCGGCGAAGCGCCCGGTTGCGTTCAATACTCCGGAAAACAGCGCAGCGAGGGACATAAACAGGATGTAGGGGAACACGACGTAACCATAATCCACCGCCAGATCGAAGCGTTCATCACCATAGAATCCTTCGGCGGTTATCCAAACCAACGCGGGCATGAAGACCATCGCCAGACCGACTAGCGCCAGCACCGCCACTGCCAACAGGTTAAACGCATCCTGTGCGAAACCTTCGGCGTCTTCACCGCCTTCAAGGCGTTTTGAAAACATTGGAACAAAGGCTGCGTTGAATGCGCCCTCGGCAAAGAAGCGGCGGAACATATTGGGTAGTCGGAAGGCTGCGACGAAAGCGTCCATCACCGGTCCGGGCCCGATATAAGCGGTCAGCAGGATTTCCCGCAAAAAGCCCAGAATGCGGCTTGCCAAGGTCCAGAACCCAACGGTGAAAAAGCCCGAAATCAGGCGGATCGGCTTCATGATGCGGCCCGCTCGGCACCTTCGGTGATGGCCGCACGCAGCTTGGCTTCCAACCCGCGTTGCTTGGCCTCAGAGTGGTATTTCAGGCCGAACATATCCTTGACATAGAACGTGTCGACCACCTGTTCTCCATAGGTGGCGATCACTGCGTTCGCGATATAGACATTGGCGGCTGCCATCGTGCGCGTCAAATCATATAGCAGTCCGGGCCGGTCGCGGGTGTCGACTTCGATGATCGTGTAAATCTCTGAACCTTCGTTGTCGAAGGTGATATGGGTCGGGACGTTGAAGGCGCGTTCGCGCTTCTTGATCTTGTCGCGGGATTTCAATGCGTCCCGTGCGACAACCTCACCCCTGAGTGTCTTGTGAATCATCTGGGTCAGCCGAGGCAGGCGCGTGGCCTCGAAGGGATGGCCCTCGGCGTCCTGAACCCAGAACGCATCAGTTACATATCCGTCTTTCGTCGTATAGCTGCGGGCATCAACCACGTTGGCTCCTACAAGGGCAAGTGCCCCCGCTATGCGAGAAAAAATACCCGGATGATCACCCATGGCAAAACACGCGCGGGTGGCGTCGCGATCCTCATCCGGATGCAGACGGATTTCTACGGCACCCGGATCGCCGCTGTCCTCCAGCGATTTCAACATTTCCGCGAATTCGACATGTGTCGAAAGGTTCAGTCCCTGCCAATACGGATCATAATGCCGCCCGGTTTCGGTTTTCAGGTCAGATTTGGACCAGTTTTCCAATTCGGCCCGCAACCGCTTTTTCGCCCCATCTCCACGATTGGCTCGGTTAAGCGCCTCCATCCCGGATTCCAGTGCGTGTTTGGTGTCAGCATGCAAAGCGCGCAGCAATGTAGCCTTCCAGTTGTTCCAGGTCGTTGGTCCGACACCGCGGATGTCACAGACTGTCAGCACCGTCAGCAAGTCCAGCCGTTTGACGGTTGCAACAGCTTTCGCGAAATCGCGGATTGTGCGCGGGTCTGAGATGTCGCGTTTTTGCGCCATATCGGACATCAGCAAGTGATAGCGTACAAGCCATTCGACGGTTTCCGAATCCGCCTTGCTCAGCCCTAATCGTGGTGCCACTTTGCGCGCGATTTGCGCACCCAGAATCGAATGATCTTCGGGGCGTCCTTTGCCGATGTCGTGCAGCAACAGAGCCACGTATAGAACCTTTCGGCTAACACCACCCTCCAGGATGGATGACGCCAAGGGCAGTTCCTCGATTAACTCTCCTCGCTCGATCTGCGCCAAATTGACGATGCACTGGATCGTATGCTCGTCCACCGTATAGCTGTGATACATATTGAACTGCATCATCGCCACGATGTGCTCAAACTCGGGCAAAAAGGCTGACAGAACCCCCAACTCGTTCATTCGTCGCAGGGCACGTTCGGGGTTGCCGTGTTTCAGCATCAGATCAAGAAAGATGCGCCGCGCCTCTTTGTCGTTGCGCATCTCATCGTCGATCAGGTTCAGGTTGGCCGTCACCAACCGCATTGCGTCGGGATGGATCAGCATACCCGTGCGCAAACCCTCTTCGAACAACCGTAACAGGTTGACCTTGTCTGACAGGAACGTGTCAGGGTCCGCGATATCCAGACGGCCATGGACCACGCGGTAACCGGCCTTGACGCGGGGGCGACGGCGGAAAATACGTTCCAGCAAGGCCGCGCCCTTCATGTGCGAGGCTTCCAGTTTGGTCAGGAAAATCCGTGTCAATTCGCCCACACGGGTGGCTTCGCGGAAATAGCGTTGCATGAACACCTCGACGGCGCGCCGACCGGCGCGGTCTTGATATCCCATACGATCGGCCACCTCGACCTGCAGATCGAAGGTCAGTTGTTCCGTCGCGCGGCCCGTCACCAGATGCAAATGAGACCTGACGGCCCAGAGGAATTCTTCGGCTTGCGCGAACTCGTCAAACTCTTCGGGCGTAAAGAGGCCCATAGGGACCAGTTCGGCCACATCCGTTACGCCATAGATGTATTTTGCGATCCAGTAGAGCGATTGCAGGTCGCGTAAGCCGCCCTTGCCCTCTTTGACATTGGGTTCGACCATATAGCGTTCACCCTGCTTCAGGTGCCGCTCATCGCGCTCTTTCAGCTTGGCTTCGATAAATTCCCGCTCGGTGCCTTTGAAAAGATCGGTCTTCAGGCGCGCTTCAAGTTCTTGCGCAAGGGGCTGATCCCCGACGAGATACCGTTGTTCCAGCATGGCGGTACGGATGGTGAAATCATCGGCCCCCAGACGCAGGCAATCTTTGATCGTGCGTGAAGAGTGACCGACCTTCAGCCGCAGATCCCAGAGAATATAGAGCATGGATTCGATCACGCTCTCGGCCCAGGCGGTGATTTTGTACGGCGTCAGAAAAAGCAGATCTACATCGGATGACGGGGCCATCTCACCCCGGCCATAACCTCCCACTGCCAGCACAGCGATTTTCTCGCCTTGCGTGGGATTTGCCAGCGGATGCAGATGCTCGCTGGCGATGCGCATTGCTGTGCCGACCATCTGGTCCGTCAGATAGGTATAGGAATGCGTCAGCGGCAGTGCATCAAATGGGCGCTCGGCAAAGGCGTCCGCAATCGCCTTGCGGCCTGTCTTTTGCGCCTCTCGCAGAATGCGCACCGTCTCGGCGCGCAAGGCTGCGTTGTCCGAACTGATTTCAACAGCGGCGGACAGGTTGGCATTGACCTCGGCGTTGTTAAAAATCTCGTCAGCCGCGCAGATCAGATTGACATCGGGCGCAGAGCCCTGCGCCGGTCGATTAGAATCCGGCGCCAGAGAAGCTTTGTGGGGCAGGGTCAATCACAACCACCTGTTTGTTCTGGATCGTGGCAACAGCCAGACCGCGTTCGTTCGTACCGTTCGGCCGCAGGCGGAAAATACCGCCGACACCCTGAAAACCGGCGTTCTGGGTTAATGCTGCACCTGTCAACGCGTTCGATTTGCCCTGGCTGACCAAGGCTCCGATCGCAGCGATTCCGTCATAGGCAAGCCCGCTGATCGGGTGTGGTGCCTCACCGTAGGTGTTGTTGTAACGCTGGCGATACGCCTGTGCCTTTGCCGGATCGGGAAGTGCGAACCAGCCACCTTGTACGCCAGGCAATTCCAGCGTTTGGGCTGGAATGTCCCAACGTGTCAGGCCGATATACTGAGTTGTCGCAGGAGACACACCAGCCTCGGGCAACAACTGGCTGTAAAGCGGCAGCGCGCCTGCGGTTGTCGCGGTCAGGAAAATCGAATCTGCGCCGGTCGAATCGACCGTTGCTTTAATCGCCGAAACAGAATCGATCACGCCCTGCTGAGACCGGTCATATCCAACTGTGCCCGCATTGTTGACGCGGCTGTTGCTGAGCGCGGCAGCGATGGCAGACTGGCCTAGCTGGCCCGCTGAGTCATTGCTGTGCACAATGACAGTACTGTTTTTACCCTGCTGTCCGGCGTAGTTCACCAGCCTGTTGGCCGTGTTCTGGAAAGTGGGGCCAAGCACATAGACATTGCCGCCCGCAATGCTGGTGTTGTTCGAGAAGGACAGCACGTTCACATTGTTGTTTAGCACCGCAAGTCCTGCCGCGTTTGCGGCTTGTGCGTACACTGGCCCAAGAATGATCTTGGCCCCGTCCGCTACAGCTTGCTGTGCAACCGCCGAGGCCGTTCCGGCATTGCCGGCCGTGTCGTAGACGCGCAGATCAATCTTGACGTTCGGCAAATCCGCTATAGCCAGCCGCGCTGCGTTCTCAAGGCTACGGGCAAGGGCCGCATCGCCAGACTGAGGTGATCCGCTTGGGACCAACAGGGCCACCGGAACCGGGTCAGAGGTGTCGATCGAGGGGCCTCCGCTGATGCCGCCGACTTCACAGGCGGCCAGAAAAGCGGCCGTGGCCAGTACAATGGCGGATTTCGCCAGTTTGCGTGCGGGCTTGCAAACGGTAAACATCTAAAAGAAAACTCCCTGATCCGGCGTCTGAGGGCACCTTGGTCTATTGAACCGCGATAATAAACGTCACGCTGTGAGGGTCCAGCTTTGAATTTCCAAAAGATCAGATTGGCCACTGGGCTGTACTTTATTGCCACCCCAATCGGGACGGCACGCGATATTACGCTCAGGGCGCTCGATGTTTTGGCCTCGGCAGACATGATTGCTGCCGAAGATTCGCGCAGCTTGCGACGTTTGATGGAAATCCACGGCGTGCCGCTCGAAGGGCGCCGCATACTGGCCTACCACGATCACAGCGGCGCGGGCGCGCGGGGCAAAATACTTGAGGCGCTGGAACAAGGGCAATCGGTGGCTTACGCGTCCGAGGCGGGAATGCCGCTGATCGCAGATCCCGGCTATGATTTAGGCCGCCAGGCGGCTGAGGCTGGGCACAACGTGACATGTGCACCGGGACCGTCTGCTGTTTTGACGGCGCTGACGTTGGCGGGGCTTCCCACGGATGCATTTTTCTTTGCCGGGTTCTTGCCCAATGCCTCTGGCGCACGGCGTTCACGAATCGAATCCCTGCGCAGCGTCCCCGGAACGCTTGTCTTCTATGAATCGCCGAAGCGTGTGGCTGCCTGCCTCTCTGATCTCGCGGATATTTTGGGTGGAGACCGACAGGCGGCCCTGTGCCGTGAACTCACCAAAAAGTTCGAAGAAACGCGTCGTGGCACGCTCGCTGATCTGGCAGCAGAGTACGAGGGCGCATCGGTTAAGGGCGAGGTGGTTCTGCTTGTGGATCGCGCCCATTCGCAATCTGTTAAGGACTCTGACGTAGAAGAGGCATTGATAAAAGCATTGCAAACGCATTCGGTGCGGGATGCGGCAGATTTGGTGTCAGAGATGTTCAGCCTGCCGCGCCGCCCGATCTATCAGATGGCTCTGAAGCTGGGAAAGGGATGATATGGCACAGAGATCCGTTCGGGGTTCTGTATCTTATCACGCTGGACAATCCGCCGAACTTTGCGTGGCCGCCGAATACGCGCGACGGGGTTATTCAATCGCAGGACGCAGGTGGCGCGGTGCTGGCGGTGAAATAGATCTGATCGCGCGCAACGCAGATGGGTTGGTCTTCATTGAAGTTAAGAAAAGCCGTAGTTTTGACCGCGCAGCCGCCCGGATTAGTCGCCGACAGATGGATCGAATTTGCGCATCCGCTGCCCAGTTTCTTGAACAGGAGCCGGCTGGTCAGCTGACGAATACTCGGTTTGATGCGGCACTGGTTGATGACACTGGAACTGTTCAAATCATCGAAAACGCCTTTGGTTTGGACTGACCCCCATTGAACCCGTCAAGCCTCTGCGCCATGTATCGAGCGTGGAATTGAGGGATACACCATGAAGATCGCCTTTCAGATGGACCCAATCGGGGCCGTGGATATCAACGCCGACAGCTCTTTCCGTCTGGCAGAAGAGGCTCAGGTGCGCGGCCACCAGCTGTTTTTTTATGGCCCGGATCAACTGGCTTACCAGGAAGGCAAGATCACGGCGCGCGGCCATGACATGACGGTGCAACGAGTCGCTGGCAACCCGGCAGTGTTGGGCCCTGAGCGTGAAGTGGACCTTGCTGAATTTGATGTCGTCTGGCTGCGCCAAGACCCCCCGTTTGACATGCACTACATCACCTCGACCCATTTGCTTGACCGGCTAAAGGGGCAGGCCCTGGTGGTTAACGATCCGTTTTGGGTGCGAAACTATCCCGAAAAGCTGCTGGTTCTGGATTTCCCTGAACTGACTCCGCCCACCGCGATTGCGCGGGATTTGCGAACCATCAAGGCGTTCAAGGAAAAGCATGGCGATATCATCCTCAAGCCGCTTTACGGCAACGGAGGTGCTGGCGTATTCCGTCTTGATGCGAATGACCGCAACCTGACATCGCTACATGAGCTGTTCACCGGCTTTTCTCGTGAGCCTCTGATCGCGCAGAAATTCCTGCCCGATGTGCGCAATGGCGACAAGCGGGTCATACTTGTCGATGGAGAGCCAGTGGGCGCCATCAACCGGGTTCCGGCTGAGGGCGAGACCCGCTCGAACATGCATGTGGGCGGGCGCCCCGAGAAAATCGGCCTGTCCGAGCGAGATATGGAAATCTGCGCTGCGATCGGACCGTTATTGAAGGAACGTGGTCAGATCTTTGTGGGGATCGATGTAATTGGCGACTACCTGACCGAGATCAACGTGACCTCACCCACTGGTATTCAGGAGCTTGAGCGGTTCAATGGCGTGAACATCGCCGAGAAAATCTGGCAAGCGATTGAGGCGAAACTTTAAGCTCCTGCTTTGGCGCTGATGCGAAAGCTCAGCGCCTCGGCGACATGGGGGCGGCGCACATCCGGCTCACCTTCGAGGTCGGCAATGGTGCGGGCCACGCGTAGGATGCGGTGAAAGGCGCGGGCCGACAGGCCAAAGCGTTCCGCGGCTTTCAGTAATAGTTCTTTGCCCTGGGCATCAGGGGCGGCGATTTCTTCCAGCACATTGCCTTCGACATCTGCGTTTTGACGGGTATTTGGCGTGTCGCGAAAGCGATCTGCTTGTATGGCGCGCGCCGCTTCGACCCGCTCTGCGACGGTCGCAGAGCTGTCGCCGGTAGGCGGCAGATCGAGATCGGTAAATCCGACCGGAGGGACTTCGATGCGCAAATCGAACCGGTCCATCAACGGCCCTGAGATACGCCCCAAGTAATCCTCACCACAGACCGGCGCGCGTGAACAGGCGCGGGATGGGTCCGTCAGATATCCGCATTTGCACGGGTTCGCGGCGGCTACCAGCATAAAGCGGCATGGGTATTTCACATGGGCGTTGGCACGGGCGACCATGACTTCGCCGGTTTCAATCGGCTGTCGCAGGGTTTCCAGCACGGTGCGCGGAAATTCGGGAAACTCGTCCATGAACAGGACGCCGTTATGCGCCAGTGAAATCTCACCGGGTTTCGCGCCTTTGCCACCGCCCACGATCGCCGCCATGGAAGCGGTATGGTGCGGCTCGCGAAACGGTCTGGCGCGGCTGATGCCCCCTTCGTCCAGTAAGCCGCAAAGCGACTGGATCATCGATGTCTCTAAAGCTTCGACCGGGCTCAGAGGCGGCAATATACCTGGCAGACGCGCCGCCAGCATGGATTTGCCGGAACCCGGTGTCCCGATCATGATCAGGTGATGCCGCCCGGCTGCGGCGATTTCCAAGGCGCGTTTGGCGCGCTCTTGCCCCTTCACGTCCCGCAGGTCCCGTGCGTTGGGTGATAGTTTCACTTCGCCCGGTGTCGCAGCGGGCAGCGCAGACTGACCGGTAAAGTGCCGCACCACATCCCCCAACGAGCCCGCTCCGATCACCTGAGTGGCGTCAACCCACGCGGCTTCGGCGCTAGAGGCGCTGGGACAAAGCAAGCTGCGATCATCGGCGGCTGCTGTAATTGCGGCGGGCAGCGCGCCGACGACGGGTGCCAGAGAACCATCCAAAGACAACTCGCCTAACGCGACAGCGCCCTCGGCAGCATCCGCTGGAATGATTTCCAACGCAGTCAACAAAGCGACGGCGATAGGCAGGTCGAAATGGCTGCCCTCTTTGGGCAGATCGGCAGGCGAAAGGTTAATCGTGATCCGTTTCGACGGCAGCGCGATCGCCATCGAACTTAGCGCACTACGAACACGGTCCCGTGCTTCGGAGACTGCCTTGTCCGGCAATCCCACGATGGAAAAGGCCGGAAGGCCCGGTGAGACGGCGCATTGCACCTCGACCGGGCGGGCATCGACCCCTTGAAAGGCAACGGTGTGGGCGCGGGCGACCATGGCAATCCTGTTCTTGGTTAACAGGACGTTGCTGCCATGGTTGCAGTTTAGGAATCGTTAACGTCAGCAACCATGGCGTTAAATTTCGGCCACGCCTCAGGGTCGGCAATGGTCTTGTCTCGGCAAAACGGATTACACAGGCCCCAAATCTTGCCATCGAGTTCCAGATATTCTTGTACAGGCTTGCCGGAATAGGGGCAGGCTGTGTTGACCGAGGGGCCGTTGCTGACCGCCAATATCCCTGAATCCCCGCCAATTGGCCAACTGTGTGCGGGAAGGTCTTGCGGATACGGGAAGGGCTCATACGCGACCGTCATGCCCATGGCGCGCCATTGCCGAACTGCGACATCAGAGAGCAGGTGCATGCAGTATGCACGATTGACCTCGGACACGGGCAGGCCATAGCCGACAATCCGCGCAGCGACCGGCGTGTAGAAAATATCAGCCAGAGAATAGGCACCAAACAGCGGGCCCGACGCGGCGCCAGAGACCTTCCGTGCATGGGCCCAGAGGGTTTCGATCCGCTGCAAATCAGTCATCGTTTCAGGTGAAGGTTTGAACCCTTCCCAGCAACGTTTCAACTGCATGGGGCATTGCCCCCGCAGCGCTGTGAAACCGGCAACCATTTCAGCGCAAAGCCACCGGGCTGTGGCGCGGGCGGCAGGGTCTGACGGCCAAAGCCCTGCTTCGGGGTGGCGTTCGGCCAATGTCTCTGCCATCGCGAGGCTTTCGCCGACCACGGTTCCATCTGGTAGACGCAGCGCAGGAACAAGGCGCGCCGGGGCCAGGGGTTCCATATCCGCCGCCATTGTGCCGGAATAAAGGCCAATCATATGGGTGCGGTATGGCAGGCCGAATTTCTCAAGCATCAGCCATCCGCGCATGGACCAGCTCGAGAACAACCGGTCACCGATAAAGAGATCATATGTCATACAGCAACGATGTCGGACAGAGACGCGTCGGTAAATCAGAGATTTGTGCGCACCCTTATCACGGTCGGTGATTAATCCGACCTACGGTCCAACCATCGTTGTGGCGCGTGATCTCGGTGATGGACAGGTTGTCGATGCGGTGACCAAACGCGTGTTGGGCGTCCACGTCCAGAGCGCGTTGGACCTGAGTCAGGATCACTCCGAAATGGGCGACCAGGACTAGGTCACATCCGGTATGGGCCGCGATCAGGGTGTCGACGACCCTATCGACACGCGCGCGGACCTCATTCCAGCTTTCCCCGTTTGGAGGCCTGACCTCGCCCGGATTATCCCAGTAGGCAAAGCAAAGCTCGGGATCTTCCGCCTCGATCTCGGCGAAGGGGCGCATCTCCCAGTTGCCGAAATTGATTTCGCGCAGATCGCGGTGGTGCGGAAGGCGGAGTCGCGTGCCTTGAATGGCGCTGGCCGTATCGCTGGCGCGTGACAAGTCTGATGAGATTACGACGGCATTGGAAGGCAGATGCGCATCAAGCCGTGCAATCGCGGCCTCATCACTCAAGTCGGCAGGAAGGTCGGACCAGCCTACCATAGTTTTAGCATGGGTGGGGCCGTGCCGTACCAAATGCAGGCGCGTCATAGGGGTTGCCCTTTGAGAACCAGCGGCAGCCCGGCCGTAACCTGCACCACCCGCTCTGCCTGCGCAGCCAGAGCGATGTTCAGCCGTCCCTGCGCCTCGCGAAACCGGCGGGAAAGGGCGTTGTCGGGGACGATCCCGTGGCCGACTTCGTTTGATACCACGACGATCTGGGCGGCACAGGTCTTCATCGCCTCAAGCAGTCCGGCCTGTGCTTCCTCTAGGTTATTCTTTGCCAGCAGGTGATTTGTCAGCCACATGGTTGCACAATCGATCAGGCAAATCTGATCATTTGTCAGCTTGGCGAGTTCCGGCGATAGATCAAATGGCGCTTCGATCGTCGTCCACCCGCTGCCGCGTTGTGCAATATGTTGCCTGATTTTTAAGCGCATCTCATCATCAAACACTTGTGATGTCGCAAGGTAAACGCGACTTTTCCCATTTGAAACAGTAAGTTGCTCCGCAAAAGCAGATTTTCCGGATGCCGCGCCGCCCAAGATAAAGGTTAAATTGGCATGCACTTTTATTACCTTTCTGGTGATCCACCCGGTTTTGTCCTGCGTATCGACCACAAGTCGGCAAGGCAAGCCCGGCCCATCGCCTGTGATAAAAGGGGAGAATTGCATGGCACTCGACAACGCACATGATTTTTCGATGTCCCGGCAGGCAATGAAGGCCGAGCTGCTGGATGCGGAGACTGAATTGAAACTGGCCTATGCCTGGCGCGACGAACGCGATGAGCAGGCGCTGCATCGCCTCATTACGGCTTATATGCGGCTGGCGATATCAATGGCGGCGAAATTCAAACGCTACGGCGCGCCGATGAATGATCTGATTCAGGAGGCGGGACTGGGCTTGATGAAAGCCGCCGACAAGTTCGATCCGGATCGGGGTGTGCGGTTTTCAACATATGCAGTGTGGTGGATCAAGGCCAGCATTCAGGATTATGTGATGCGCAATTGGTCGATGGTGCGCACTGGTTCGACCTCTTCCCAGAAATCGCTGTTCTTCAACATGCGTCGGGTACAGGCGCGTCTGGAGCGCGAAGCCGCGACCGAGGGGCTGGAGCTGGATCGCCATCAGTTGCATCAGAAGATTGCCGCCGAAATCGGAGTCCCGCTGCGTGATGTCGAGATGATGGAAGGCCGTCTGGCAGGGTCCGATTTCTCGCTGAATGCGGTGCAGTCTGCAGATGAGGACGGGCGCGAGTGGATTGATGCGCTGGAAGATGACAGCGAACAAGCTGCCGAGGTAGTAGAGAACAGCCACGACAACCAGCAACTGCGCGAATGGCTGGTGGCGGCGATGCAAGCTTTGAACGATCGCGAGCGGTTTATCGTTCGCGAAAGAAAACTGCGTGAGCCTGCCCGGACGCTGGAAAGTCTCGGGAAAGAGCTTGGCCTGTCGAAAGAGCGTGTGCGCCAGCTTGAGGCGGCAGCGTTCACAAAGATGCGCAAGAACCTTGAAGCGCAATCGCGCGAGGTGCAACACTTCTTCGCATGAAACCTCTTGCGATTCTTACAGCTTTTGTGTTGCTCGCCACTTTGCCTCAAACGGTTCGAGCTGCTGAATTTATCCCTCAGGACGTGTTGGCCGACATGCGGGCCGCGGATGTCGTCATTCTGGGCGAGATACATGACAACCCTCAGCATCATCTGGTCCAAGCCGAAGCAGTTGAAGCAATCACGCCCACGGCGGTTGTCTGGGAGATGGTGACCGAAGAAGGTGCTCAGCGGTTGGCTCAAAAAGCGGCAACCAATCCCGAGGAGCTGTCCCGAATTCTGCGCTGGGCAGAATCCGGCTGGCCGCCTCTCAGAATGTACTACCCCATTTTTCAGGCCGCGGATGTGCCGGTGTATGGCGCGATGGTTCCGCGTGAGGCGGCCCGCGCTGCTATGGAACGCGGGGCGGCCACAGCGTTGGGGGCTGATGCGGCCAGATATGGATTGACTGTACCTCTGTCGGATGAAGATCAAGCCGCACGCGAGGCTGATCAACTGGCGGCACATTGCGACGCATTGCCCGCTGAAGTTCTACCGCAGATGGTCGCCATTCAACGTCTGAGGGACGCTGTGTTGACCCGAGCCATTCTGCGCGCCACCGACGAAACTGGTGGGCCTGTAGCGGTCATCACTGGCAATGGCCATGCCCGTAAGGATCGCGGAATTCCGACTTTTCTGTCGCGACTGCGCCCCGGTTTGAAGGTCTTTGTGCTTGGACAATCCGAAGATGGGGTCGTGAGCGGGGATTTTGATGCTGTTATCGATAGCCCCACGGCCGAGCGAGAAGACCCCTGCAAAGCCTTTGAGGTGCAGAATTAACTGCTGGAACTGCCCGCCAGCGTTGCCTAATGTCAGGGCCGACCGGGACGGGAAGGGCGAGCCATGCTGTCATCGAAACGTATTTTGCTGATTATCGGCGGTGGGATTGCGGCCTACAAGTCGCTGGACCTGATCCGGCGGTTGCGGGAACGTGGTGCGGCGGTCACGCCGGTTTTGACGCGTGCTGCCGAAGAATTCGTAACTCCGTTATCCGTGTCTGCCCTGGCCGGTGAAAAGGTCTATCGAGATCTCTTTGATCTGACCGATGAAGCGGAGATGGGTCATATTCAGCTTTCCCGTTCGGCTGATCTGATCGTGGTTGCTCCGGCAACGGCCGATCTGATGGGTAAGATGGCAGGCGGGTTAGCTAATGATCTGGCCTCGACCCTTTTGATGGCGACCGATACGCCGGTTCTGTGTGCGCCTGCGATGAATGTCCGCATGTGGGAGCATCCCGCAACCCGGCGTAACCATGCGCAACTGGAAGCAGACGGCGTGCGTTTTGTCGGCCCGAACGAAGGCGATATGGCTTGCGGTGAATACGGTCCGGGCCGCATGTCGGAGCCACTTGAAATTGTCGCGGCGATTGAGGCGCAGTTCGGGGATGGGCCTTTGGCTGGCAAACGTATTCTGGTGACATCGGGTCCGACACATGAACCAATTGATCCGGTACGATACATCGCCAACCGATCATCGGGCGCGCAGGGAACAGCTGTTGCACGCGCGCTATCTGCATTGGGGGCCGATGTTACATTTGTTACGGGTCCGGCTGACGTGCCTCCGCCAGACGGCATAAAGGTCGTGCGTGTAGAGACCGCGCTGCAAATGTCGGATGCGGTCGACGCGGCGCTTCCGGTGGATGCGGGGGTATTTGCAGCTGCAGTGGCCGATTGGCGGGTATCCAGTGCCTCGGACCGGAAGCTGAAGAAAAGCCGCGACGGGGTGCCCGCGCTAGAGTTTGCCGAGAATCCCGACATTTTGAAGCGCATCGCGCGAATGGGAAGTGGCAGGCCCGATTTGGTGGTGGGTTTTGCCGCCGAAACAGACAACGTGATCGAACATGCTACGGCCAAACGTGCCCGCAAGGGATGTGACTGGATCGTTGCGAATGATGTCAGCCCCGCGACAGGTATCATGGGCGGTTCTGAGAATGCGGTGATCCTGATCTCAGAGCAAGGTGCCGAAGAATGGCCGCGTATGGGCAAGGATGATGTGGCAAAGCGGTTAGCAGCCAAGATCGCCGGCGCGTTGACCAGATAGCAGCCATAAAGACAAGAGGTACAGGTATGGTGGCAATTCGCGTGATCCGAGAGGAGGGGGCTGACCCGTTGGTGCCCTTGCCTTCATACGAAACCGCGGGTGCTGCCGGGGCGGATGTGCGCGCCAATCTGCCGGATGGTGAGTCTGTTATTCTTGAACCGGGCCGTCGTGCGCTGATACCGACAGGCCTTAGGATCGAAATTCCGCAGGGGTTCGAGGTTCAGGTGCGTCCACGATCGGGCCTTGCCTTGAAACACGGGATCACCTTGCCCAACACTCCGGGTACAATCGACAGCGACTATCGCGGGCCGTTGGGCGTGATCGTGATGAATGCGGGTCAGGACCCCTTCGAGATTACGCATGGCGAACGTATCGCGCAACTGATCGTCGCACCGGTGGTGCAGGCCATGTTCCAGGACGTTGAGGCTCTGACCGAGACTGATCGCGGCGCGGGTGGCTTCGGCTCGACCGGGCGCGGCTGATGCTGCTGGTTCTGATCCTTGCCGCCGGGCTTTGGGGTGTCGGCTATATCGCCGGGGTGTCGCGCAGCGCGCGTCTGGTTTCCATTGGCGCGCTCCTGATAGGCGTGATTATTGCTCAACTTCTCCTGCCTGAGGGAAACCCGTTGCGTCAGGCGACCGGTGGGTCGGCAGCGATGTGGCTGATCCTCGCTGGAGCGGCTGTGCTGGTGCTGCTTTATGGGCGGGGTTTGAAGGCGTTGCGAAATCGCGCCGCGTCCGGCCAGACGTCGGAGCCCGCCAAGCCATCCGAACAGTTCAGCGAGACCGAGCTTGAACGCTATGCCCGCCACATCGTTCTGCGTGAACTGGGCGGTCCCGGCCAAAAGCGAATGAAACAGGCGCGCGTGCTGGTAATCGGTGCGGGGGGGCTCGGCGCGCCCGCCCTGCAATATTTGGCTGCCGCCGGAGTGGGAACAATCGGCGTGATCGACGATGACGTGGTCGAGAACGCCAACCTACAGCGGCAAGTGATCCACCGCGACGCAGATATCGGCATGCCCAAAGTGTTCTCGGCCCAGCAGGCGATGGTGGCGCAGAATCCCAATGTGATTGTCTTGCCTTATCATCGCCGTCTGACTGAAGAGATTGCAACAGATCTGTTCGCTGATTTCGATTTGATCCTTGATGGCACTGACAATTTCGATACCCGCTACCTGGCCAACCGAACGGCCGTTGCGTTGGGCAAACCGCTGATCTCGGGGGCGCTTTCGCAATGGGAAGGGCAGCTGAGTGTGTTCGATCCCGCCACAACCGGCCCGTGCTATCAGTGCATTTTCCCCGAAGCGCCTGCCCCCGGCCTTGCGCCTTCTTGCGCCGAGGCTGGAGTAATCGGCCCACTGCCGGGTGTGGTCGGCTCGATGATGGCGGTTGAGGCGATCAAGGTGATCACCGGCGCCGGGCAGGCATTGCGAGGTGAGATGTTGATCTACGATGCGCTATACGGCGAAAGCCGCAAGATCACCCTGGCGCGTCGCACCGATTGCCCGATCTGCGGGGCATCTCATTAAGGCGGGCTCAAATTCTCGGGTAGCTCTGGATCATTTCGACGGACGGTCTTAGCTATGAGGTCAAAGGAGACCTCAATGACCAACCCGATCCTGTCCGACTGGAACACGCCCTTCGAAATCGCGCCCTTTGCAACGATCACGGATGATGACTTTGCCCCTGCGCTGGATCAGGCGATGCACGCACATGATGCCGAGATTGAGGCGATAGCAGCGAGTCCGGATACGCCCACATTCGCCAATACGATCGAAGCGCTGGAGGCTGCAGGCGAGCAGTTGGATAAGGTTCTGTCGGTCTTTTTCACCGTTGCAGGTGCGGACAGCAACCCCAAGCGTGAAGAACTGCAACGCGAATTTTCGCCCAAGCTGGCGGCACACTACTCGCGCATCTCATCAAACAAAGCACTGTTTAAGCGCGTGGCGGATTTATGGGACCGGCGCGATAATCTAGACCTGACCGATGAACAGGCGCGCGTTTTGATGCTGTCTCATCGCGGGTTCATGCGGGCGGGGGCGGCGTTGACCGGCGCCGACAATGCGAGAATGCAAGAGATCAAGGCCCGTTTGGCGTCTCTGGGCACGTCCTTCACGCAGAACTTGCTGGCGGATGAACGCGACTGGTTCATGGATTTGACCGAAGAAGACCTGCAAGGCTTGCCGGATTTTGTTATCGATGCAGCGCGCGCAGCGGGTCAGGAAAAGGGAGCGGATGGCCCGGTGGTAACCCTTTCTCGGTCGATTATCGTGCCCTTTCTGCAATTCTCGCCCCGCCGGGATTTGCGTGCAAAGGCTTATCGCGCGTGGACTGCACGGGGGGCAAATGGAGGTGAGACCGACAACCGCGAGATTGCGGCGGACATCCTGCGCCTGCGCGAAGAACGCGCCAAGCTGCTGGGGTATGCCAGCTTCGCCGCCTACAAGCTTGAGACCGAGATGGCCCGCACACCAGATCGCGTGCGAGAGCTGCTGTTGGATGTGTGGGAGCCCGCCAAAACCCGCGCCGACGCAGATGCCGAGGTGCTGACGGCAATGATGCAAGAGGATGGCGTAAATGGCCCGCTGGAGGCGTGGGATTGGCGCTACTATGCCGAGAAACGCCGCAAGGCCGAACATGATCTCGATGAAGCGGCGCTGAAGCCGTACCTGCAACTGGACCGAATGATCGAGGCGTCTTTCGCCTGCGCCACACGGCTGTTCGGGCTGGAGTTCGCGCCGCTTGATGTGCCGCTCTATCATCCCGATTGCCGTGCGTGGGAGGTGACCCGTGACGGGCAGCATATTGCGGTGTTCATCGGTGACTACTTTGCACGCGGTTCGAAACGGTCGGGTGCATGGTGCAGCGCAATGCGCGGGCAGGCGAAATACCCGAAAGAACAGGCTCCGGTCGTGATCAACGTCTGTAACTTTGCCAAAGGTGAACCAGCGCTTTTGTCCTATGATGACGCCCGAACGTTGTTTCACGAGTTCGGCCATGCCCTGCACCAGATGCTGTCCAATGTGACCTATGAGAGTATCTCGGGCACCTCGGTGGCGCGTGATTTCGTTGAACTGCCCAGCCAGCTTTACGAACATTGGCTGGAAGTGCCCGAGGTATTGGCTGAGTTCGCCACTCATGCCGAAACGGGCGCACCGATGCCGCAGGAGATGTTGCAGAAGGTGCTACAGGCCGCCAATTTCGATCAGGGGTTCCAGACGGTGGAATATGTTGCCTCGGCCCTGGTCGATCTGGCGTTTCATGAGGGGGCTGCCCCCGCTGATCCGATGGAGAAACAGGCCGAGGTGCTGGCCGAAATCGGCATGCCTCGGGCCATTGGAATGCGCCACGCCACCCCGCATTTCGCCCATGTCTTTGCGGGCGACGGTTATAGCGCGGGTTACTACAGTTATATGTGGTCCGAAGTCATGGATGCCGACGCCTTTGCTGCCTTCGAAGAAGCAGACGGCGCGTTTGATCCCGAACGCGCCAAGGCACTGGAGGAACACATCCTGTCAACTGGCGGATCCCGCGAGGCGGAAGAGCTGTATCTGGCCTTCCGTGGACGTCTGCCTGGCGTCGAAGCCTTGCTCAAAGGCCGCGGGCTGATCGCGGCCTAGTACCCAAGCTTTCGGTCAACGAGGTGGAGAAAGGGTTCACCCGCTTCACCTCGGCGAATGTTCTCGCAGATCACCTGAGCTGCGGTAACAGGTCTGGTTTCCGAGGCTATATGTGGCGTCACCGTCACACTGGGATGTGCCCAATAGGGATGCTCGGTCGGCAGGGGTTCGGTGCGGAAGACATCCAGCGTGGCGTGCCCGACCTGCCCTGAATTCAGCGCGGCCAGCAGGGCCTCATCATCGATAAGCGGCCCGCGACCCGGATTGATGATCTTGGCCTCTTCCGGCAACAGCGCCAGTGTTTCGGCGTTGAGCGTGTTTTCGGTCGCCGGAGTATCTGGCAGCAGCAAAACCACTATCTCGGCCTGGGACAGTGCATCGCGCAGCCCGTTCTTACCATGCAGACAGGTCACGCCGGGAATAGTCTTGGCGGTACGGCTCCAACCGATGACATGGAAATTCAACGCTGCCAACGCGTGGGCCGATGCTTCACCCAATGCGCCCAAACCCAAGATGCAGACGGTGCGTTGCTGGGCCAGTGGTGGCGCATCAGGTGTCCAGACCCCATCCTGTAGCGTAATGTGTTGGTCCATCCCAAGGTGATAGCGCAGCACATGGCCCACCACCCATTCCGTCATGCCTTGCGTTAACCCCCCGTCAACCATACGCGCCAGCGGAACGGTCAAGGTTTCATTGCCCGAGATTTTCTCAACCCCAGCCCAGAGGCTCAGCACCGCCTTGAGCCGTGTGAAGGGCGTGAAATCCTGTACCCCTCCGTTCGGGGCGTAAACGATGTAGTCGACCTGATCTGCAGGGATGTCCGTGGCCAGATGAAAATCTAGCCCTGCGTCCGACAAGTATTGATGCATCAGAGCTTCATACTCGGGCCACAACTCAGGGCGCGCGGAAAACAGGACATTCACGGGCATGGGAAACCTTTCAGCGGGGACGATGTATATGGGCGCTTTGAACGATGCCAAAGGCGGCCATCAGGACAAGCATGGCCGAGCCGCCATAACTGACCATCGGCAGCGGTACTCCGACCACTGGGGCCAGCCCCATCACCATCGACATATTGACGGCAAAGAACAGGAAGAAATTCAGCGCGATCCCAAGTGTCACCAGAGACGAGAAACGATCCTTGGTCGACAGCGCCGTGACCATGCAGAAGATCAGGATCAGACCGTAAAGGATCAACAGTGTGATGCCGCCGACAAAGCCGAACTCTTCGGCCAAGGTGGTGAAGATGAAATCGGTGTGTTTTTCGGGCAGGAAGTTAAGACGTGATTGCGTTCCCTGCATGAAACCGCGCCCATTCCAGCCCCCCGAACCCAGAGCGATCTTCGATTGCGTGATGTGATATCCCGCTCCCAACGGATCGGTTGAAGGATCCAGAAACGTATCGATGCGTCGGAACTGGTAATCTTTGAGCAACTGCCATTCAGTCCCTCGGCTGTTGAACACCGCAGCAATTAGGCCAACCCCCGCTGCAATCACGGCAGCGAAATAGGCCCAATGCACCCCGGCAAGGAACATCAGACCACCACCAGCAGCCAATAACAGGATCGATGTGCCTAGGTCGGGCTGGCGCAGCACCATGAATGTCGGGATCAGGATCAGAATGACCGGGATAATCACCCAGAGCGGGCGCGAGGTTTTGTGCGCCGGCAGCCAGTCGTAATAGGCGGCCAGCACCATCACCAACGCCACTTTCATTACTTCTGAGGGTTGCAGCCGCATGAAGCCCAGATCAATCCAGCGCTGCGCCCCCATGCCGATCGTTCCAAACAGTTCGACCACGATCAGTAGACCGATCGCGCCCAGATAGGCCACAACCGACATGTTCCGCCAGAACCAGATAGGCACAAGCGCGATGATAAACATGGCTGCCAAGCCCAGACCGAACCGTTCCATTTGCGGTTCCGCCCACGGCATCCAGGATCCACCCGCGACCGAGTAGAGCATCAGGAACCCCGCGCTTGCCACGCTGATCAGCAATAGGGTGAGCGGCCAGTTCATATAAAGGAACTTGCGAAACCCCGACGGCGTGGATTTGACGGCATATTCAAGATAGCTCATGCGCGGTCCTTCTCGTCAGGACGCGCTTTGGGGCGACGGTCACCCTCCAGCCGTTTCTGTTGTTCTTTGATGCGCTCTCGGTCTCCGGCCGGATACGCCTCGAGCGGTGGCGTGCCATCGTAGAGTGCCTGCAGCATGATATCGCGCGCCACTGGCGCCGCGGCTTTGGAGCCGCCGCCGCCGTGTTCCACCACCACAGCCACAGCGTATTTCGGATTGTCATAGGGGGCGAAGCTGACGAACAGGGCATGGTCTCGACGCTCCCATGGCAGGTCTTCGTTTCGGATCACACCTGCGGCGCGTTCTGCCTTGGTAATATTGCGCACCTGACTGGTGCCGGTTTTGCCTGCCATGCGGAACTCATCGGCGATGATGCGACTGCGATACGCGGTGCCACGCCTGTTATTCGAGACTGTGAACATGGCTTTGCGCACTTGCTCAAGGTTGTTGCGGTTCACCTGCAGCGGTTCACCCGCGCCCGAGGGCTGTTCAACCCCATTGATTGTTCGAACAAGGCGTGGTTGCACGGCGCGACCTGTCGCCAAACGCGCCGTCATCACGGCCAATTGAAGCGGTGAGGCAAGCATGAACCCCTGACCGATCGACGCGTTTGCGGTGTCGCCTACCAGCCAGTCCTGTCCGTGAACCCGCTGCTTCCATTCCTGATTGGGGGCAAGCCCGGCGGCAACGGCAGACATCGGAATGTCATGTTTGATACCCAGTCCGAAGGTGCGTGCCATCTCGGAAATCCTGTCGATCCCGACACGAATTGCCACGTCGTAATAGTAGACGTCGCAACTGCGCTTCAGCGAGGTTTCAAGGTCAACCGTCCCGTGCCCGCCGCGTTTCCAGCAGTGAAAGCGGCGGCTGCCCACTTTCATGTGACCCGGACAGTACACTGTACTGGATGGGCTGATCACCCCGGCTTCGAGCGCAGCCATGGCGGTGATCATTTTGAAAGTCGATCCAGGAGGGTAGGTGCCCTGTACTGTCTTATTGGCAAGCGGGCGATACTTGTCCTGCGTCAGCATCTGGTAGTCCGCCACCGAGATCCCACGCACGAACAGGTTCGGATCGAAGCTGGGGGCCGAGCTGATGGCGCGGATGTCGCCGGTTTCGCAATCGATCACGACCGCAGCGGCGCTTTCCCCAGCCAATCGCGCCTGCGCGTATTGCTGCAGATTGGCGTCGACTGACAATTGCAAATCTGCCCCGGCTTCGCCGACCTGGCGGTCCAGCTCGCGCATCACCCGGCCTGTGGCGTTGACCTCAACCCGCTTGGCCCCGGCCTTGCCGCGCAAGGTGATCTCTTGCTTGGCTTCCAGCCCGACCTTGCCGATCTGGAACCGTGGGATGCGCAGTACCGGCTCGGGGTCTTCAATCTGGCTCAGATCATAGTCGCTGACCGGGCCGACATAGCCGACCACATGGGCGAAATCTTCATAGCGCGGATACTGACGTGTCATGCCGACCTCGGGCGTGACACCAGGCAGTGCGGGGGCATTGACCGCGACTTTCGAGATATCCTCCCACGTTACTTGATCGGCCAGCGTGACCGGCAGAAACGGGGCCGATCGGCGCATTTCGGTTTTGGCACGCTCGATTTCGTCCCCGGTCAACGGGATCAGTTCCGAAAGCTTGGCGATGACCTTGTCGATATCGCCTGCATCCTCGCGCACGATGACGATGCGATAGGACTGAGAGTTTAATCCGATGATCTGCCCGTTTCGGTCATAAATCCGGCCCCGGGTTGGTGGGATCAGACGGATGTTGATCCGGTTTTCTTCGGCCAGCAGACGGTATTCATCCGCTTGATCCACCTGCATGAACCGCATCCGGGCTGCCAGCCCCCCGATAAAGGCCGCTTGTAGCCCACCGAGGATCAAGGCGCGGCGCGGCAAACGTTTGTAAGCAAGGCCCTTGGGCTTTGGTTTGCGCTGCTTCATGGCCGCACCCGTGGCATCGTGCTGTCGGCAACAGATTTGCGCCTTACGCCAAACACAGTTTGGCTCATCAAAACCATCACAGGATAGATTGCGATTGTCAGAATAACTTGCACCACTACCGGTCCCAGAGTTGCCTGTTGCACCGAGAGGATAGCAAGAATGAGTCGATAGAGCACAAACACAACCGTGATCACTGCCCCGACGGTTGCCCATTCGCCCACAAACCCACTGTCTTTCATGCCAGCTGCAGTGGAATGAAGATAGGCTGCACCCAGAACCACTAACGCAGCAAGCAACCCCGGTGGGCGTTGCAACAGCAAATCGGCCATGAACATGACCATGGCAATGATCAGGATCGGAATATATTCCGGCCGCCGCAAAACCCAAGCGTAAGTAAGAGCGATCAGTATGTCAGGAAAGGGCAGGCGATCAGGTTTTGTATCCAGCGGCAACAGGTGCAGAAAAACCACAAATGCCGCCAGAGCGACATAGAGACCGCGCTTGGCCCACAGACCTGAGACCGACCTATCCATCATTGACCTCGGATGGGGTCAAGGATGCTTCGGGTTGACGCGGGCCGACGATATCACCGGATTCCGTGATTGGTGGGGCCGACTGATAGCGTAGTACGCGCAGAAACTCGAGCCGCTCGAAATCTGCCGACAGCCGCACACGCAACCTGCCACCGGGATCAACCGTGATTTGACCGATCAGCAAGCCACCGGGGAACACGCCACCATCGCCTGATGTAACGACCCGGTCGCCCGGTCGCACGAGTTCCCGGTTTTCCAGAAACTCCACTGCAGGGGCCGAAGTATTGTCACCTGCGATCAGCGCCGTCTGCCCCGAAGGCTGGATCGTCGCCGGGATCGCGCTTGAGGCATCGGTCATCAGGATCACGCGCGCGGTATCCGGGCCCACGCCCGAGATGCGCCCGACCACTCCGATCCCGTCCATCGTTGCCCAACCATCCACGATCCCGTCACGCTCGCCTACGTTCAACAGCACAGATTGCCTGAAGGGTGAGCCGCTATCGGCCATCACAACTCCTGTGACATAGGTCAGGCGCGGATCGAGCCGTACGTTGTTGAGATCCAGCAGGCGGGCGTTTTCCTGTTCCAGCTGCAGCGCGGCCTCTTTCCAGGCGCGCATCAGGCGCAGCTCGCTGCGCAATTCCTGGTTCTGCTCGCTCAGCCGCTGATAGCTTTGGAAATCACGAGACAGGTTCACCAGCGCAGTGACCGGAACCATTGCCCACTCCATCGAGGGGACAACCGTGTCCACCACCTGCGCGCGGAACCGTTCGACGCGCGGGCTGTCGATGCGCCAGATCAGGAAGATACCCAGCAGGCACAGGACCACGATCCCCAGCAGCAGGCGGCGCAAAGGGGTCGTGTATTCGTCGCGCTGTGAACGGTCTTTTGCCACAGGTTACCTTCCCGTGCTGCTCGCGTCCGTTTGTTACCCTTCAAAGGGTGCGCGCCTTAGCTTTCGTAGTCAATCGCGTGGCGCAGTTGTTTTTCGTATTCCAGCGCCTTGCCGGTGCCCAAAGCCACACAATTCAGGCTTTCATCAGCAATAGAAACTGCCAAACCGGTTTGCTCGCGCAGCGCCAGATCCAGATCACCCAGCAGCGCGCCGCCGCCGGTCAGCATCACGCCCCGGTCCACGATGTCCGCCGCTAGATCGGGCGGCGTGGTTTCCAGCGCGGTCATTACCGCCTCGCAAATCTGCTGCACGGGTTCAGACAGCGCTTCGGCCACCTGAGCCTGACTGATCTCGATTTCCTTCGGTACACCATTCAACAAGTCGCGCCCGCGAATATGCATCGACTGGCCACGCCCGTCGTCTGGCATCCGTGCGGTACCGATGGTGGTCTTGATCCGTTCCGCAGTTGATTCACCCACCAGCAGGTTCTGTTGACGCCGCAGGTACGAGATGATCGCCTCATCCATCCGGTCGCCACCAACGCGGACCGAGCGGGCATAGACGATATCGCCCAGCGACAGAACCGCGACCTCGGTGGTACCGCCGCCGATATCGACAACCATGTTGCCGGTCGGATCGGTTATCGGCATCCCCGCGCCAATCGCAGCCGCAATTGGTTCGGCAATCAGGCCCGCGCGGCGCGCGCCTGCGGACAGAACCGACTGGCGGATTGCGCGTTTTTCAACCGGGGTTGCGCCATGAGGGACGCAAACGATGATCTTGGGTTTCGAGAATGTCGAGCGTTTATGCACCTTGCGGATGAAATGCTTGATCATCTCTTCGGCGGTGTCGAAATCAGCGATGACGCCTTCACGCATCGGGCGGATCGCCTCGATCGAACCGGGCGTCCGGCCCAGCATCAGTTTGGCATCTTCGCCAACGGCCAGCACCTTCTTGACGCCATCCTTGACGTGATAGGCCACAACAGACGGTTCCGACAGGATGACACCGCGCCCTTTGACATAAACCAGCGTGTTTGCTGTCCCAAGGTCGATAGCCATGTCCGCTGTGAACAGGCCGCCCAGATTGCCAAAGATGCCCATATTTCCCTGATCCCGTTTGTCAGAATTTCCACTGCCCGCGACTCGACGGTTCCGGGACGGATGCCTTATAGGGTGCCAACTCGCCCGGTTAAAGGGCTGATTCCGCGACAATCAGCACCTTTCCGCCTTATTGATGGGGACTTTAGAAGGCATAATGCTCTCATATCAACACATTTACCACGCTGGAAATCTGGCTGATGTGCAAAAGCACGCTTTATTGGCGTGGACGCTGCGTTATTTGACCCAAAAGGACAAACCCCTCAGCTATATCGAAACGCACTCCGGGCGTGGACTATATCACCTTGACGCGGCTGAGGCGGTTCGAACGGGTGAAGCTGTCGCCGGGATCGGGCGCGTCAGGCGCGAAGGTTGGTTTGATTCCGATCATCCAATGGCGCGGGTGCTGGATACCATACAGGCCAGTCACGGCGTGCAAGCGTATCCCGGTTCACCTCTGATTGCGGCCAACCTGTTGCGAAAACAGGATAGCCTGCATTTCGCCGAGCTGCATCCGCAGGAACATACGGCACTTTCACTGGCGCTGTCGCCTTTCGGGGCGAAGGTCTATCGGCAGGATGGGATTGAGTTGGCCCAATCATTGCTGCCTCCGACCCCGAGGCGGGGCATGATGCTGATCGATCCCAGTTATGAAGTGAAAGCCGAGTATGACCGTTTGCCTGGGGTGATCGCGAAGCTGCACCGCAAATGGAATGTGGGAGTGATCGCACTTTGGTATCCAATCCTGACGGATGCACGTCACAAGGCTATGATTTCGTCTCTGAAATCCGCTGGATATCCCAAAACGATTTGCCATGAGGTCACGTTCCCTCCGGCGCGGGAAGGTCATCGCATGGTCGGATCAGGTATGTTCATGTTGAATGCACCCTTCGGGATCGAAGACGAAACGCGCCGCTTGTCGGAGCTGTTCGCTCAGCTTTGAAAAGCAAGAATTACACAGGGAAAGCTCCCGCTCCGTTTGCCTGCATCAAAGATGCCGTCAAACGCGTTGGGCCCGGCAGCGCGCCAGTGGCGCGCTGCCGGGCCCAAAACCCAAGAAGGGTCGGCGAAGCCGGGCCGCCGCGGGTGCGGGAGCCATTCGCCTTACCCTTCGATCAGGTCAGGTCTTTGTAGCTGATCTCGCGTGTATCTGCCCCCGGACCGGCCTTTTCACGACGCATGATCAGGCGGTTCAGCGCGTGGATATAGGCTTTGGCCGACGCAACCACCGTATCGGTATTTGCAGACTGACCGGTGGCGATCATACCATCCTCTTCAAGACGGACCGAAACCGTGGCTTGCGCGTCGGTGCCTTCGGTTACCGCATGCACCTGATACAGTTGCAGCCGCGCAGTGTTGGGATAGATCGCCCGGATCGCCCGGAAGGTTGCGTCGACTGGGCCGTCACCGTTTTCCGTGGCGATCCTGTCTGCACCCTCTACTTCCAGCTCGACCGTCGCTTCGGCCTGACCTCCGGTACCGCAGGTCACTTTCATCGACACCAGTTGCAGGTGATCGTCCGCTTCGTCGTCGACGCTCATTAACGCGATGAGGTCATCGTCAAAGACTTCTTTCTTGCGGTCGGCCAGATCCTTGAAGCGCACAAAAATGTCTTTGAGCTGGTTGTCACCAACCTCATACCCCAGCGTTTCGAGCTTATCGCGCAGCGCAGCGCGGCCCGAATGCTTGCCCAGCGGCAAAGAGGTGCCAGAGAGCCCAATGTCTTCAGGGCGCATGATCTCGAAGTTTTCGCGGTTCTTCAGCATGCCATCCTGATGGATGCCGCTTTCATGGGCAAATGCGTTCTTTCCAACGATGGCCTTGTTGAACTGCACCGGAAATCCGGCCACGGTCGCGACCCGGCGCGAAATATGCATGATCTTGGTGGTGTCGATGCCAGTATGCCACGGCATGATGTCGTTGCGTGTGCGCAACGCCATCACAACTTCTTCCAGCGCGGTGTTGCCTGCGCGTTCACCCAACCCGTTTATGGTGCATTCGATCTGACGCGCACCACCTGCGACCGCTGCCAGAGAGTTCGCTGTCGCCATGCCAAGGTCGTTGTGGCAGTGGGTGGCAAAGATTACCTCATCCGCGCCGGGAACCGTCTCGATCAGGCGCTTGATCAGATCTGCAGACTCGACCGGGGCAGTATAACCGACAGTATCGGGGATATTGATCGTGGTGGCGCCAGCCTTGATTGCAATCTCGATCACACGGCACAGATAATCCCATTCGGTCCGGGTCGCATCCATCGGCGACCACTGCACGTTTTCGCAAAGGTTGCGCGCGTGGCTGACCGTTTCGTGGATCTTGTCGGCCATCTCGTCTTGCGTCAGATTTGGTATCGCCCGGTGCAGCGGAGAGGTTCCGATAAAGGTGTGGATCCGGTTCTTCTCGGCGTGTTTCACCGCCTCCCAACACCGATCGATATCGGCGAAATTGGCGCGGGCCAGACCACAGATGCGGCTGTTCTTCGAGCGCTCGGCAATCTCGGACACCGCTTTGAAGTCGCCTTCCGATGCAATGGGGAATCCGGCTTCGATGATGTCGACGCCCATCTCATCCAGAAGCTCGGCAATTTCGAGCTTTTCGTTATGGGTCATGGTCGCGCCGGGGCTCTGCTCGCCGTCGCGCAAGGTGGTGTCGAAGATCACGACGCGGTCTTGGTCGGTCACGTTTGTCATGGGGTTCTCTTTCTTCTTCTGTCCTAAAGCCTCTTGGCGCGCGGGCGTCCTCCTCTGAGCGGGCGCGCCGGATGGCACGCTCAGAGGCGGATTAGGATCAGTAGACCACGCAGCAACGCGCCGCTGAGTGCGGCGTTTGCAAAAGCGATATCTGCGCGGTTGATCATGGGGATCAGCTTATACAGGGCGCGCGGCGAATGAAAAGCGGGAAATTTAAGGGGGAACAAAATTGACGGTGGAGTTGAAGCGATGAAGCTTTCGGCTAACTTCTCGTGCATGAAAACTGCATTAATCATCGGAGCTTCTGGCGGTATCGGGCGCGCTTTGAATGACCACCTGACAACGGATGGTGTCAAAGTCATCCGACTGGCCAGATCAACGGATGGGTTTGACCTGACCGACCCGGATGGCGCAGAGCGTATGCTGGCGTCCCTTTCTGATCCGTTTGATCTGATCCTGGTAGCCTCAGGGGCGCTTGAGATTAACGGTATGGGTCCGGAAAAATCTATGCGCACCTTGTCGGCGAAGGCGATGATGGACCAGTTTGCACTGAACGCAGTTGGCCCGGCCTTGGTGTTGAAGCACGTGCACCGCCTGCTGCCACGCGACCGCAGATCGGTGATCGCCGTGCTGTCGGCCCGGGTTGGTTCAATCGGGGACAACCGGCTGGGTGGGTGGGTCAGTTATCGTGCGGCCAAGGCGGCTGTGAATCAGATAGTACATACGGCTGCCATCGAATTGGCGCGCACGCACAAACAGGCCATATGTGTCGCTTTGCACCCCGGAACAGTCAAAACGGCCTTTACCGAAAAGTACCTTGCCCGCCACCCGGCTGTTGAACCCAATGAGGCCGCAGCCAATCTGCTGTCCGTCATCAATGGACTCACCCCCGCTGACTCGGGCAGTTTTTACGATTGGGCTGGCAAACGCGTGCCTTGGTAGGGCTGATTTAGCCGTCGTTTATATCCGGGTCTGTCGCGTCAGGGGCGGGCGCGTCGGGGCTAGAGTCTGGCTCAGTGGTTTCAGCACCCGCAGCGGGGGTTTCGGGGGCAGTCTCTGTTTCGGTCGCCAGCGTGTCATTTTCCCAGACGCCGGTCTCAACCTCGCCGCCCGCGAAACGCATCGTGCCGTCACCATGGCGTTTGTTTTCCAGGAAATTGCCCTCATAGACATCCCCGGTCTCATAGGTGGCGGTTCCAAAGCCAGTGATCTTGCCGTCGGCCCAGTCGCCTGTGTAGCTGTATCCGCCCGGTCGGGTCAGTGTTCCCTTGCCGTGACGCTTGCCATTCAGAAAATCGCCTTCGTAAATGATCCCGTCCGGAAACGTAGCCTTGCCCTTCCCCTGTCGGACGCCGTCTACCCAATCGCCATCATAGCGATAGCCATTTGCAAAGGTCAGAATACCTTTGCCGTCGAAGCGGGCGTTTTTGAACTGGCCCGTATAAGCCGTTCCGTTGGGATAGGTTGCCGTGCCGGTGCCCTCAAAAATCCCGGCGATCCAGTTGCCGTCGTAAACTGATCCGTCGGGGTATGTCGTTTGCCCCTTGCCATGAGGCAGGTCATCTAGAAAGTCGCCGATATAGACCGAACCATCGGGATAGAGCATCTCACCCAGGCCCTCAATCTGGCCCTTTTGCCAGGCACCTGTGTACGCAAACCCGTCGCTGCCCTTGTAGGTGCCCTGACCATGGCGCTGGTCGTCAGCATAGTCGCCTTCATAGGTCGCACCGTTGGCGTATATGGACTTGCCTTTGCCCTGTCGGCGATTTTCGACCATTTCGCCTTCGTAGACATCTCCGTTGGGTTGAACCAAACGGCCTGTTCCGGCCATCTGGTCGTTGGCCCAGGACCCAGCATAAGTCATGCCGTCGACCCAGACTTGACTACCCTGACCATGCCGTTGCCCGCCATTCAAGTCGCCCTCATAGGTACTTCCATCGGCGTAGGTGATCTTGGCGCTGCCGGTTTTCTGGCCGTTTACCCAGTCGCCCTCATAAACCGAGCCATCCGGGCCGGTCAGCACGCCGTGACCGTGATATCTGGCGTCCTTGAAGCCGCCCTCGTATCGCGAGCCGTTGGAATATGTCGCGATACCGGTACCGTTTATCGTGCCGTTGGCCCACTCGCCCTCATAGGACTGGCCATCAGAATAGACGATTTTGCCGCGCCCTTCTGGTTGGCCCTTGGTGAATGTCCCTTCATAGACAGAGCCATTGGCGTAGCGCGCGGTGCCTTGTCCTTGAATCTCGCCCTCGACCCATTGACCGGAATATTCAAAACCGTTCGGCAGGCGGTAAGTGCCGGTGCCATGGCGCAGCCCGTTTTCGAACGTGCCCTCGTAGACACCTCCGACATCATCATCAGCGATGACAATCTGACCGTCCTGTTGGGCGATCGCAAAAGACGCCAGCATTGTAAGCGTTGCAGCGGTAAGGGATGTGCGGATCGCTTTCATTTTTGTACCTGCCTGCGGTGTTTGTGTTGGCGCAAAACTAAGATACCGCCGAGGGCAGAGCAACGGCTTTTGGCGCATTTGCCTTTCACTCGCGGTGTGATCTGCTAAATCCCTGAAAGACATGAGGGCAAGAGGGCAAAAATGGCCGATCGTTTCCGCATCACTCTGGCGCAATTGAACCCAACGGTTGGGGATATCGACGGTAATGCCGCCAAGGCTGCTGCAGCCTGGCAGCAAGGGCGCGCAGCGCAGGCTGATCTTGTGGCGCTGCCCGAGATGTTCATAACCGGCTACAATACCCAGGATCTGGTGATGAAGCCCGCGTTTCATCGGGCCGCGATGAATGCGGTGCAGGCGTTGGCTGAAGACTGTGCCGACGGCCCGGCGTTGGCCATCGGCGGTCCTTGGGTTGAAGATGGGAAGCTTTATAACGCCTACCTGATCCTCAAAGGTGGGCGGATTGTCAGCAAAGTTCTTAAACATCATTTGCCCAATGAAACCGTCTTTGATGAAGTCCGTCTTTATGATGCGGGTCCTATGGGCGGCCCTTATGCCGTTGGAAATGTCCGTATCGGTAGCCCGATTTGCGAGGATGGCTGGCACGAGGATGTCGCCGAGACACTGGAAGAAACCGGGGCTGAGTTTCTGCTGATCCCCAACGGCTCGCCCTATTTTCGAAACAAATACGATATCCGGTTGAACCACATGGTGGCTCGCACGGTCGAAACGGGTCTGCCGGTAATCTACCTGAACATGGTCGGCGGGCAGGATGATCAGGTTTTCGACGGTGCTACGTTTGGATTGAACCCGGGTGGAGAGCTTGCGTTCCGCATGCCCGTCTTCGATGAGGCCGTCAGCCATATCGATCTGTCGCGCCAAGATGACGGATGGCGTATTGTGGCTGGTGAAGTCGTGCCGCAACCCGACGAATGGGAGCAGGACTATCGCGCGATGGTGCAATCTCTGCGCGATTACATGGGCAAGACGGGGTTTGGCAAAGCTGTGCTGGGGTTGTCGGGTGGTGTCGACTCGGCGCTGGTGGCCGCAATAGCCGTGGATGCCATCGGGGCGGAAAATGTACGCTGCGTAATGCTGCCTTCGGAATATACAAGCCAAAGTTCTTTGGATGATGCCGAAGCCGTCGCCAAGGCGCTGGGCGTGCACTACGACTTTGTGCCGATCTCTGAGGGACGCGCAGCGGTAACCAACACTTTGGCTCCGCTTTTTGCGGGGCTGAATGAGGACCTGACCGAAGAAAATGTCCAGTCTCGCCTGCGCGGTCTTCTGCTAATGGCGATCTCGAACAAGTTTGGCGAGATGCTGCTGACCACCGGCAACAAGTCCGAGGTCGCAGTCGGCTACGCCACTATCTATGGTGACATGAACGGTGGCTATAACCCGATCAAGGATCTGTACAAAACCCGCGTGTTCGAGACCTGCCGCTGGCGCAACGCCAATCATCGCGATTGGATGATGGGTCCCGAGGGTGAGGTCATACGCCCTTCGGTGATCGACAAGCCGCCAAGTGCTGAATTGCGTGAAGATCAGAAAGACAGCGACAGCCTGCCGGACTACCCCGTTCTCGATGCGATTCTTGATATCTTGGTAGATCAGGATGGCTCAATCGCCGACTGCGTTGCAGCCGGATTTGATGAGGCCGAGGCCCGGCGGGTCGAACATCTGATTTACATTAGTGAATACAAGCGCTTCCAGTCCGCGCCTGGCACACGGTTGTCGCCGCGGGCCTTCTGGCTGGATCGCCGCTATCCGATTGTAAATCGCTGGCGGGATAGAACGTAAGCACCGCTCTGGTTGAAGAATTTACCATTGTTTCGAAAGTGCATGGTAATGCGGATTTCTGCTGCAGTTTGTTTATCCATTTCAGCCAGTTGTGCGGTGAAAAGACTATGTTTCGCTTGTACGCGCGTCCTTTTTTTGCCACATTTACGACAGGGGTTCGCCTCATATGGGGCGGATGTGACGCAATCCGGTAGGTTGGCCTGCCATTTTCAGAGCCGATGACCGGGATTGTGGAACTGGGAAAAGGCATCCGTGTTTGGGATGTCAGTAAAGGTATTGGTGGTCAAATGACGAATGGATACGATAAGCCGCTTCATTCTCCGTTGCAGTTGAAGCCCATGGAATCAGCGCCGCGCAAGTTGGATGAACAGGCGCTGGATGCTGCGATTGCAGACATTATGAGCCAGGAAGAGCCGACGCCCGACGCGTTGGCAGGCCCGGTTCCGTTGCGATCGGAATTTCCGGTGTTGCAGCCACAGGAATCGCTTGCATCTAAGTCCGATCCCAAGCTCAGCACGGTACTGCGCCAGAAATGGGCGCAACTTTCCGGGGCGGCGTAATCTGAGCGCATCTGCGCGGCGTAATTCGCCGCGCATTGGCCAATTGGCCACAGGTTCCGGGAATTGCCCGGGACCAACCGTTTTCTACATTGCCAGTGAAATCGCCTTCAGGCTGGATGTCGCTCCGATGAACGAGCACCGAGCGGTTAATGCCAGGCCCCACACCGACACCCGTCGAATCTGATCTTACACTTCCCAAACACGTAGATGTTGTCGTCATAGGTGGTGGAATCATCGGGGCTTCGGCAGCCTTCGAGCTTGCTGAGCGAGGTGCTTCCGTTTTGTTGTGCGAGAAGGGCCGGATTGCGGGCGAGCAAAGCTCGCGCAATTGGGGCTGGGTGCGCCTTGGGACACGTGATCCGCGCGAGATCCCCCTGATGCAAGAGGCGCTTCGAATCTGGCAAGGGCTGGATGCGCGATTGGGACGCGCCACAGGCTATGTTCAATCAGGAATCGTGTTTGGCGCATCTGGCGCACGAGACGATGAAAACCTGACGCGATGGCTGGACCATGTTGAAGGGCTGCAAACAGGTGCTCGCATGGTATCCGGCCCTGAACTGGACGGGTTGCTGTCGGATAACAGTATGAAACTGCGCTCAGCGCTTTACATGCCGCAGGACGGGCGAGCCGAGCCGCAATGGGCGGCCCCCGCATTCGCCGAGGCGGCGCGCGACCGTGGGGCCGCGATCATGACGCAATGCGCGGTGCGAAGTGTCGATGTTGCTGCTGGCCGGATCGCAGGTGTTTTCACCGAACGCGGCCGCGTAAGGTGTAGTCAAGTCGTACTTGCAGGCGGAGCCTGGTCTCGGCTGTTTGCGGGGAACGCTGGAATCACTCTGCCACAGCTCAAAGTGCTCAATACGGTCATGCGGACCTCTCCGGTTGCAGCAGGGCCAGAGGTGTCGCTTTGGAGTGATGATTTTGCCATTCGAAAGCGCTCGGACGGGGGATACACCATAGCTTCGGGTCACGAGAATACAGTGGATATCGTTCCTGACAGTTTCCGACTCGGTTTGCAGTTTCTGCCCGCATTCCGGCAAGAGTGGCGGTCCTTAAGGTTTCGCTTTTCGAGACGCTGGATGGTCGAGGCGAATGAGGATCGAAGCTGGCTGCCGACCGATGTGACACCGTTTGAACATTGCCGAGTACTCGACCCGGAACCTTCCCAGAAAGTGTTGCGAAGGGCGTGGGCCAACGCCCGCAAGGCGTTGCCTGCGCTTGATAGTGCGGAGATCGTGCAAAGCTGGGCCGGCCTGATCGATGTGACCCCGGATGCGATCCCGGTCATCTCGAAAGTGGACGCGGTGCAGGGCCTGCATATTGCGACCGGTTTCTCTGGCCACGGTTTTGGCATCGGTCCTGCCGCCGGTCGATTAGTGGCGGACCTTGTTACGGAAAGCACGCCTTGCGTTGATCCGACCGCCTTTCGCCTGTCCCGTTTCACCGATGGGGCAAAAGTGCGGCCGGATGCTGGTTTTTAGCCTCTAACCCATCATTTGATAGCTGACCGGCACGAACCGGAACCCGTTGCCACGGGATTCGACATACCCAGCGGCCGGGAAAGGCATGTGATAGCCGATCATAGGCACTTTGTCCGCAGCCAGCATGCCCAGCACATTCCTGCGCGATTCCGTTGCAGCGGCTTTGTCCATGTCGAATCGCACTTCCCATTCAGGATGTGCAAAGGACCAGACATAGTGATTTGCTAGATCCGCCGTCAGGACCAGACGCTGACCGTTGCTTTCTAGGTGATAGACCATATGGCCCGGAGTATGCCCAAACGCTGCCATACCGGTGACGCCGGATGCGACTTCACCACCATCCCCGATAAAGGTCATCTTCTCTGCCATCGGGGTGACTTTGGCTGCAACCATATCACCCACTCGGTTGCCCGCGTCTTGCGCTGACCAAAAGTCGTATTCGGGTGCTGCTGTTACATAACGCGCATTGGCAAAAGTCGCGGCATCATTGGTTGTCATACCACCGATATGATCGGGATGCATGTGGGTAATGACCACCACATCGATCTGATCAGGCGTTACGCCGGCGTCGGCCAACGCGGCCTGAATTCCACCTTGGCCAAGCCCAGTATCAAACAGGATCATCTCGGACCCCGTATTAACCAGCGTTGGTGTGAAGAAGAACTGCGCAACATCTGGCGAGATGAAGTTGTCAGCCGATACACGGGCGAAATCTTCATCCGAGGCGCCGCCGCCGAAAATGTCTTGCGCACCATCACGAGGCAGGCTGCCATCCAACAAGGTGGTGACGGTGAAATCGCCCAGTTGAAACGATTTTGCTATTGTAGAGTTGGCTTTGGTCTCGGTACCTGCGGCCAGAACAGGCGAAGTAGCTGCCGCAAGCGGCAGAGCCGCAACCGTTCCAAGCGCCGCCCGGCGAGTCAATCTGATGGTCATGGTCGTTCTCCCTGTCAGAGCATGTTTGACTGAATTAGGTCAGTCTGGGCCTGTGGCCATACTATGGCACTGTTATATGGGCTGCGTGGTTGAACATTACGTGTTAATTTTTGTTCATGCCGCGATCTGCGAATAAAACCATACCCACCGAGCAAAACGTTGCTGATTTTCTGGCGAGTATTCAGCCGACCCGCAAGGCGGAGGAGGCGCACGTGCTGGACAGGCTGTTTCGTGAAACCACAGGTTATGCGCCAGTAATGTGGGGGCCGTCGATCATTGGCTATGGTCGATATCATTATCGCTATGCGTCAGGGCGCGAGGGCGACTTTCTCGCAACTGGGTTCTCTCCGCGCAAGGCGGCGCATTCCATCTATATCATGCCCGGGTATGCTGACTTCGGAGATATCTTATCAAGACTGGGCAAGCACAAGCTGGGTAAATCCTGCCTCTATATGAATAAGCTACCGGATATCGATCTCGACGTGCTTCGTGAACTCATCAAAGCCGGGCTCGAACGCTTAGATGGCATTTGGCCGGTTGAACCGACCTGAAAGCCCCTGCTGGACAAAAACGCGCCCATGTGAGATGAGCCGCGCCAACAGGAGACTTCCATGACCACGACCCGTTTTGCCCCGTCGCCCACCGGTTACATCCATGTGGGCAACCTGCGCACCGCCCTGATGAACTATCTGATCGCCCGCAAAGCTGGCGGTACGTTCATTCTGCGCATTGATGACACCGATCCCGAGCGGTCGAAGGAAGAATATGTCGACGCGATCAAGCAGGATCTGGAGTGGTTGGGCCTGCATTGGGACCAGGTTGAGCGACAGTCGGAGCGTCTGGACCGCTACGCCGAGGCCGCCGACAAGCTGCGCGAGATGGGCCGGTTCTACGAGGCGTTCGAGACGCCCACCGAGCTCGACCTCAAGCGCAAGAAGCAACTGAACATGGGCAAGCCGCCGGTCTATGACCGTGCAGCGCTGAACCTCAGCGATGCCGAGAAAGAAGCCCTGCGCGTTGAGCGTGGCAATGGCGTCTGGCGGTTCAAACTGAACCACGAGCGTATCGAATGGAACGATGGCATTTTGGGCGACATCTCGATCGATGCAGCTTCAGTATCCGACCCGGTGCTGATCCGGGGCGATGGTCAGGTTCTCTATACGATTGCCTCTGTGGTCGATGACACCGAGATGGGCGTAACCGATGTCGTGCGCGGCTCGGACCATGTCACCAACACCGCAACGCAGATTCAGATCATCGAGGCCTTGGGCGGGACCTGTCCGCGTTTTGCGCACCACTCGTTGCTGACTGGCCCGCAGGGAGAGGCGTTGTCGAAACGCTTGGGCACTCTGGCCTTGCGCGATCTGCGAGAGCAGGGTGTGCAGTCAATGGCCTTACTGAGCCTGATGGCGCGTCTGGGGTCGTCAGATCCGGTTGAGCTGCGCTCGGATATGGCAGAGTTGATCGACGGCTTTGATGTTACACGCTTCGGTGCAGCCCCAACCAAGTTCGACGTGCAGGACCTGTTCCCGCTGACTGCGAAGCATCTACAATCGCTGCCGCTGACCGATGTGGCCGATGCCGTTGCTGAAGCAGGTGTCCCTGCTGAACTGGCCGAGCCTTTCTGGACCATGGCGCGCGAAAACATCACCACGCTGAGCGATCTCGAGGGATGGTGGGAATTGTGCCGTGATGGGGCCGAACCCCTGATCGCTGACGAGGACCGTGAGTTCATCGCTCAGGCTGTCTCGTTGCTGCCCGAAGGCCCATTCGATGGGGAAACTTGGGGCACATGGACCAAGGCCGTGAAAGAGGCTACAGGCCGCAAGGGCAAAGGCCTGTTCATGCCGCTGCGCAAAGCGCTGACGGGGATGGAGCGCGGGCCCGAAATGGCGACCTTGCTGCCGCTGTTGCAGGTGATCCGCGCTCGCGGCTGACTTCAGGGTCAGTGCTTAGAATACGAAGGAGGCAGGTAAATCACCTGCCTTTCTTTGTTCTCCGGGTCGCAAAACTTGCGCCGAAACGCGTTGCAGGCGGTCATCCACGAATTCGGTCTCGGCCTGCTTCAATTGTTGGTGACGGGGATAACGGGGCTCGGCGCGGTCGTTCAAAATCGGAGCATCCCAACCATCGGTTGTTGCAAAGAAGCGATCGGCGCCCTCTGGTCCAAAAGCCCGCAGATACCCTTGCACGACAACATCAATATAGCTGAGCAATAGGGGATGGTGATTGCAGGGCGCGGTGTGTCGAGCATGCGGGACTGCGTAGACAGCGATTTCCACCTCTTGCGTCAGAGTGTGCGTGACCGACCGTGTGGCTGGAACGCGGTCATAGGCCCATTCTCTTTCATCCAACGCGGCCCAGTCGTTTTTAGGAACATGGGCGATCATACCATCGATCTCGGAATCAGCATCCGGCACAGCGGTCAAAAACGCCACCGGGCGCAGATCCGTGTGCCGCCATGCGCGTCGCCAACCTTTCAGTCGCGCTGGGCGCGGGTCGGGGAAATCATGCGTCGACAGGTTCACGAGGCTGCCATAGCCGAAGAAATAAGGGTCTGCCATGCGGGTCGCGTCCTTCTTTGACGATTGATGTATGTCAAACAGTCTTTTTACGAGACATGCAATAAAGCTTCACCTTGAGATTCGGGAGGCCCTAATGCGGATTACCAAACGGACGAATATCGCGGTGCGTGTTTTGATGTATTGCGCCGCACATCAGGAACGGCTGGTCACGAAGGCCGAGATCGCCGATGTCTGTAATATTTCAGAAAACCATCTGGCACAGGTGATCAACCAACTGAGCCAGCTAGACTATCTCAGCACACAACGCGGCCGCAATGGTGGCATGACGCTGGCGCGCCCGGCGGATCAGATCCGGGTCGGGTCCGTGTTTCGCCATGTCGAAGGCGGATTGCCGATTGCCGAGTGTTTTGCGGATGCTGACAACACCTGCCCACTGACCGATGCCTGCCGCCTCCGGTTGGCGCTGCGGGATGCGGCTGAGGTGTTTTATGCGTCGCTGGACGAAATCACGCTCGATGCGTTGGTGTGCGACAATGACCAATTGCTGAAAATATTGCAGCCTGTCGCTTGTATGCGCTGAACTCAGTCGCTGGCGCGCAGTATGCGCGCAGGGCGTACTGAAAGTGGGCGCAGGGCAAAGACCATCCCCGCGCCTAAGGTAACGCCAACACCGGCGATGACGATCCCAAGCGCGGATGGCCAGATGACCGCGAACTCTGTGTCGAATATATAAGTAGCCACGGCCCAACCGCCCAGAATTCCGGTCAGCAAAGCAACGCAACCTGCGGCTGCTCCCAAAAGGATTGCCCGCAGGGCAAAGCTGCGCAATATGCGCCCACGGTTGGCACCCAGAGTCTTGAGGATCGCTGCCTCGTACCTACGCGCCGGTTCGCCCGCTGCCGCCGCACCGATCAACACTAAAAACCCGGTCAACAGAGAAACCCCTGCGCCATATGACGTGGCTGCCGCAAGCCCTGCCAGCAGGCCTGATACCCGGTCGATGGCGTCTCTGACCCGGACTGCCGTGATGTTGGGGAATTGACCGGCCAAATCACGCAGAATGGCGGCCTCGGCCTGTTCTTCGGCATAGACGGTAGCGATGAAGCTATGCGGGGCACCAGCCAAGGCAGAGGGGTTCATCGACATGACAAAACCCATTCCTGCAGTGGAGAAATCAACTTCGCGCAGCGATGTGAGTTCAGCTGTGATATCGCGGCCCAGGATATTAACGGTCAGCTCATCGCCCAGTTTCAGGCCCATCTCGTCGGCCTCTTCTGCGGCAAAGCTGACTTGCGGTGGGCCGCTGTAGTCCTCTGGCCACCAAACCCCGTCAGTCACGCGGGCATTCCGTGGGGGGCGGGCAGAGTAGGTTACGCCCCGGTCGCCGTCCAGAACCCAGTGATCGCCTGCAATCTCGTGCGCGGGTCGCCCATTGATTTTGGTAATGATCCCACGCAGCATCGGAGCGCTTTCTACCCGACTGACGGCAGGGTCAGTGTCGAGACGTTCGCTGAACCCGGGCATCTGATCCTTCTGGATATCGACGAAGAAATACGAGGGTGCGACCTCGGGCAAGTTGCCCGAAATCGCATTGCGTAGCGTGCCGTCGATCTGCCCCACCGCCGCAAGGACCGAAAGGCCGAGCCCAAGGGACAGGACCACCGATGCTGCGCCTTCGCGTGGGTCAGAGATGGCGGACAACGCCCACCGCAGGGCTGGACGCCCTCTGGCCCAAGGAGCGCCCGCGCGGGCCAATTTGCGAATGGCAAAGGCAGAAAGGGTCAGCAAAGTGAGCGCCCCCGCCAGACCTGCGCTTGTCCAGAGGGTCAACCGGGTTGAACCGCTGAACCAAGCGGCGGCTCCGATCAGTACGGCCAGGCCAATTGCAGTCGCAATTACATAAATCAAGCGCGGGAAGCTGCTTGCCGAAGTCAGCGCATCCCGGAACAATGTTGCCGCACGCACCTCCTCGGTTCTGGCCAGAGGCCAAAGCGTAAACAGGAACGCGGTTAGCACACCATAAAGTGCGGCCTCGAACAGGGGCTGCGGATATAGCGAGAATACAGCAGGGATCGGCAGTTGGGTTTCGATAACCGGTGCCAGCAGCATTGGAAGCGCCGCGCCCAGGGTCAAACCCATGACGATACCAACGCCTGAAAGAACGGCGACCTGGATCATGTATGTCTGAAAGATTGTGGCCCGATCAGCGCCCAAAGTCCGCAATGTCGCAATGGTTTCCGTTTTCTGGGACAGATAGGCGCGCACGGCAGCCGATACGCCGATCCCCCCAACCGCCAATCCGGATAGACCAACCAGCACCAGAAACGCGCTGAGGCGCCCTACAAACTCGGATATCCCCGGTGCACCATTGCGGGCATCAGTCCAGCGCATGCCGGTTCCCTCGAAGGCCTGCCTGGCCTGCTGCGACAGCGCCTCCAACTCGGCGGTTTGCGGCAAGTTCATCCTGTATTTGGTGGAAAACAAAGTACCCGGAGCCAGCAGGCCCGATGATTGCAAATCCTCGGTTCGAACCAAGGTGCGCGGTCCCAGCGAGAACCCATCTGCCGCACCATCCGGTTCGTGTTCCAGCGAGGCCATCAAAACGAACCTCTGCGTACCGAGATCAAATTGGTCCCCAATCGCAAGATTCAGGCGGTCAATCAGGGACGGAGCCATCACGGCGCCGGGCAGCCCATCGGCGCCCGCCAAGGCCTCGGGCAAAGAAACTGCGGGTTCCAGAGCCACCGATCCCAACAACGGATAGGCCCCGTCCACGGCCTTCACCTGAGTTAACGCCCGTTGCGCGCCTGCGCCATCACCCGTGACGGCCATGGACCTGAAATCGACGACCTCCGACACTGCTTGCGCGGTGTCCGCCATCCAGTCACGTTCCTCATCGTTTGCAAAGCGATAGGTGAACTCCAGCTGGGCATCGCCGCCTAAGAGCGACGCGCCCTCTTGTTGCAATCCGGTCTGAATGGCTTGGCGCACCATGCCAACCGCAGCAATTGCTGCAACACCCAAAGCCAGGCAGGCCAGAAACACCCGAAACCCGCGCAACCCACCGCGCAGTTCGCGCCGGGCCAGGCGACCGGCCAGTCGCAGGCTCATTCGGCGGCCTCACGCTGGGATTCCTCGGCGATACGCCCATCGCGCAAGCGCACAACGCGGTCGCATTTCTGAGCCAGTGTATGGCTGTGCGTGACCAGAACCAGAGTTGCCCCGTGACGGTCCCGCAGTCCGAATAACAGATCAATGATTGCTGAACCGTTGGTTTCATCCAGATTTCCCGTTGGTTCATCCGCCAGTAATATATGCGGGCGCGGGGCCGAAGCGCGGGCCAGCGCCACACGCTGTTGCTCGCCGCCTGACAACTGCGCCGGGTAGTGATCGATACGATGTGAAAGGCCCACGGCCTCCAACTCGGCCGCGGCGCGCTGGAATGCATCTTTGTGTCCCGCGAGTTCTAACGGGGTCGCCACGTTCTCAAGCGCGGTCATCGTCGGAATCAAGTGGAAATTCTGAAACACTACGCCCATGGCATCTCTTCTGAACCGTGCCAGCGCATCCTCGCTCATTTTCGTCAAATCTTGGCCCAATGCGGTAACGCGTCCACCAGTTGCCTGTTCTAAGCCGCCCATTAGCATCAGTAGCGAAGACTTTCCGGAACCAGAGGGACCGATCAGCCCCAGAGTTTCACCCTTGCTCACAGTCAAAGTGATGTCGTGCAGGATATCCACTCTTCCGGCATTGCCATCCAGCGATAATGCGGCATCTTGGAGGGTGAGAACGGGTGTCGTCATCGATCAGGCCATCAAGAGGGGTACAGTCCATTGGGATATGGCGCGATACAGAAGCTGCGCAAGGGTTTGATGTCAGGCGTGTTCATCTGTTGCGGATTTGCCGCGACGGCTGAGCCGGTGGTGATTGCGGCGCTCGGAGATTCCCTGACACAAGGATATGGACTTCCGCAACAAGACGGGTTTGTGCCGCAACTGCAACGCTGGTTGCAGGAGGAAGGGGCGGATATTCAGCTTATCAACGCCGGTGTTTCCGGGGATACGACCGCAGGAGGAGCCTCCCGCGTTGATTGGACTCTGACGCCAGAGGTCGATGGCATGATTGTAGCCCTCGGCGGCAATGATCTGTTACGCGGTATCGATCCGGATGTGTCGCGCGCCAATCTTGAGGCAATCCTGAACACCGCTGAAGCTGCGAATGTCGAAGTTCTGCTGATCGGCATGCAAGCCCCCGGGAACTATGGGACGGATTACAAGCAAAGTTTCGATGCCATGTATCCGGAACTGGCGCAGCAGTATGGCGCGATCTATGCGGAAAGCTTCTTTGACGGGCTCACGACCGAGGGCGATCCTGCAGTCGCGCGCCAGTTCATGCAATCTGATGGCATCCATCCAAATGCCCAAGGCGTTGCGCTGATCGTTGACGCGCTAGGACCTTTTGTACTGGCTTTAGCGGAGCGCGCTGCCGATTAGGAGGGTCCTATGCCAGGCCGGTTTTTTCTCACACGACCAATTGGCGAGATTGCTAAGTTCCTGAACGTGAAAGATAACGTAGGGCCTCAACCCCCGCGCAGGAACATTCAACCGGGTCAGGAGGTGACGGTATTGACCGGTGAAGGCTTGAAGATGATGCGTTGGGGGATGATCCCGGTCGGCAGGGTCAATGCGCGCGGACGTCCGGTGATGGAGACCATTATCAACGCTCGCTCTGAAACGGTTTTTGACAAAAGCGCATTCGAAGGTGTTGGGCGCGCAGTTATACCAGTTGATGGCTGGTACGAGTGGACCGGAGAGAAACGGCGCAAAACTGCATGGCGTATCGCAGCGAAGGATGGCATTCCGCTATTATTTGCTGCAATTACGGATTGTTGGGAGGCCCCTGGTGGGCAGCGTGTGGATCAGGTCGCCGCAGTCACCTGCGAGCCAAATGCCGATGTAAAGCCGATCCACCACCGTATGGGTGTGTTGCTGGGGTCGCAGGATGTGGATTGCTGGTTACATGGATCCGAAGAAGAGGCGCAGAAGCTGATGCGCCCATGGCCAGAAGGTCGCCTGAGGATTGAACAAGCCGACGATGTGGATTGGTCGGCGGCTTAGACCACGGTCACCACGGTTCCAATCGGCACCCGGTTGTACAGATCGATTACATGCTCATTCAGCATCCGTATGCAGCCGTTCGAGGCCGCGCGACCGATGGTTTGCGGTTGTGTGGTGCCATGGATGCGGAAATAGGTGTCGACTCCGTTTTGGAACAGATACAAAGCGCGCGCGCCCAGTGGATTATCGCTCCCTCCCGGTTGGACATAGTCGTTGTCCTTAAACCGACCATAGGCCACCGGGTCGCGTTCGATCATCTCATCGGTCGGTCGCCAGGTGGGCCATTCCTTCTTGACGTCGATAGTTGCGGTTCCTGTAAACTCCAGTCCGGCTTTGCCGACGCCGCAGCCATAGCGGATCGCTTTGCGGGGTTCGGTTATGTAATAAAGGTAGAAGGAACGGGGAACGACCAGCAGTTGACCGGGTAGGAATTGCTTTTTGACCCGCACGAATTGTGGCGTGGGATCATACTCGACCGCTTTCTTGGCGCTGACAACGCCCGGAAGCAGGCTGACGGCAGTACCGGCCAGAAATACGCGGCGTGTGAACATGGTGACATCCCTCAAATGACCAAAGAAATCATAACGCTAGTTTTGAAATGATAGCGGATTTGGTCAATCACCGGGGAGGAATAACCCGATTGTGATGTATTCCCTATGCCACACACGGGGCGCGGGCATAGCGGAGAGGGCGGGAAAAATCCCGCCCTTTGAATGGCTTAGGCCAGTTCGATATTGTCGGCGCTTTCGCGGCCGTCACGACCAGCGCGCAGCTCGTACGTGACCTTCTGGTTGTCGGCCAGACCGGTGAGGCCCGAACGCTCGACAGCCGAGATGTGTACGAAGATGTCTTTGCCGCCATCTTCAGGTGCGATAAAGCCGTAGCCTTTGGTGGTGTTGAACCATTTTACGGTGCCTGCGGGCATATCCGTTGTCTCCTGTTTAGTGCTGCCCACGTGGATGCGGCAGCCCGGCGTCGTTGTCTGGATCGATAGACTGAGCGCCGTAGAAGGAGACTGCAGGTCGAAATAGAAAAACGTAAGCCTCATGGATATGGCATCGGTCAGGCGGTGTGGCAAGGGCGGATTGTACGGTTTGTACAGGGGTTTGAGGGGCAATCGTCCGACTTGCACAAGAATCCGCCGATGGTTTTGGTTATTAGTTAGCGGAGCTTTGATAAGGTCCGGTTATTTATCTGGCGCGTCGGAGTGGCATTCAGAATCCGTTAACCCTCGTCATGATCAAGTTACAGCATGAACGATTATCGACACGTCCGCGTTCCCGGAGCCAAGTATTTTTTCACCGTGTCTTTGGCCGACCGGTCGTCGGATTTGCTGGTGCGTGAGGTAGCGCATCTGCGGGCGGCCTTTGCAGCAACGCAGATAGAGCGGCCGTTCTGGTGCGATGCGTTTGTTGTATTGCCGGATCACCTGCACGCGGTTTGGACCTTGCCGCCGGGGGATGCGGATTATTCGACGCGGTGGCGGTTAATCAAAAGCCGATTTGTGCGTGCCGTCGGAGAATTCGGTCCGCGAAGCGAGTCCAAGGTTGTCAAACAGGAACGCGGGATTTGGCAACGCCGGTTTTGGGAGCACACCATTCGGGACGAACGAGATTACCGCAATCATGTGGTTTATTGTTGGGGCAATCCGGTCAAACATGGGTTGGTGGAGCATCCAACCGATTGGCCGTATTCGTCGATTTATCGTGATATCCGCGCAGGCCGGGTTGATCCGGAATGGAGTGGCGTTGTCACCGAAGGAGCGTTTGGGGAAGCGTAGGATGGGTGATTTCACCCATCAATTTATGTGGTGGGATATTGGAGAATTGAGGAGTGATGGGTGCGAGCACCCACCCTACACTTGCTTATTCGTAGAGTTCAGCAATCTTGCCTTGGTCTAAGTATTGGGCGAATCCAGTTAGGTACTCATTAACAGCTCTGTCTTGTGCCAGTTCAAGTGCTGCGATTCTCCCGAAAGCTTCAAATGCATTTTCCATCGCAAGTTGGCCTTCTTGTTTTAGCGCTGCGCGAGTTTCTTCGTTACAGTGTTCTAGAAGCAGTTTTGAAAAAACATCAGCTACATTACTCTGCACCTCCTCGCCGAAGCCCTGTTGCGCTGTAATAACTGGTGCAACGTCAGGGTGTTTCGAATAGCCGAGAACCATCCATCGAACCAATTCAATTCGATCTTGACCGGTGCTCTGCTTAACAAGACAATCAGCCATCTTCTCGGTCGCCGGTCCCGCTGAGACGTTGCTACCAGTCGCTATCAATGCGATTACGCTCACAACCCGTGAAAATCCTATAAGCATCTTAGCTATTCCTTGTAGATATTTTTTGGGCGAGCGATTGCACGCACCAGTTGCAGTTAACAAAGGTCGGATTTGCCTGATCGAAGCGGGCAAATCGGAGCGCTATGAAACAAATAATCTCATCTAATCACCGCGCAAACTTCTTATGCTTCAACCGCTTGGGCTCCAGCGCGTCCGGTCCCAGACGGCGTTTTTTGTCTTCTTCGTAATCCTCGAAGTTGCCCTCGAACCATTCCACATGGGCGTCGCCCTCGAAGGCCAGAATATGCGTGCAAATCCGGTCAAGGAAGAAGCGGTCGTGGGAGATCACCACGGCGCAGCCGGCGAAATCGACCAGCGCGTCTTCCAGTGCGCGCAGGGTTTCGACGTCCAGATCGTTGGTCGGTTCGTCGAGCAGCAGGACGTTGCCGCCCTCTTTCAGCAGGCGGGCCATGTGGACACGGTTGCGCTCACCACCCGACAGTAGAGAGACCTTCTTCTGCTGGTCGCCGCCCTTGAAGTTGAAGGACGAGCAATAGGCACGGGAATTGACCTGTGCGTCACCTAGCTGGATGATCTCGGCGCCGCCGGTGATCGCCTCCCACACGGTGTCGTTGTCTTTCAGGTCGTCGCGGGACTGGTCGACATAGGACAGCTCGACCGTGTCGCCCAGCGTGATGGTGCCGCTGTCGGGCTGTTCCTGACCGGTGAGCATCTTGAACAGGGTCGATTTACCGGCACCGTTGGGGCCGATGACGCCGACGATGCCGCCGGGTGGCAGGGCAAAGTCCAGCCCTTCGATCAGTTGCTTGTCGCCCATGTGTTTCGACAGGCCCTCGACCTCGATCACCTTGCCGCCAAGGCGCTGGCCGTTGGGGATGACGATCTGGGCACGGGTCAGCTTTTCGCGTTCGGACTGTTCGGCCAGCTCATTATAGGCGTTAATCCGGGCTTTGGATTTGGCCTGACGGGCTTTCTGGCCCTGACGCATCCATTCCAGTTCGCGTTGCAGGGTTTTCTGCTTGGACTTGTCTTCGCGCGCTTCCTGCTCCAGCCGTTTGGCCTTTTGTTCCAGCCATGCGGAATAGTTGCCCTCGTACGGAATGCCGCGGCCACGGTCGAGTTCGAGGATCCAGCCTGTGATGTCATCCAGGAAATAACGGTCGTGAGTGACGATCAGAATGGTGCCTTTGTAGTCGATCAGGTGCTGTTGCAGCCACGCGATGGTCTCGGCGTCCAGGTGGTTGGTCGGTTCGTCGAGCAGCAGCATGTCGGGCGCTTCCAGCAGCAGCTTGCAAAGCGCCACACGGCGTTTCTCACCACCCGAGAGATTGGTGATGTTGGCATCGTCCGGCGGGCAGCGCAGGGCTTCCATCGAGACGTCGATCTGGCTGTCGAGGTCCCATAGGTTTTCCGCGTCGATCGCGTCCTGCAGGGTGGTCATTTCCTCCATCAGCTCGTCCGAGTAGTTCTCGGCGATCTCCATGGCGATCTCATTGAAGCGGTCTACCTTGGCCTTTTTCGCGGCGACACCCAGCATGACGTTTTCGCGGACCGAGAGGCTTTCATCCAGCTGCGGCTCCTGCGGCAGATAGCCGACCTTGGCGCCTTCGGCCGCCCATGCCTCACCGGTGAAGTCCGTGTCGAGGCCCGCCATGATCTTCATCAGCGTCGATTTACCCGCGCCGTTGACGCCGACAACACCGATTTTCACGCCGGGCAGAAAGCTCAGGTGGATGTTTTCAAAGCACTTCTTGCCACCGGGATAGGTCTTGGAGACACCCTGCATGTGGTAAACATATTGATAGGCGGCCATGTCGCGTCCTCTGGGTCGGGGAAATCAAGTTGGAACGCTGGATATCCGAGGCGAGCGGGCGGGGCAAGCTGGTGGTATTGTGAATTTTCTGTGGTCGTTTGATCCGGTAGAACCAACACGACAAGGAGTGGTGGGGTTTTGGCAGAACTTGCGGAACTGATTGCCGGTTGGGCGCAACCGGGCCGGGTGACATGGATCGGTTTACGTCCCGGCCGCAGAGCGGAAATGGATGGGCGCAACGAGGTTTGGGTATCAGCCGATGGCCTCGACGGCGACCGCAGCCGGGCGGGCAAGCGGGCGGTGACTTTGATCCAGCAGGAACATCTGGCGGCGATTGGCTCTTATCTGGGGCAAGGATCGGTTATGCCTGAGATCCTGCGGCGCAATCTGGTGGTTTCGGGGATCAATCTGGCGGCGCTAAAGGGGCGGGAGGTGCAGGTCGGGGAGGCCGTTTTGCGCTATACCGTGATCTGCGCTCCATGCAGTCGGATGGAGGAGGCGTTGGGCAAAGGCGGCTATTCTGCTGTGCGGGGGCATGGGGGATGGTGTGCCGAAGTAGTGCAGCCGGGGCAAGTCAGGCTTGGCGATGTGGTGCAGCCGATTGATTGACAACACCTCTCAGTTCTGAACATCAGCAGAGGATGGAACGCAGTACCATTCCATATGCGGGGCCCGGGCAGGTCGTGGGGTTGTTCGGAGGGTCATTTGATCCTCCGCATCAAGGTCATGTGCATGTGACGCGCGAAGCGATGAAGGCGTTCGGGCTGGATCGGGTGTGGTGGCTGGTGTCTCCGGGGAACCCTCTTAAGGAGCGGGGGCCTGCGCCTCTGGCGCGGCGGGTTGAGGCGGCGCGGGACGTGATGCAGCATCCGCGCGTTGAGGTCACGGATATCGAGGCGCTGACGGGCACGCGGGCGACGGCGGATACGCTGTCGGCGTTGCGGCGGCTTTATCCTCAGGTTCGGTTCGTTTGGCTGATGGGCGCGGACAATCTGGCGCAGTTTCACCGCTGGAAGGACTGGCGGCAGATCATGGACAGCGTGCCTGTGGGCGTTGTGGCGCGGCCGGGGGATCGGATCTCGGCGCGGATGTCTCCGGCGGCTCGGCTTTATGCCAAGTACCGTATCGACGGGCAGGCGCGGCATTTGCTGGGGCGGGCGGATGCTCCGGCGTGGTGTTTTGTGAACGTGCCGATGGTTGACGTCAGTTCGACCGAGTTGCGCAATCGCGGGAATTGGAGCGATGGGGTGTTGCCCGAATGACTCCACTTGGCGCATAATCTTAATCAAGTGATTGTCTGCATTTAAGCTCTGGGATTCTAATAGACCCATGGTCGATCGAATTTCGCGTCGTTTGTTTCTGGGTGGATTAGGGGCGTCTCTGGTTCCGGGCGCAGGTCTGGCCGAGGCGCCTTCGGTGTCTCTGCGCCCTGTGCTGCGTGGCCCGCAGCCCAGCGGGGCCGAGCGACTGGTTCAGGCAGCGGGGCTGAAGGGCGAGGTTGTTTTCGCCGTGGCCGACGTGGAAACCGGAACGCCGCTGGAGGTGTTCGGCGAGGGCCAAAGCCTACCACCAGCCAGCGTCGCCAAGGCGCTGACCGCGCTTTATGCGCTGGATGTGCTGGGTCCGGAGTATCGGTTCGAAACGCGCTTGATCGCGGATGGACCGGTGGAAAATGGTATTCTGAAAGGCGACCTGATCCTTGCGGGTGGCGGTGATCCGCTGCTGGATACAGACGCGCTGGCCACAATGGCAGCCAATCTGCGCAAGGCCGGGATCACCGAGGTGAAGGGCGCGTTCAAAGTCTTTGATGGTGCGCTGCCCTACGTCTTCAGCATTGATCCGGGGCAGCCGGATCATCTGGGCTATAGCCCGTCGATCAGCGGGATTTCCCTGAATTTCAACCGTGTGCATTTCGAGTGGAAACGCGAGGGCACCGGCTATGGTGTAACCATGGATGCGCGCAGCGCGAATTATACGCCTTCGGTAGATATGGCATCAATGCGGGTCGAGAACCGCAGCCTGCCGATCTACACCTATCAGCCAAGCGCGCGGCAGGATCGCTGGACCGTGGCCAAAGGCGCGCTAGGCAATGGCGGGGCACGCTGGCTGCCGGTACGCAAGCCTGCGCTTTATGCCGGAGATGTGTTCCGCACGCTGGCACGCGTGAACGGGATTGTACTGGGCCGGGTGCAGGTGACGCGGCAAGCACCGCAAGGGACCGAACTGGTGGTGCATCAGAGCGATCCGTTGGAAAGCATCCTGAAGGGGATGCTGAGATATTCGACCAATATAACCGCCGAAATGGTGGGTTTGGCGGCCACCAAGGCGCGCGGGGTTGCGCCGCAGAGCCTTGAGGACTCGGCCGCAGAAATGAACCTGTGGGCGGCAGAGCGTTTTGGCGCAGATGGGATCGCGATGGTAGATCATTCCGGACTTAGCGGTTCCTCACGTATGGCCCCCTCCGGTCTGGTCAATACGCTGGTGGCGGCGGGGCAATCAGAGGAGCTGCGGCCGTTGCTTCGGTCCTTTACGCTGGCCGACAAAAACGGGCAGCCGGTCAAGGATCATCCGATCAAGGTCGACGCAAAAACGGGTACTTTGAACTTCGTCTCGGGTCTTGGCGGTTACATGACAACGGCAGATGGAGTGGATCTGGCGTTTGCAATCTTCACCGCCGACACCGCGCACCGCGCCACGATCCCGCGTGCGTCGCGCGAGCGCCCGAACGGCGCGCGGGCCTGGAACCGACGGTCTCGCACTTTGCAGCGCAATCTGATTGAGCGGTGGGGTACGCTCTACGGCAGCTAGGTCGTATGCCGCGCCCGTGCCCCGCGTTCGATAGCGGCAGCGTGCAGGCGGTCGATGCTGAGCTCGTACCGGATTTCTTCCAGCAGACGCAGTTCGGTTTCGGCCAGAGTGCCGTCAGCGGCGGCGACATCACAGGCCAGCGCGTAGGCGGTTTCGTTCAGGCGTTCGGGCAGGTTGTCACGGATCAGTCCGAACAGGGCATCCAGCCCGTCAACCTGCTCAAACAAATCAAACACGATCTGCGAGACGCGGCGGGTTCGGTCGATGTCGTAGCCTGCAAACACCGGCAGCATGTTGACCGCGCCTTCAATCTTGACCAGCTCTGCAGTTCGGATGTTCTCGTCCGAGGCGGAAATCGCCACCATGATCGCCACAAGGCAATCCTGCGGGGACATCGGATGTGGGGTTTGCTCGGTCATGGTGTCGTCCTGAATGAAACGTTTGTTGCCGCACGATAGGAGGGGGTGCGGCGAGGTTCAACTGGTAGTTTTGGGGGTGCAATGATTGGGATCGGTGAGGTTGGGTGATTTCGGCTGTGACGTGTATGTCCGTTGAGAGCCCTTCCTCCCACAAACGCGTGTCGCGGCGAAAGTCTGCATTGAGACACGCCGCCTCCCCAAAAAAGACCGCCGCCCATATTGACGCGACTAGATTGAATGCCTATTTGACCGTCTCGTCTGAGGCGCAGCGCCTCGCATTATGGAGATTTTATGAAAGAGTCCCGGGCCTAACGCCCGTTCCTGGCGAAGCAAATTCAGGAACACCAACATTGATAGGCACACTCACGCGCAACGCTGAGTGCCCTGTTTCTGTACTTTCGTAAAATCGAGACATCCCAATGAACATCTCAAAGCACGAGCAACGTGTTTTGCATGAACTCGCCCTTGGCGGGTCCATCCGATATGAACGCCAGCCAAACGGCAAAATACATGATGTCACCTGCTATACGCGCAGCGGTCATGTGTTGTCTGACTGCACCCTCAATATCTTTCAGCGCCTTCTCAAAAAACGCCTGATCCGCTCGAAAAACGGTGCCCCCTATCGCGCGTCTGCGCTGGGGATCAAATCCGTGCGGGCTCAAATGAACCAACGATAGGAGAACACTATGAAAAAAACAGACATCAACGCCATTTTGGACATCCACCGACAGGCATTTGGCAAAGCAGACGGTGAAGCCGAGGGGGAGGCGATTGCACAGCTTGCCAAAGACATTCTCGACCATCCGGACACAATCTCGATCAGTGTTGAGCGAGAGGGGAAACTTGCGGGCAACGTGCTTTTCACGCCATTTGCATTCACGGACCACCGCGATACCAAATGCTACCTTCTGGCCCCTTGCGGGGTGTCGCCGCACCGTCAGGGTACAGGTGTCGGGAAAGAATTGATGGAGACCAGCATCGAGCACCTAAAATCTATCGGGACTGACGCCGTGTTCGTGTTGGGTGTCCCGACCTTCTATCCCCGCTACGGGTTTGTCCCAACCGACAAACAGACGCCTTATCCGGACCTGTTGACAGCCCCCGAGGCATGGATGTCGCTTGAGTTGACTGAAGGCACCGTAGGGAAATTGAGCGGTATAACGCAGGCGATCCCGCAGTTCATGGATGCGCATTGGTGGGATACGTCGCAGCACGGCTGATCGAATAGCGTATACGCAACGCAAAATCTGAACCAGACATTCGCCTCGAATTGGAGAATGTCTGGTTTGTCCGCATAGCGGACATTCCTAATCCAGACCAGATATTGATTGCATGACGTTCATGCGCGTAGAGGCATGAAAATCACCACCCTTTATTGACTCATACTGCACCTGCACAATAACAGGGGCCGGTCCGGGCGCATGGGGTGTCTGGTACGTTTCCCGATGGAGTATCCAAATGTCTGATCTGCGTGAAACCGCGATGACGTCCAAGGCGTGGCCGTTTGAAGAGGCGCGGCGGTTGCTCAAACGGTATAAGCAGGGCGCTCCGGAGAAGGGATATGTGCTGTTTGAGACGGGCTATGGCCCCTCGGGTCTGCCGCATATCGGCACCTTTGGTGAGGTCGCGAGGACCACGATGGTCAAGCGCGCGTTTGAGGCGCTGTCGGATATCCCGACCAAGCTGATCTGTTTCTCGGACGATCTGGATGGGATGCGGAAAGTGCCCAGCAATGTGCCGAACCCCGAGGCGCTGCAGGATTATCTGCAATGTCCGCTGACCTCGGTGCCGGACCCGTTTGGTGAATATGACAGCTTTGGTGAGCATAACAATGCGATGCTGCGCCGGTTCCTCGATACATTCGGGTTCGAGTATGAGTTCTATTCGGCGCGTGAGTTTTACCGCTCGGGCCAGTTCGACGAGATCCTGAAGCGCGCCGTTGAGAAGTATGACGACGTGATGGCCATCATGCTGAAAAGCCTGCGGGAAGAACGTCAGCAGACCTACTCGATCTTCCTGCCGATCCATCCCGAGACCGGGCGGGTTCTGTATGTGCCGATGAAGAAGGTTTGCGCCGATACCTACACTGTCACCTTCGATGACGAGGATGGCAAGGAATGGACGCTGCCCGTGACTGGCGGCAATGTGAAGCTGCAGTGGAAGCCTGATTTTGGCGCGCGCTGGGCCGCTTTGGGCGTTGATTTTGAAATGTATGGCAAGGAACATGCCACCAACGAAAAGATCTATGACGCGATCTGCCGGGCTTTGGGAGGTCGTGCGCCTGAGCATTTCTCGTATGAACTGTTCCTCGATGAGAACGGGCAGAAGATATCAAAGTCCTCGGGCAATGGCGTGTCGATCGACGAATGGCTGACCTATGCACCGACCGAGTCGCTGGCCTATTTCATGTATCAGAAGCCCAAAACGGCGAAGCGGATGCATTTCGATGTGATCCCAAAGGCGTATGATGAATATCATCAACAGTTGCGGGCCTATCCGGGACAGGACCTGAAGGCTCAGCTGAATAATCCCGTCTGGCATATCCATGGTGGCGACGTTCCGGAATCCACCCTGATGGTTCCGTTTGCGATGCTGTTGAATCTGGCGTCCGTGTCTGGGGCCGAGGACAAGGAGGCGCTGTGGGGCTTTATCCGCCGTTATGCGCCCGAGGCCACTGCCGAGACCCATCCCGATCTGGATCAGGCGGCGGGCTTTGCAGTGAGGTACTTCAACGATTTCGTCAAGCCGACGCGCCAGCATCGCGCGCCGACGGATCAGGAGCGTGAGGCGCTGGAAGCATTGAGGGCGGCCTTGGAAGCCTATGACGGGCCGATGGAAGACGAGGCACTGCAATCGGTGGTCTATTCCATCGGGCGTGAGCGGTTCGATCCGATGCGCGGCTGGTTCACGGCACTTTACGAAGTGCTGCTGGGGGCTTCGCAAGGGCCTCGGTTTGGTGGGTTCATCGCGCTTTATGGCGTGCCAGAGACGATTGCTCTGATCGACAAGGCGCTGGCCGGGGAATTGGTCTGATTTGACCAATTCCAGTGTGGGGCTACCCTTGCATCAGGAGGTGGCCCCATGCGTCGACTATTGCTTGCTGTATCCCTGAGTGCCGGACTGGCATCCGGAGCTTTTGCTCAGAGTGACGAGATTGAGGCCAATATCTCGGCGCAGATTCAGGCCTTCAAGGCGGATGACTTTGCCACCGCCTTCACCTTTGCTAGCCCCAATATCCAGCGGCTGTTCGGCGATCCCGAGAATTTCGGGATCATGGTGCGCCGCGGCTATCCTATGGTCTGGCGGCCTGCGGATGTGAGGTTTCTGGAGCTGCGCGAAATTAGCGGAGCCCTGTGGCAGAAGGTCATGATCACTGATGGTGACGGACGGGTGCATCTGCTGGACTACCAGATGATCCGGCAGGAAAACGGCTGGAAGATCAACGGTGTACAGTTGCTGGGCAACTCCGACCCGGCGGCCTGAGGCAACACCACCGTCACGGTGGTAAGAGCCGCGATTAATCCCTTTTCGATACTCAGACCCATGCGCTTGGGCTCAGGGCCCGGGCGGTTTCGGGTTTTGGCGCGCGTGCTTGGCGCGATTGGGAAAGGGATTTTACATGAACAAGGCAATCACCGACGGCATCGTGTTCATGCCGCCCGCCTATGCGGCTGGTCTTGGGGTCTGGTCCAGTGGCGACGGCACGCCTGGCTCACCGACCTATGAGGGGTCGGGCACGGGGGTGTTCGTTCCGGCGGATGCGGATTTCGCAGGCTGTCTGGAGATTTATAAGACGGCAGAACCGCAGCGGCTGCGCTATATGGGGCAGACACCTTTGTTGCCGGGCTGCTATCTGCAGATCAAGGCGCGGGTGAAGGCGATCAGCGGGCCGCTTCCCGAGGTGCGGATTGCCGGCTGGGCCGGAGGAGCCGGAGATGCGCATGTGGACGGATTGGCCGAGCAGGGTCCGGCGGTGCAGCTGACCGGCTATGGCACTGTGCATGAGGTGACGGCCATCGTGGGCACAGGCCTGCGGCCCGGCGTGGACATGCCCTGGGGCAATGCGGTGCTTTATGGCCATTTTGGATTGGATATCGAAGGCACCAACGGTGCGGTGGTGCGGGTGGATGATATCGAGATCAATGATGTGACCTCGGTCTTCCTGCGCGATTTGATTGGTCTGGTCGACGTGCGCGATTTCGGCGCTGTGGGTGACGGGGTCACCGATGACTCGGCAGCGTTTGAGGCGGCGGATCAGGCAGCGAACGGGCGCAAGGTTTATATTCCGCAAGGTGAGTTCCGGCTGGAAGAGAACACTAACATGGCGTCCGAGGTCGCATTTGACGGCACCGTCACGATGCCGGTCGACAAGATGTTGCTGCTGACCAAGAATTTCGATCTGCCCACCTATATCACCGCCTTTGGTGATGAAATGCTGGCGTTTAAAAAAGCGTTTCAGGCGTTGCTGAACAGCTCGGACCATGAATCGCTGGATCTGGGCGGGCGCAAGATTGCGGTGTCCGAACCCATCGATATGGCGGCGGCAGTGCCGAACCGGACAGGCTATGCCACCCGTCGCGTGGTGCGCAACGGGCAGTTTGACGTCAAAAGCAGCTCGGCCTGGGATACCGAAACCTTCACTTCGATCGCGACTTACAGCCCGTCTGATCCCGATACGCTGACCAATGTGGCCAATGTGGCCAATATCCCTGTGGGCTCGCTGGTCACCGGCAGTGGTGTTGGGCGCGAGGTTTATGTGCGGTCGAAAAACGAAAGCACGGGTGAGATCACGCTGAGCGCGCCGACCTATGATGCTGCGGGGACGCAGACCTTCACCTTCACATCGTTCAAGTACCTGCTGGATTTCAGCGGTTTCAGTGCGCTGCAGAAGTTCAACATGGAAGGGATCGAGTTCCAGTGTAACGGTCGGTGCAGCGCGATCCGGCTGTCTCCGGGCGGGAACACTTTTGTACTGAAAGACTGTTTCATCAGTCGCCCGAAGGACCGGGGTATCACATCAATCGGGCGCGGATGTCAGGGGATGCTGATCGATGGCTGTCAGTTCCTGTCGACCGAGGAAAGTCTGGACGTGCCGGACCGAAGCTCAATCGCGCTGAACGCTAATGCCAACGACGTCAAGCTGCGCCACAACCGGGCCACGCGGTTCCATCATTTCGCGGTGCTGAGCGGCGACAACAATCTGGTGCTGGGCAACCACTTCTTCCAGGGCGACAACGTCGCGAACGGGGTGCGCAACGCTGGGTTGGTGATCATCGGCGGCTATAACAGTTCGTCCATCGCCGAGAACTATGTCGATAACTGTTTTATCGAATGGACCAACGAGCACGATGCCAACCCGGATTACTTCACCAGCTTCTCGTTCAGCGCGCTGAGCATCACGGATAACATCTTTTATGCCAGCGATGTTGCCCCCTGGTTCAGCTATCTGGTGATCCGCCCCCATGGCACGGGGCATTTCCTGAACGGGCTGACCGTGACCGGCAACAAGTTCCGCGTCAACAACGTGCGGATCGACCGAGTGGACCGGGTCGATACCAGTTTTGCCGATCTCGACCCGGAAAGGCACAAGAGGGTGTGTTTCGAGAACAATACGTTCCACGGCATCGATACGCCTTGCGCCAATCCATTGCGGCTGCAGCACACGCAAAGCTCACCGTCATCAGCCTGGACCGTCAGTTCGCAGGGCCAATTGCCGTTCGGGGGCAGGGCGCGCGGGTGTGATGCGGTTGTTGCCCTGGGAAGCCTCAGGACATCGTTGAATGCGGTGCGCTATACCGCGCCATATGTCGAGTTGCGACAGGGATCAGGCCAGAGCGATATCCGCCTGCGCTGGTCCGAAGGCTTGCGTGGTGCGGTTTCGACCATTCTGCGGATTGATACCTGATTGATGTGGTGGGCCGCCTGTATGTAGGCGGCCCATCTTTAATAGCTGCGCCACAATCCAAATTTGATCCCGATGTTATCATCAGCCGAATTGCGCTCGGCACCCAGAATCCAGGTGAGTCTGCCCGTCTTTGGGCGATACATCAGCGAAGGTCGCACCCTCCAGTACCATGGTCGGTCCGAAACATAAGAAGTTTCGATCTGCAGGAGCGGGTCAAACCGTCGACCCGAGGACAGACCGGCCGTGAAATCCAATTTGCGGATCACTGCCTCATGGGTGCGGTTTTCGAGCGCTGCGTCGACATTGATCCATCCGCCTCCCAATCCGGTTTGAATGCTTTTGCCGTAGGAAAGTGTTGCTTTGTACATTGCCCAACTACTGTACTGGCGATGGTGCGCGCCAACGCCAAACTCGGCCGCCAGACGCCCTGCTGACCCCATGTCTGCAACCGGCACGCGGGCAAAGACCAACGCGTGCCCATACAAATCCTGATGCTCCTCGGCATCTAGTCCGATCGTGAGTTTCGGCCGCAATCCCCACTCGGTATAAAGCGAGGATTTGTACTTGTAGACGTCTTCCTCTTTGAAAGCGGTCACAGATAACGCGGTGAAGCTTGACCCCTTCTCGCGGAGCCACGCACCGGACCATGCCGGAGTGCACACCATAAAAAGCAGCGGAATGACGAGAACCAGACGAGCCATGGGGGCAGCATCGGCAGACATGGTTAACGGATGGTTAGTTTCTTGTTCATCTTTGAGAAAGATTTTTTGATCCAAAAACATTGTCTATGTGCAGGAAAAGGGTGGCGTTTTCAAAAGCTGTGCTAGGCTCGGGTCAGCTATAAAGGAGGAGCCTTATGCCGCAGATTTCCAAAACCAACAGCTATCAGACTGTCATCACCACCTTCGAGATGACCCCCGGAACCTGCCAGGACCTTCTTGAGGCGCTGACCGATGCTTATGCCGAGTTCATTTCGAAACAGCCGGGTTTCATTTCAGCCGGATTGCATGTGAATGATGCACAGACGCGGATTGCCAATTATTCACAATGGGAGCGTCGGGAGGATTTTCTGGCGATGTTGCGCACACCGGAAATGCGAGAGCGGAATCGCAGGGTTAACGAGCTGTGCAAGAGCTTTGAACCCGTGATGTACGACGTCGCCGAGACATTCGGTGAGACCTGATCTGAGTCAATGCACGGCCGCCACCGGTCGCGCAGTATAGCGGCACAACTACGGAGGCGCGAGCCATGTATCATAACATTCTTGTTCCCATTTCCTTTGATGCCGAACGGGACAGCTCGGCAGCGTTGAAGCTGGCAGAACTACTGTCGACGCCCGAGGCTGCGGTTACGCTGCTGCATGTGGTAGAGCACATTCCGGATTATGCGATCTCGTACATGCCCGCCGAGTATCTGTCCGAAGCCCGCAAGGCCATCCAGACCGAGCTTGATGCTCTGGCGGCGCGCGTCCCGAATGCGAAGGGGCTGGTGGTTGAAGGCCATTCCGGGCGAACGATTCTGGACTGGGCCGAAGTGAATAAGCCTGACCTGATCATCTTGGCTTCGCACCGCCCGGGGATGCAGGACCTGTTGTTGGGTTCAACCGCGACCCATGTGGTGCGCCACGCCAAATGTGCCGTGCATGTGGTGCGATAAGGTCGAGCTTTTTCCAAGCCGACCCCGATTGCGGCCATGGCTTTGCCACATACCGCGTGTAAGACCTATGGCATGACAACCGGGAAACAAACGAAAGACACCGATCCGAACCCTCGTCTTACACGGCGGCAACGGCGGGCAGACGCGTTGCGCAGGCAGGCTCTGTCTCCGGTGCGTATTCTACTGATGGTGCTGGCCTTGCCCTTAACCACAGGAATGATCGCAATCGGTGTCTACCTGCGCGTTTCAGACTACGAACGTCATGAAGCGGTGATCCATCTGGTGGCGCTGGCTGGGTGTGATGCGGTGGAGATGCTGGGTTTCGGGCCTTTTCGCGAAGGAAGGCCCGGATATCATAAGCGCAATGACCCCGATGGCGATGGTGTCGCCTGTGGCTCGTTTGCCTTGCAGAAACCACGCAATGTCGCGATGCCGGGAGATATCCAAGCCAATCCCCGGAATCTTCAGACCCCGAAACAGCGCACTGTCGGAACGGCAAAGTTTTTGAAGCCTTGAATCGGTGGGGGGCGAAATCTTGAAAAGATTTCGGGGCGCTTTCTTTTCAAGAAAGCGTTGCGTGGCTCAGGTGAGCCAACGCACGGGTGCGCGGTTGCAGAAGATTACGATCTGGCCCGAGTTTTCCGCCACTTGATAACCGCGACGATTGATTTCGGCCATAAAACGCTCCATCCCGGCAAATCGCTCTATATCGCGCGCCTTGCGACGGATTACGCCACCTTGCTGCACCGCCTTTGAGGCGAATAGATCACTGAGCCAAACCTCAGGCGAGAGGGGAGAATTGCAGTTATACATCACCTATGATTTGGCGCAGCTAGGTTAATGCCGGGTAAAGAAAGTTGCGCCCGCAAAGCGGGTCTTGCCTTGTCCTGACCAGAGCGCCACAGTCGCCGCGATGACTCGTGATGAATTCAATGCCTTTTGCTCGGACCTCAAAGCCACCAGCCATGTCGTGCAGTGGGGCAACGCAGATGTCTGGAAAGTAGGCGGCAAAGTCTTTGCCATCTGTGGTTGGAACGACGGAAAGGATGCGTTTACCTTCAAGGCCACCGATCTTGCCTTTGAGGTCCTCGGAGATGAGCCAGGTATCCGCCCAGCGCCCTATCTGGCATCGCGAGGTATGAAATGGCTGCAGGTTTACGATGAACGTGGCATGAGCGACGCATCGCTGCGAGATCATATTGTAATCTCATACGATCTGGTCGTTGCTAAGCTGACCAGAAAGGCGCGGGCAGAGCTGGGCCTTTAAGGCGGTCAGTCTTTCATGGCGTGCAGCAGCTCAAGCAGTTTTTTCCGGTCATCATCGTCGGCATAGTCTCCGCTGGCCAGCCGTTCGGCGATGCTGAGGCGCAGACGGTCATGTTGTGTGCGAACCTCTTCGCCCGCCGTTTCAGCGAGGGTCTTCATGATCACTGCCACCGCCTGCTGCCGTTTGGTGGTGGGATTGGCGATGTAGTCCACAAGGCTTTGCTGTCCGGAATCAAGGATGTTTTCTGCCAGATCACGCAGTTGATCCCCATTTGGAAGCAACGGCGTAGGGGCATTTTGCGGTGGCAGAATCTCAGGCGGGTTGCGCGGGGTTTCCGCTAGCGCATTGGTGCCGTCAACAAAGGCTTCGGTGATCATCCGCGTGATCCTGATCGCGCGCGGATCTTTAAACAAAGTCGAGGCAATAGCTACGCCGTAGTCGGTATAGACCCACGGATTGACCCGTCGGCCACCGCGGCCTTCGGGTTTTGAGATCACATTCTGTGATTGCAAATCCGCGACCTCTGCGTCGGAAAGCTGAAAGCGGTAGCCTTCGAACAGATCCTTATTGCGCGAGACGGCCTGATTGAAGGCGCTGACGGATTTCCCGTAAAACTGCGCCAGATCTTCTGCTAGAACCACGCGTACACCGCGCACCCGATGAATGGCGTTTTGGACCTCTTGAGGGCTGGGCAGGTTTTCCGGGTTCGTCATCATATCCGTTTGGAATCACAATTTGTGATTTCAAACGTGACGCAGGGAGCGCTGGGCTGCAAGTTTGAACTGCAGCTAGGTTCGATGTCTCTTGCCGAGAGGTCTGCCAGATTCGGCCAATACCCTGATGGAAATAACTTTTTTGAAAGAACAAGCTTGCCCTCTATCAAGTTGACAATCCTAATGGATTGACTGATACAAACGGAACAAGACCGGGCCGTTAGCTCAGCTGGATTAGAGCAGGGAACTTCTAATTCTCAGGTCGGGGGTTCGAGTCCTCCACGGCTCGCCATTTTTTCAGATGTTTTTCGAAACGGGGCAAGGGTATGGCCCTTATATCTGAATTCAAAGCGGTCGGTCAGACTGCACCAAGCGGGTGCTTTCAGCTTTTCCCTCAGCGTTTTGGGCTGGACGTAAGGTCCAACCGCATAAATGCGCTGTTTGGATCGGCGTCATAGCCGTAGATAGGACCGCAATAGGAATATCCCAATGTTTCATATAGCTTGCGTGCTGCGTCATATTCCGAGAGATGATTTGCGCCAGTTTCCAGGACAAGTGCGGAAACGCCCTCGGCTCGGGCCAGATCGGCAAGATGGTTCATGATCACACGCGCCAATCCTCGGCCGCGCGCAGCAGCAACCACGTGCACCGATTTAACTTCGGCAGTGCCATCCGGCAGCGCCTTAAGCGCACCACAACCCAAGGGCTTACCCGCCTCATAAATAGCCCAAAAGCGAATGCCCGGCTCGCGCAGGGCATCAATGTCCAGCGTATGATTTGAGGTTTGCGGTGTCGCGTCCCAGCTATGGGCGAGATGCGCTAGAATGATCGGGCGCAGATCCTTGGCGCCGGGGTCTGCTTGGCGGATGTCGATCATTCACTGGGCCTTGTCAGTGGGTCCAGGGAGCGCGCCGGTCAGTGGCGAAATTCTCACCATAGCCGCGCGCCCGCAGGTTCGGCTTGCGCTTGTGCGGCTCGCTTACCTGCGCGTCGATGCCGTTGTCTTTGGCATAGTCCAGCGCCTCTTCCTTGGTATCGAACTTCAGACGCACCTGCGTTTGGGTGTCATTGGACGAGGTCCAGCCCATCAGCGGATCGACCTCACGCGCAGAAGCCGGGGCGTATTCCAGAACCCATTTGCGGGTTTTGGCCATCCCCGAGGTCATCGCGTTTCGCGAAGGCTGGTAAATCCGTGCGCGCATGTCGCCTCTCCGTACTCACTTGGCTGAAGCTGTTTATGCGTCAGAGCGCGCGCCGGGACAAGATGACAATTGTCGCGGGTCGCATGGACTGCCTAATGACAGGTATTGTCATTAGTTCGGGGTAGAAAGCGCGCAGACATAAAAGGACAGCAGGATGCTTCACCAAGAACGCCACCTCGACATCAACGCCCGACCCAATGAGATTTGGGCCATCCTCCGCCGCTTTATGCATATCGATGAGTTTGCCCCGCAGGTGATATCGGTTGATGCTTTGACTGCCGGATCGGATGGTGTTGGGTCACAGCGCCGGTGTCACTTCGCGAACGGCACATCATTGGTCGAAGAGGTGATGGATTGGCAGGTTGACCGCGGCTACGCCGTGCGGTTGTCGCAGATGGCGATGCCTCTGCGCGAAGCACAGGCGGCGATTGCCATCACACCGCTGTCCGACACGCGCAGCCGTGTTATCTGGAGTATGGATTTTCGTATGAAATATGGACCGTTGGGCTGGTTAATGGGACAAACCCTGTTGAAGATCATGATGGGCCGCGTGCTGGCCGAGAACCTGTCGGCCTTGGCGGCGAAGGTTCAAACGCACCCCGACGCCCATCCCCGGACCGCTTAGCTGAAAATGAATCCAGATCAGCCCTTGCAGATGGACAAAATAAGAACAAATGTAGGGGCCTGACCCGGAGCCCGCCCATGCCTTATGCCCATTCCGACAAGACTCAACTGACCGCAGACGACGTGCGCGCGCGCCTGAAACTGGAGGGCGGCAAGCAGTTCGTCATGCACACCGAGTTCGCCCCGGCTGGCGACCAGCCGACGGCGATCAAAGAGCTGGCAGGCGGTGTGAATGATGGTGAGCGAGATCAGGTCCTGCTGGGTGCGACCGGGACGGGCAAGACCTTCACCATGGCCAAGGTGATTGAAGAAACGCAGCGGCCTGCGATCATCCTGGCGCCAAATAAGACGCTGGCAGCGCAGCTGTACGGGGAATTCAAGGGCTTCTTCCCAGAGAACTCGGTCGAGTATTTCGTTTCCTATTACGACTATTACCAGCCAGAAGCCTATGTGCCGCGGTCGGACACGTACATCGAGAAAGAATCGCAGATCAACGAACAGATCGACCGGATGCGCCACTCGGCCACGCGGGCGCTGCTGGAACGCGATGACGTGATCATCGTCGCCTCGGTCTCGTGCATCTACGGTATCGGTTCGGTCGAGACCTATGGAGCGATGACGCAAGACCTGAAGGTAGGTCACGAATATGACCAGCGACAGGTGATGGCCGATCTGGTCGCCCAGCAATACCGCCGCAACGATCAGGCGTTTCAGCGTGGGTCCTTCCGGGTGCGTGGCGATTCCCTGGAAATCTGGCCGGCCCACCTTGAGGACCGTGCTTGGAAATTCTCGTTCTTCGGCGAGGAACTGGAAACCATCACCGAGTTCGACCCGCTGACCGGCGAACGCGCGGCAACGATGGAGCAGGTGCGGGTCTATGCGAATTCGCACTACGTCACGCCGAAGCCAACGATGAATCAAGCGATCATTGGGATCAAAAAGGAACTCCGCATCCGGTTGGATCAGCTGGTTGGCGAGGGCAAGCTGCTGGAAGCTCAAAGGCTGGAACAGCGTACGAACTTCGATCTGGAAATGCTTGAGGCCACCGGCGTCTGCAACGGGATCGAGAACTACTCGCGCTACCTCACGGGCCGTGCGCCGGGCGAACCGCCGCCAACCCTGTTCGAATTCATTCCGGACAACGCGATTGTCTTCGCCGACGAGTCCCATGTCAGCGTCCCGCAGATCGGCGGCATGTACCGTGGCGACTATCGGCGCAAGTTCACGCTGGCCGAACACGGGTTCCGCCTGCCATCCTGCATGGACAATCGCCCGCTGAAGTTCGAGGAATGGGACGCCATGCGCCCGCAATCCGTCTTTGTCTCGGCGACCCCTGCAAAGTGGGAGATCGAACAGACTGGAGGGGTCTTCACCGAACAGGTCATCCGCCCCACCGGCCTCTTGGACCCCGAGGTCGAAATCCGCCCGGTGTCGATGCAGGTGGACGACCTGCTGGACGAGGTGCGCAAGGTGGCCGCCAACGGATTCCGCACGCTGGTGACAACGCTGACCAAACGCATGGCCGAGGACCTGACCGAATACCTGCACGAACAGGGCATCAAAGTGCGCTACATGCACTCGGACATCGACACGCTGGAACGCATCGAAATCCTGCGCGATTTGCGGCTTGGGGCCTTCGACGTTCTGGTCGGCATCAACCTGCTGCGCGAAGGGCTCGACATCCCAGAATGCGGGCTGGTCGCCATTCTGGACGCGGATAAAGAGGGTTTCCTGCGCTCGGAAACCTCACTGATCCAGACCATCGGTCGCGCCGCGCGCAACGCCGATGGGCGGGTGATCATGTATGCCGACAAGATCACCGGCTCGATGGAGCGCGCCTTGGGCGAGACCAACCGCCGCCGCGCCAAGCAGCTGGCCTATAATCAGGAACATGGCATCACCCCGGAAACGGTGAAAAAGAATGTCGAGGACGTTCTGGCCGGTCTCTACGAAGGCGATGTCGACATGAACCGCGTCACCGCCACCATCGACAAACCGATGCACGGCGCGAATCTCGAGGCGCATCTGGACGGTCTGCGCGAGAAGATGCGCAAAGCCGCCGAGAACCTGGAATTCGAAGAGGCCGCCAATATCCGGGATGAGATCAAACGTCTGGAAGCGGTCGATCTGGCCGTCGCCGACGACCCCATGGCGCGCCAATGGGCGGTCGAGAAAGCCTCGGAAGACGCGGTGAAATCGCGCGGGCGGTCAACGGCTGGCAGGCCGGGGCAGCGGGGTGGGAATGTGAAGAGACGGAAGCGGTGAAGAATTTGCTCCACTAATATTTAGGAAAAGGTATGAAGTTAGATATACTTAACGAGATCAACCTCAAGAACGAGAAATGTGTTAGCGAAAAACAGATCGCAGAACTGATAAAGAAGTCACCGGGGTGTCTCGGGCTAGGTGAATTGGATTTGGTCGGCGTAGAAGTACCGCAGGTTGGTGGCGGCTTTCTAGATCTTCTTCTTCAGGATGGTGAACCGACTCGTTACTGCGTGGAAGTTCAACTTGGCAAAACTGATCCTTCTCACATTATCGAGCAATAGAGTATTGGGATTTGCAGCGTTCGCGTTACAAAGGGATCGATCACGTTTGCGTGTTGATTGCAGAAGAAATCACTGGACGCTTCTTCAACGTTATCACACTGCTAGGAAACTCAGTGCCGATAGTTGCAATTAAGCTTTCGGCCACAAAAAACGATCTCGGATTGAGTATCATGTTCTCTAAAATCTTGGATACCCGGCAAGAGTATTATGGAGGCGATAAGGAACTCGACGAGTACGTTGAGGTAGATCGCTCATATTGGGTTGAGCGCGCATCCTCAGCGTCGATTGGTGTTGTCGAACGGATTTTCACTTTAATGAAAGATCAGATATCTAACTCTGAGCTAAATTTTGCCAAACATTATATTGGACCTAAAATCGAAGGTCGTTCGAGAAATTTTTGTGTCTTTCATCCTAGAAAATCGACGATGGTTCTTGAGGTTAAATTACCTCTGGAAGCAGAGATTTTGGCGTCAATCGAAGAATCTAAGTGTGATTATCTTGGCTACAACCAAAGGTATGGGACCTATAAATTCAGTTTGAAGTCCGATGATGAAGGGCTGAATGATCAGTTTCTCGTAGGGCTGATCTGCAAAGCTCACGATCAAATGATGAACTGATTTTTGTAGCAAGCGTAGGATGGGTGCTCGTACCCATCTCACCCGTGACTATACAACAACCGATAAAACCCACTCAGATCACGGTGCCAACGTATTAGAAGTCAAACAGCTCATCCAGAAAGCCGCCGCGTTTCTTCTTTTTACGGTATCCGTGATCAGATCGGTCATCAATACCCCGCTGCGGCGGTGGCGGCGGCGTATGGTCGGCAGAGCGATCGATGATTTTGTCCAGTTCTCCACGGTCCAGCCACACGCCACGACATTGCGGACAATAATCAATCTCGACCCCGCTCCGCTCGGTGATTACCAGCTGAGTTCCATCAATCGGACATTGCATCAGACGCTCTCCTTTTTCTGTCCTGAACAGATGGGAGCGCGCGCAGGGTTTTTCACCCTACTGCGACCGCACGTCCCGCTATGGGCAAAGCTGTAGGGCAGAGTTGGCCCGGTCCCGCGCTGCCCCCTTCAGCATTGGAATTCACAAATTGAGGTTCCAAATGGTTGCCATGACGAACCCTAAGAAATTTCTCAGCAGCTGATGGGTGCATAGACCCATTGTCTCTGTCTTCGAGCCCTCAATGCTGGGTTGGATACTCCCCAAAACGCGATGGAAATGTGCTTAGGGCTCACCTCAAAACGCAGGCGAAACCCAAACGTGAATTGGTCTAACGAGATGCGTGCAACGAGACCGCAGAACGACCCGAGTTTGGACAAAATTCCGCCCAAAATCGTCAATAGCCGCCGCAGTGCAACAGATCGAATACAGATTGGAAATCAATGAAAAAGGCAGCTCTTCTTCTTGCCCTACTGCCCGCAGCCGCATTCGCTGAGGAGCGGGTGTTTGAATGTGAGGCACCGGATGCGGAACACCCGGAAATGGCCGCTCGGCTTGTGAAGTATGATGGCCAGCAAAAGGGCCACATCACGATCGGGGATATCGACAAGGATGTGGATGTGTTTCCCGGTCTCGACACCCTGACCTATCTGTATGTCGGTGAGGATTACACGCTGAATTATAACGTTCACCCTGAGAAGGGCACGTTTGATTACTCTGCCTCTGGCAGCAAGTCAGGATGGGGCAAGGGAACGTGCGTAGAGACCACGGGCCAATAATGGCGTTCGAATAGAATGGTTTAAGGCGCGGTCGAGACGGCAGTCTGGTCGCGCCTTTGCTTTTGTTGCGAGGTCGAGTTCGCACAGCTGATCCAAGCATTTGCAACATAATTACGAACCCAGGCGGAACTTGGTCGGTGTCATTCCGGTCTGGCCCCTGAAAAAGCGTGTGAAATGGGATTTGTCGGAGTAGCCGAGCATTAGACCGATCTCAGCTATTGTCATTTTGTCTTCTCCGAGGTGTTCCTTGGCGACATCGACACGCAGCCGTTTGATTTCGCGGGGCAGCGTTGTGCCTTGTTGCTGAAGCGCTTTCAGAAACCGTTCCGGCTGTATTCCCAACAATCCAGCCACCACCTCTGGTCCCAAATCGGTTTCATCCAGCTTATCGCGTAAAACAGATCGCAAAGCAGCTACTACGGTTACTTCTTCATCTTGTCGCGGTGAGGCGATGGGCTTGGCAGAGCCCTCAGAGACATGGTGCAAAAACAACCATTCTACAGGGAAGCTAATCTGCATTCCGGGATCGGTCCCAAGGCCGACCTCGATCCCTTTGTAATCGATAGGTAGTCCGTTGATGTATCTGCTTTCCCATCGCACACGAGAAGAATCCCAGGCATCTCCGACGACGGTCTGCAATAGGCGTACATAGATTGCGGCACCAAAACCGGTCACCTGAATCGGCGGTACAGTAGGCTCTTGTTGTCTTTCGATTCGATAAGTCGCTTTGTCCGCTTCTACGACAAGGCTGTGTCGCACAGAATTGGATTCCTGCGGTACAAGCCCCACGAAACGGGTAAAGAACTCGAACAGCGTCTTTGTCGATTGCAGGGCCTGAGCGAACGGAGGCCACTCTTGCAGGTCAAACGTCTCCCCTACTTTCAGGCCAAGGTATCGATCTCCTGACACTTCTGAGAAGGCATTTACCAAACCATAGACCAACTCTGAATGCACGAACACGGCTGGGTCAGACAACAGTTCGGCTTTCAGGCCGACCTGATCCAATGCTGGTTGCGGATTGATCTTACGTTCGGTGAGATATTGTAGGAACGGAGCAGCTAAGGAGAGGCGAATAAAGCCCTCGCTATGCTCTTGAGAGGTGGAGTTGAAAGGCAAGCTCGTCACCCTTGTCTGGATTAGTTTTAAGAAGTGGCCATTTTTTCAATCACATTCGAACATCCTAATTCGAAAGTGGCAACCGAGCCAAGATTTTCCGGACTACAGTTTGCAAAACACGAATATGAAGGGAGTACTTATGTCCGGCCTACGATTGTCCCTTTGCTCGACGGTAATTGTCGCTGCAGCTCTTTCTTTTCCAACGTCCGCGCAGGCTCAGGATCAAGAAGAACCCCAAACGCTGTTTACCAATGTGCATGTCTTCGATGGCGTGAATGAACAGCGTATCGAGAATGCCAGCGTATTAGTCGAGGGTAATCTGATTAAGGCCGTATCAACCGATGCGATCGATGCCCCCAACGCCACGGTCATTGACGGAGAGGGACGGACACTGACCCCCGGGTTTATTGAACTGCACGCGCACCTCATGCTGATGGGGCCGACGTTACCTGCGATGGAGGCCAACACAACGTGGGAGGACTTTGCCATACACGGTGCACGGATGGCCGAGATGTATTTGATGCAGGGCTTCACCACAGTCAGGGATGCGGGTGGCGCCAATGGCGGGTTACGTCGCGCAATTGACGCAGGCCAAATTGACGGCCCGCGTTACTTTCCATCTGGTGCATTTATCGGAACGCGAGGTGGTCACGCTGACTTCGCGAATTTCACCGCACCGCCCGGGTCTGAAACAAACATGAGCAGGCTGAACTTGGCGCAGGAAATTAGCGGTGTTGATGACGTTTACAAGTTCGCACGCAACAATTTCCGCATGGGCGCGACGCAGTTGAAGTTCATGCAATCTGGTGGCGTCGTATCGGCCTTCGATCCGTGGCAGTTGCTGGCTGGATCGCCTGAGGAAATCAAAGCTGCGGTGCAGGTGGCAAACGAGTATGGCAGCTATGTCATGGCGCATTCCTATCGGAAGGAAGCAATCCTGAGCGCGCTAGATGCGGGTGTGATGTCGATCGAACATGGCTTCTCGTTTGACTGTGAAATTGCCCAAGTCATGAACGAAAAAGGGGCATACATTACCACCAACCTGACGGCCTTCGATCCCGGATTGCTAGATATTCCGGCAGTGGCAAATGTCCCGTCGAGTCTTGCTAAGGCAAAATCCGCCTCGGCCACATTTGCGGGCTACATCGACAATATGAAGGAATGCCCGGTGAAGCGAGGGTTCCAGACCGACTGTGTTGGTTCGGTCGAGGCATGCAATATCCAGATTGCCTACGAGAAGCACCTGAACAATGAGTTTTTTGGACCCTACACGTCGATGGTGACGTTGACATCGACGGGTGGTGAGGTGGTCGCTTTGTCAGGTGACTTTATGAACCCGTATACCGCCGGAAAACTGGGCGTTATCGAGGAAGGAGCTTATGCGGATATCCTGCTCATCGATGGTAACCCACTTGAAGACTTCTCGGTTGTTGGCACGGGTGATCAATGGTTCGGTGCCGACCCGAGGCCTGAAAGCCCAGATACGATCCGCCTGATCATGAAGGACGGCGTCATCTATAAAAACACACTGGATTGACCTGTCTGAACAGCCGGAGAGTATTTATGCGACATTGCTTCCGCTCCGTAGTATTCGCAGGGTTGGTTTGGTGTGCTCATCCTGTCATTGCGACGCCAGGAACCGCGTTAGACTGGTCTGACCTGCCTGACCCGTCCGCGCAGGTCTTTGAAGACCCCTATCGCGAACTTAGCGCTGAACAATTCGACGATGTCCTTTACGTCGTACGACTGCGCGGCAGATTGCAGCGGGAATCTGGTAGCGATGAAGAAAGGCAGAAATGGCAAGAGCTTCTGACCGAGACTGAGGATGCCTTGGTGGCAGATGGTATTGATGTCGACTGGCTACTCGATCAGCGAGAGGTCGTAACAGAACGTCGAAGAAAGGCTGGTACAAACGGAAATCCGCAATTCGACGGTCAAACAATCACACTCGCGGGCTTTGCCATTCCCGCTCCGAGTGATCCGGACGGGCGACCTGTCGCGTATCTGGTGCCGGAACGCGGGATGTGCAGTCACATGCCTCCACCTCCGCCCAACCAAATGATCCGTGTACGGCTGAACGGCGACTGGACGCCCAGCTATTTCCACGAACCCGTTCGGCTGACGGGCACTTTGACCATCAATCCTTCTGTTCAGAACATGATGGTTGTGGACGGCCTTATGCCTATGAATGCGACGTTCCAGTTGGAGACGGAACGTGTCGAAACTCTGGAGACTGAAGCAGACAGGCTTGAATGGAGGCAGCGCGCCGCCGATCGCATCCGGGCGGCGGGAGCTCGCAAGACCAGCGGGGCAAAGACGTCTGAATGATAAGACTTCTGTTTGGCGCATTGAGTATTGCCTTTGCTGGCGCAGCGTCGGCCCAAGGACTATCCGGACCATCTTCGGTTGAAGCTGATCTAGAGCCCGGAGATGGGCTAACCGATCCGCAATACCGTTCCGATTTTCCACGCAATATCGCACCAGGTTGGTTTCAGTGGAAAGACCGACTGGCCGAGGACGGTTTTCGCTTCAATATTGATTACCTGGCATTGGGCCAATCCACGAATGCTGATCTTGGAACCGGCGAAGCGGCAAGCGGAATTGCGCGTTTTTACGGTAGTTGGCAGGCAACTGAACGCGGCTCTTTGACATTCAAGATCGAAGATCGGCACAGTTACACTGATGTTGCCCCGCAATTCCTCGGGCTGGATGGCGGAGCACTTTCGATCACTGGGACAGCCTTCAACGATAATGGTTTGCTGCTGACCAATCTGTTCTGGACGCAAAGGGCCGAGAACGGCGCGTGGACACTGCAAGTCGGGCAGATTGATGTAACGGACTTTGTGGACATTTACGGGTTGGTCAGCCCATACAGCGGTTTCCAGAACCTGTCTTTCAATACCAACCCGACTATCAACACACCCAATCAAGGCCTTGGCATTGCCGGTGGGGTAAAGCTGAGCGAAAACTTCTACGCTGTTGCGAGCATCTCAGACGCAAACGCCGACCCGTCTGATCCAAACTTTGATGTGTTTAGCGATGGCAATCTCTTCAAGTCACTCGAGCTTGGTTACACCTCCGGCTTTGATCGCATCTACTTTGACAATATCCATTTGACCCTTTGGCATGCGGATGCAGCCGACGATGGTAGCCGCCCTGAAGATTATGGGGCTGCCTTCTCAGCGGCTTGGTTTGTTGGCAATAAATGGATGCCATTCTTCAGGGCAGGGGCCTCAAAAGGGACAGCGGCGCTTTATGATCGGTCCGTTTCTGCAGGTCTGGGATATTACGGTCGTAATACCGATCTGGCCGGGCTGGGACTGAACTGGGCCGAGGCAAGGGGCATAGACGGTGATCAGTTCACGCTCGAAGCATTCTATCGTTTTTCAATATCACCCGGGCTGCAGATCACGCCATCACTGCAGTTCATATCTGACCCGCTGCTGAACCCCACGCAGGATAGCATTATGCTGTTCGGTCTAAGAACTCGGATCGTTTTCTGAGGTGGGGCGAAAGCAGACTCCAAAAACAACAAAACATTCAGTTTTGTCGATAAAAGGGAGGATCCATCCATGCGTACCTTGTTTCTGGCGGGCACGTTGTCTGTTTTTTCGACACTAGGCGCCGCGCAGACTTACGACATCGTCATTCTCAACGGTCGGGTCATGGACCCGGAAACCGGGTTCGACCAGATTGCAAACGTTGGAATTAGCAACGGCTGGATCACTGCGATTACCGACGAAGATATTAACGGCAGCCAGACCATCGATGCGACAGGGCACGTTGTGTCACCCGGATTTATCGACCTTGAGCAACACGGGTTGGACCCTTGGGGTATAAAAGTAAACCTTAGGGATGGCGTCACAACTCAAATGGATTTTGAGGTCGGAGCCGCTAACATTGATGAATGGTATGAAGCACGAGAGGGCTCAACGCAGGCAAATTATGGCACGGTGGTTGGACAAGAATTCGCACGGATGCGGGTCCATGACGGGCTCGTGCTTGAAGGTGGAGATATAGACTTCCGGAACTTCTTCGCACTGAGGGCACAATCTGTGGAAGACGGCGTCGAGGGGTGGTCTTCTGTACCAAGCAACCGTGAGCAGATGAACGAAATCACTGCCCAGCTGGATGAGGGACTACGTCTTGGAGCACTTGGTGTGGGATCGACCATTGGTTACGCCCGCGAAGGTATTACCACCTATGAGATGTTCGAAGCACAGCGGGCTGCGGCGCGTTACGGTAGACTGACTTCCGTCCATCACCGATTTCATCCCAGTGCTTCGACGCCGACAGAAACACAGACGGGTGTAAATGAAATCTTGGTCAATGCGATGGTGCTTGGTGCCCCGCTGCACATTCATCATGACAATGATTATGGGTGGTGGGAAAATCAGGAAAAGCTCCAGATGGCCCGCGACCAAGGCTACAACGTCTGGTCCAGCTACTATCCCTGGACCGCCGGATCGGGAAACTACGGAGCCTCGATCATCGCCCCCGAAAATTGGGAAGGTTCGATGGGGTACAAATACGAAGACACCATCTTTGATCCCCAACTCGATCGCTTCGTTACAAAAGACGAGTTTTTGAGCTTCGCTGAGAATGAACCGGGACGGACGGCAATTGTTTTTAGCCCGCCAAGGGAGCAATGGCTGAATGATTGGATCACCATCGCAGGCTATGGCATCTCGGGCGACGGTATGGCCGGGCTAGACATCGAGGGCAACTTGATGAGTTGGGATGCTCCTTACGAAGACTATGCCGGGCATCCTCGGTCAGCAGGCAGCCACGCGCTTGTCTTGAGACTGGCTCGCGAAGCGAATGTGCCGCTTATGCTCACACTCACTCAGCTAAGTTACATCCATGCGAAGCGCTTAGGTGACACAGGGTTGCGAGCAATGCAGGTGCGTGGGCGTATGCAAGAAGGCATGGTCGCGGACATCACGATTTTCGACCCGGAATCTGTGACCGAAAAGGCGAACTATACTCTCGGTCAGCAAGGTCTTCCGTCAGAAGGCATTCCGTACGTGCTCGTTAACGGAACCCTTGTTGTTAACAACAGTGAAGTTCAGCGGGATATTTATGCCGGACAGCCGATCCGGTTTCCAGTCGAGGACAGCGGACGTTTCGTTCCGGCTGGTCGCGAGCAGATCATGGGTATTCTCACGCCGGATACCGGCACGGCCCGTCCAACACTGCTCGATGATATCACTAATAGTGAAGCCAATATCGCACCTGTTGATCCACCAACTAATCAGTTTGCATCGATAGAGCCCACCGACCCCTTTGATTGGTTTACTCCTCGCAACGGTCTAGATGACGGTGCCCTGTTCTTTTGCGTCGTGCATGCTCGCTTCGAGGAGCGTGCAACGGTAAATCGTGATTATGCGAAGGCCATGATGTCTAAAACGGGCGGACTTAGAGGTGCTAGTCGAGTAAGACCTTGATCCATTGTGGGGAAAGGATGGTGGGTGATGAGAGACTCGAACTCCCGACCAATTTAATAAAATCAATAAGTTAGAGTGTGTTTTGTAACGCTGTAACGGGGTGGATTTTGTGACAGATGACGTAACAGAAATTAGCCTATATGACGCGGATTTAGTCCCAACCAAACAGAGCATTTGCGATCAACTCAGCGAGGTTCAAACACAGATTTTAGCCGCTTCAATCTATCAAATGTGATTTGGTGGTGTTTCCACAACTCACTTCTCAGCAAGGCCAAGTCGGCGTAATCATTGCTGCTATTTGGACTATCAATCTGCGCCATCTCAGTTTCTAATTCATCAATCTCAGTTTCTGTTTCAGTTATCTCATGTTCTAGTCTAGCAATTTCCGCTTTCAAAAAATCTGGAATTTTGCCGTTAGGCTCAATTCTCAAAGCGTTTCTCGATTGCTTGCTTGTCGCCTCCCCAATGTCTGCCAGTGCATTCCATAATGGCAGATGGTTTTTTGTTCTCAAACTGTCAGCGAACTCATCACGACCAATACCTCGAAGTGCGTTGTTTAAAATCCCTTTAGGTTCGGCGACTACACGGGCTTCATGTTCGGTCTTCACTTCTTTTATTGTCTTGGCGCTCAGGCTGCCCTGAAGCCGCTTTTGTGCATGCTTTAAGAAGCTCTCAGGAGAATAGATCAGGATATTTTGTCCAGTCTCTCTACAAAACTCACTAATAAGTTCCGGTCTTGGTCCAACTGTCTTGCCTGACGCAATCTCCCACCAGTCTTCTTTTTGGTCATCTGTAACAACAATCAGCGAATGGTCGTCCGATTTAGCCTTTTGGATTGCCTGCCTCCACCAGATTAAATCGCCGTATCTGGATCGTTGAGCGAACATTGTGTTCAAGTCTTTGTGCTTTGATCCATCCATATAACCCGGAGGGATTTTCTCCTCGTAGCGAGTTTTGCCTTCTTCAAAGAGCTTCGATAATTCATCATCGGTGAACGGATCACCTACAGATCCGTCGAAGATGTTAGCGATTTCTTCTTTGATTTTGTCTTGGGTTATTCGTTTGATCTGGCCATCTTCGCCATCTGACAGTTCTTTCTCAATAGCCAACAGTGCAGCGTTCAGCCCCTCAAAACTGCCTTCAGAAATGAATGGGTGGGCCTTGCTGCCTTCGAATTTAGTCCTGATTTGAGTAATGGCTTTTGTAGTGTCTTCATACGACTTTATTTGATCTTTGATCACGTTTGTCCGGTTATCTAGGAATTCCCGAGCACATTGTTCCGGCAACCAGCATCGTTCACGGATTTTGCCCAGGAATGTCAGAAATTCAGTTCTTGCCGAGTCTGAGTAACGATACAGGTTCAGTAGCACATTGGCATCAAACACAAAGGTCGCTGATTGCCAAAGCTCGTCGATGGTTTCCTTAGTTTCGCCGAAATGTCCCCGGAATTTTGAACGCATGAGCGGCCTCTAGAATCTTTTTCGGAACTCTGATCTGGCGCGTAGGAAAGTGCAACCCAAAGAAGAAACCCGACAGCTTGCATCGGCGGGTGGATCGTTCATAGGGCAGCAACTGGGGTAGTTACAGCTGCCACTAACCGACCTTAAACGGACCAAATGAAACACTTTCAGTTGCCTGTCGATTGGTAAACTCTGAACCGGGTTGCGTATAGTTGGATATGGGTCCAAGAGTGCGACAACAATTAAGGATTGATTATCGTGAAGAAACTTCTCGCTCTCGTAATTTTGGCAGGCTGCACTGAAATGACCGATTACTACCCTGATGCGCAAACCGTGGAAATCGACGGGCGCATGTTTTTCGTGGCCCCGCAACCACGCAATGGGCCGGGCGTTTATCTGGCTGGTCCAAACGAGCCCTCCGGTTCTGAGGTTTTCTTGTCCTCGGACATGACCTTGCCGGTTGCCAACGTGGCGGCGATTGAGGCAGTGACAGGCTGCCCGGTGTTGCGCGAGACCATCCGCAATGTGCAGACGGGGACAACATTCGCAGCGGTTCGGTGTTAATCTGAATGTAGAAACCGCGAACCCGCCAGCGTGCACCGGCGGGTTCGCGCCCTCCGGTTCTGTTTCTTCCGCCTGTAGAAGCATGAAATGCACGTAATGAATGACTATCAAAAATCCCTGCAGAAATAGGACTTTCCCCCCAGGACAACACAAACCTTTTCTGTGATGTCCTGGGGGAATAATCTGCATATAACAGGTGGTGAAGAGCTTCTGACACTAGGTGGCTTCCATTGACCTAGCAGCGCTCCGATCCCGGCTTTGCGGCCAAGCGGTTACAGTCTTTCGACTGAGCAACACGTCCGGCTTTCCTCCAACCTAGACGTGACCGGTTGTTGTGACCCGGATCTAAGCCCGATGCACATTGCAACCGTCTTTCTGTGCCATTTCGTCATACGACTGGCGGCAACCACTTGGGGCGTCCGATGCTTTCCACCGGGGAGCGATCCAAAGTGATCTTTCCTGCACCTTCCAGATAGGTGACTCGCTGCCCGGTCATTTTCCCGGCGCCGGCGTTTCTTGTTGGTCTGGTATGAGGTGTCAAAGAACATAGGCATTGAAGCACGTTGTTCTTGGCTGACTGCTTGCTGCTTTGTGCTGCCGTAACGGCCTCTTAAAAATACCAAAATTCAGCTTCGCCCACAAGGCGATTTCCAGGGCGAAATGCACTTTTATCTTTAGCACGAGAGTTTTGTGTTTGGCACAAGGGGCCAGTAGATGTGTATAGAACACGCGCGCTATGCCGCAGTTTCCTATGCGCATCAACAAGCCGGCTGGGACGCTCACTGGCAGCGTCCAACGCAGTTTTCGACGCAAGACAGCACTGATGTTATAAAGCACGCCCTGAGCGCCCTCAGCACTTAGCGAGTTCGGCCACAATGTGACCATTGCTACAGGAGGTTTGGACCGTCCGGATACTGCTGACCCAGAACCCATCCCCTCAATCATCCGTGGGGAAACCTAGGACTTCGATATTCTAGGGATCTGGCGAACGGGCATGAGCCAGGCGCTGAGCCATTCCTCGCCCGCTTGCGTCATTGGGCCTAATGTTTGCGACTCGGCACCCATTAGACAGATCCAGCTGTTGCTGATCTCCATTTTTTCAAACCCAAATAGTCCCTTCGGCTCACGCTCTGGCCAACCACAACAGAACCAATAACTATGGCTGCTCCTAAAGACTGAGTGATGCTAAGCGTTTGTCCCAGGTATACCCAGCCGAGCGCGACGGCAGTCAAAGGACTCATCACGCCAAGCATCGAAACTGCACTAGGTTCAAGGCGCGCTATCCCACGAAACCAAAGAGCATAGGTTGCTGCAGCACCAATCAACCCAAGCCAAATCAGGCCGGCGACATTTGTCGCGCTGAGCGCAGGTAGAGGCGGCTCAAGAAACAGAGCGACTGGCAGCAGTATCAAACCACCGGCTGTTAATTGCCACGCAGTGAAACTAAGCGCCGAGACCGGAGGTTGCCATTTCCGACTGAGAACAGTGCCAGCAGCCATTGACGCGGCTCCTCCCAAACCCGCTGCTATACCGATCCAATCAAGTTGTGCTTCTGGTCCGATCAGCAGCAGAGACACACCCATTACGCCAGTCGCGGCGGCGCCGAGAGCACCAAGTCGGATTGGGGTTCCCAGCCATCCCCACGCCATCAAAATCACGATCATCGCTTGCAACGATCCTAGGGTGGCGGCCACACCACCGGGCAACCTATACGCAGCAACGAAGAGGAGCACCCAGAACAGAGCGAAATTGAGGCTGCCTAACATGAAAGTTCGACCGAGCCATTCGCGTGGTGGAACGCAGCGCGTCACTGCGAGCAACAACAAGCCAGCAGGCAGAGCTCGTAACGCAGCCAGGGTAATCGGATAGCCAGCCGGGAGCGCTTCGGTAGTTACCAGATAAGTGCTTCCCCATACCGCTGGGGCGAGTGAGGTGAGAAGAATATCGGTTGAGCGTGACATGGTATGTCTCCCGGCTAAGGCGTTTGAGAATTTGAGTGAGACGTCAGAGGCGCGCGGGTTACGCTGCTTCCGCTTGCAGGTTTGATCCAGCGAGGCACGCTGTAATCCTTGCAACATGAGCGCCCTGGAACCGCGCTCCTGCCAGGTCAGTTTCGGTAGGCGTGCGGGAACCATCAGCACCGGCGATCGTTCCGGCACCATATGGTGCGCCGCCAATGATTTCTTCTGATGTAGTCTGGCCAGCAAACGTGTAGGGCATTCCGGCAATCAGCATCCCAAAGTGTTGAAGCGGGACTTGCGTTGTCAGAAGTGTGGCTTCATGCCCACCGTGTTGCGAACCTGTTGATGCAAACACCGCTCCGACCTTACCAACCAGTGCATTCCTGGCCCAAAGCCCACCAGCTTGGTCAAGGAAGGACTTCATTTGGCCAGCCATCATGCCAAATCGGGTCGGTGTTCCCAGAATTAATGCATCATAACTTTCCAGATCTGTCGGCAAGGCAGTAGGTGTATCATCGACGACATAGCCAGCCTGCTGACGGACCTCTTCAGGGACGGTTTCGGGCACACGTCGAACGTCAACTTCAGTGCCGGGAACACTTCTGGCGCCTTCAGCTTCGGCATCGGCCAATGTGCGGACGTGGCCATAGCTTGAATAGTAGAGAACGAGAATACGTGACATAGGATACCTCTCAGGGCTGTGACTTGTTCCCTGAGAGAATGGAATTTGTTGCGCCGCCAATTAAGGCGCGCTCTTTGACATCACTCTTTACCTGTATTGAATAATGTCACGATCTGAGAGCCAAGCGTAGATGATCAAGAAAGGCTGTGACCTTGGCGTCCATTCCCAAGCGAGATGCTGTAACGGCGAATACTTCCGGCGCAGGCAGTTCGTGGTCAGGAAGAACTCTCACTAAGGTTCCGCTAGCTTCAGGAGCATCAGAAACGAACTCAGGCAGAGTTCCGATACCTTGCCCCGCAATCAGCAGATCCCGCAAAACGAGGCTATTGCCGACCCGCACGCGCGGATCAAGCTCTAGTGCTGTGACACCGTTGGTGGCCGAGAGCTTCCAGCTCGTCAAATGATCAGCAAGCAAAAAGCCGATGATAGCGTGGTTTTTCAGATCCGCCGGCTGGGTCGGCGTCCCACATCGCTCCAAATAGTCAGGAGACGCAAATATTCTTTGCCGCATCACGCCGATCCGTCGGGCAACAAGTGCCGAATCCGGCATGGCAGCGCGGATACGGATCGACAGATCGAAGCCGCCCTCGACCATATCGATCACCTTGTCGTCCATCGAAAGCGTAAATCGCAAATCGGGATAGGTTTCCAGAAAATCAGGAAGCATAGGGGCGATAACGGTCTGGCCGAAAGAACTTGATGCATTCACCCGAAGATGCCCGCGCACTGCTTTTGAACCATCCCTGATGGTTTGCTCCGTTTTCTCGACCGCGTCGAGTATTCCAATTGCGTCGTGGTAATAAAGGCTGCCGGTGTCAGTCAGTGACATAGATCGCGTCGTTCTGGTGAGGAGGACGGTTCCTAAACTTTCTTCCAGAAGCTTGATTTCTCTGCTGAGAAGCGCAGGAGAAACACCAAGGTCTTCCGCCGCACGGGCAAAGCTACCGCGTTCAACGATACGGCGAAAAGCTTGCATCACTGACAGTTTGTCCAACTCCTGGCCCTCGAGTAGTTTTTTGACCCGCCCAGTTGGGCGCAACGAACTGCAAGTTATACGACCGCGAGACTGGTGCGAAGGGGCGACACGCCTGTGTTTCTTGCGTTGATTTCCGGGCGATTGCCAGAGAATAACCATCGCTCTATTTTCGGCGAGGCTAGGAGTAAGGCGCAATGGCAAAATCTAAGAATCCGCTTACACCGAAAAGTGTTCCAAGCCGGTCGAACAATGAAAAGTCGGATCGCCCTGTCGAGAGCAGGCCTATACCGGTTAGCGACGCTATTAGTGAGCCAACTCGACAGGAAAGACTCATGGCGATTGCAAAAGATGCGGAATGGCGCCTCAAGGGTTCAATGAAGCTACTCTCTTGAAGTCGCAATACGAACTTCCAAAGGAATAACTGCAAATACAATCAAAATGCAGCCTTCATTACGCTTCACCGCAAGTTACCGGCTTCCCAATGAGCACTTGGAAGCAACGGAGCATACAAAAGGTCTGGTAAACACAAGCGCAAATTGGGCTCCGCCCCTGGATACTCCCTCCTACGTTTCCCCTGCGATCGATCTATCACCTTACCTGTGCGTGCTCTCTATAGGGGCTTTCTCTCACACCTCTTCTCCCTGGACACATACGCTCTCTTACCTTTGTCCGCTCTCTTAGGTGTGTTCTCTCTAGGTGCATCAATTACCGCTCTAAGTGTAATTGTCGGTTTCTCTGCTCCGCAGATGCTCAATACACTGCCTGGCCTAGACCTGTGTGTTTGCTCTCTATGAGGTTTTGTCTCAGGAGCGCTGTGCTCTGGCCTGAGCTGTGTCCGTGTTTATTTGTGTGTCAGGTGTTAGCTGGCCTGTTTTTCGTCGCTCAGAGAGCTTTTCTGGCCTTGGTTCGGATGTGTTGTTTTCAGAGAGCCATGTTTTATTGGGTTTCTCTGGTTCAAAGGTTTACATTTTGCTCTGAAAAACTGGTTTTGAGCCGAAATCTGTAAACTTAATGTAAACTTAGTGTAAACCTTTGGCCTGATTTTGGAGTGTTTTTGAGGTCGAAAGGTTTACATCCGATCTCTCGGGATCGGTGGATGTAAACCTTTGTCAACTTTGGGCAACCTCTGCGGTTGCGCGAAATCCACATTACGCAGAGCAATCTGAACCGCATCTTCTTTTTTTTCGGCAATTCGGTAGCTATCAGAAAGAATACAAAAAAGAGAATATGGCGAGCAATGATAACGAACTGTCAGGCGGACATTTCGCGCTTTCTAGAGCGCTGCGTTTCGATTGACCTAGAGGTGGATCCTAAATCCGCTCGGATATTCGCATTCGCTGCCACAACAAACGATGAATCCCGACCCGCTCTAGTTGAAAAAAGCAGCTCCGCCTCAGCACTGTCGCACCTCGACACATATTGTAAAGGTTTCAAAAGTGTCATCGGCCACAACATCTTGCACCACGACCTGCCTCACCTGGCCGCTGCTGCGCCTCGCTTTGCCGCCTTGGCAGAGGCACCAATCGACACACTCTGGCTCAATCCTTTGGCCTTCCCGCGCAACCCCTATCACCATTTAGTCAAACACTATCACGACGGACGGTTGCAATCGGGTCATGTTAACGATCCCGAAAAGGATGCACGTCTGGTTTTCGACGTTCTGCAAAACCAGATCGAGGCGTTCGCCAAGCTAAACACCGCGACCCCAGATGCGCTGACAGCCTATCATTTCCTTGCCACACGTCCCCCACGCAGCGGAGGGTTTGACGCACTTTTTACTGCTGTGCGTGGCACTGGCAGACCCAATGAACAAGAGGCTATTGACGCCTTTCGCCGCCTTTTGGCTGGACAAGTCTGTTTGCATCGGCTCGAACAGACTCTTAGTCGGATGGAAAATCACAACCTCGCCTGGCCCATGGCCTATGCCTTGTCGTGGATTTCGGTGGCTGGCGGTGACAGCGTCATGCCACCCTGGGTCCGAATGCAGTTCCGCGAGGCTTCATTGATTGTGCGCCACTTGCGAGAGGCCGCCTGCAACGATGCCGCTTGCCAGTGGTGTGTCGAAAACAACGATCCTAAACGCGCGCTGGATCGCTGGTTTGGCTTTCCTTCTTTCAGACCCGAACCTGCGGACGAATTCGGTCAGCCTTTGCAGGAACGTATCGTCGCGGAGGCAATGGCATGCAAAAGCGTTTTGGGTATCCTGCCTACCGGAACCGGCAAGTCAGTCTGCTATCAGATTCCAGCCCTTTCACGGTTCGACAAGACGGGTGCGCTAACCGTCGTCATCTCGCCGCTTGTCGCACTAATGGCTGATCAGGTGCAGGGTCTGGCGAGAGCTGGGATATCCTCGGCCGTCACGATCAACGGTCTACTGTCGCTTCCGGAAAGGCATGACGCACTGGACAAAGTGCGCATGGGCGATGCTGCGATCTTGATGATTTCACCCGAACAGCTCCGCAACAAATCAGTTCGCAGTGCTTTGACCCAACGCGAGATCGGCCTTTGGGTGCTAGACGAAGCACATTGCATCTCAAAATGGGGCCATGATTTTCGGCCCGATTACCGCTACGTCAGCCGTTTCATCAAAGAGAATTCCGGCGATGCCCCCGCTCCGATACTTTGCCTTACCGCCACTGCCAAACCCGAGGTGGTGCGCGACATAAGAGAGCATTTCAAAACACGACTGGATCAGGATCTGATCCTACTGGACGGTGGTGCCTCGCGCACGAACCTTTCTTTTTCGGTGCGTGAAACCCAGCGCGCGACGAAACTCGCAGATATTCTGAACGCGATCGAGCAGGGCTTGCCCGCCTCTGGCGCCTCCGGAGCCGTGGTTTATTGCGCGACCCGAGGTGCGACAGAACGCGTGGCCGAATTCCTAAAACAGCAAGGTGTCAGCGCCGAACGTTTCCATGCTGGTCTACCTCCCGAAGAAAAGCACGAGATCCAGGAGCAATTCCGGACCGGCGAATTGCGAGTGATTGCTGCGACCAACGCCTTTGGCATGGGCATCGACAAACCTGACATCCGCCTCGTAGTCCACGGCGACGTGCCTGGCTCATTAGAGAACTACTTACAAGAGGCAGGACGCGCAGGACGCGACCGCGACCCCGCCAGCTGCGTGTTATTGTTCAACACTGAAGATGTGGAACGCCAATTCAGCCTTTCGGCCCGTTCCCGCCTTGCGAGGCATGAAATAGGTGCCATCCTTAAAGCACTACGTCGGTTGGATGTGCGCACTCGAGACGAAGGTAAGATCGTCGCCACTCCGGGCGAGATTGTGCGAGAAGAAAAAGACTTTGAATTCTTGCGTGATAACAACACTGAAGACACGCGCGTAAAGACCGCTATTGCTTGGCTGGAGGAAGCTAGTTTGTTGCGGCGCGAAGAAAACAGTGTGCAAGTCTTCCCTGCTTCCCTACTCGTGCGCGATGTGGATACCGCAGCGGCTTTGCTGGAAAAGGTAGAAATCTCGGGCACTCGACGCAAACAACTGCTGGCAATCGTGCGCCATATCGTTAACACCCCGGTGGGAGAAGGTGTTTCTACTGACGAATTAGCCGGATCTAGCGGGCTATCCTCCGCCGAACTGCGCAAGGCGCTGACCGATCTGGAGGCGATCGGAATTGCCAGCGACGACACCAACATAACCATCTTCGTGCACTCTGGCGTGGCCGACGCGTCGCAAACACGACTGGATCAGGCCGCCCGGCTTGAAGAGGACCTAATCGCCGTTATGCGAGAAATGGCCCCCGATGCCGAACAGGATGAACCGATTCCATTCAACCTCTCTATTGCCTGTCAGGAATTGCGACAGCGCGGCCATGGCGAGGTTCGCCCGGATCTGGTGGAGACCCTGCTGCGCGGTATGGCACAGGATGGGCGTGATACGGAGGGAGGGCGTGGCAACCTTTCTCTGCGTAAATCAGTGCGCGGTAGCATCCTTGTGCGACTTCAACAGTCTTGGCGCTTTATCGCTCAAACCGCAGAGTTGCGCCATCAGGGCGCACAACGCCTGCTGGCGCATCTTCTGACCCTCGTGCCGAAAAGCACACACGGCAAGGACATTCAGGTCGAGACCACTCTGGGAGCGATGCTGTCCACGATTACCGGCGACACGCTTTTGCGCACCAGCATCAAAGACGCAAACCGCCTAATGGACCGAGCACTTTTGTGGATGCATGAACAGCAGGTGGTTACGCTGGGACGCGGGCTGTCAATTTTTCGCCCGGCCATGACGGTGCAACTTGGCTCCAAAGGCGGTGGTTTCACCGTCCAGCATTTTGCACCACTCGAGGAACACTATGACGAACAGACCATCCAAACCCATGTGATGGCAGCCTACGCGGAAAAAGGACTGGAAAACATTGAGACAGCGCAGCGCTTGTCCGACGACTATTTCGTGCTGGAGCAAGACGCCTTCATGCGCCGATGGATGCCGGGGCGGGGGACCGAATTCCGGCGGCAGGCCACTGGTGCCACCTATAAGGCAATTGTCGACAACCTGGGCAATCCGGTGCAGCAAAAAATTGTGCGTGACAACCGGGAACAAACCAACGTCCTTGTGCTGGCAGGACCAGGCTCGGGCAAAACGCGCGTCCTGGTTCATCGCATCGCTTATCTGCTGCGCATCAAACGCGAGGATCCCCGCGGTATCCTCGTGCTGGCCTACAACCGCCACGCAGCCGCTGAAATACGTGAACGCCTGCGCCGGTTAGTTGGAGATGACTCAACCTTAGTAACCGTCTCAACGGTGCATTCACTGGCTATGCGCCTGGTCGGAGCTAGTTTCGCCGGCATTCAAACAGCCGACGTCCCCGATTTCAAAGGTCTATTGCAAAAGGCTGCGGCACTGCTTCGGGGTGATGGTCTCAGCAAGCAAGAGGCCGAGGCGCTGCGTGAATCACTGATACAGGGGTATCGCTGGATTTTAGTAGATGAATATCAGGATATCGGTCCAGATGAATACGGGCTGATCGCTGCTGTGGCAGGGAGAACTCTGGATGATCCCGATCTGCGACTCAGCCTCTTTGCCGTGGGTGATGACGACCAGAATATTTATGCTTTCTCCGGTGCATCGATCCGCTACATCCGCCAGTTTGAACAGGACTACGCCGCAAAACCGGTTTTCTTAACCGAGAACTACCGCTCTACCGGTCATATCGTCGCCACCGCCAATGCCGTGATCGCAGGGGCCGCCGCGCGTATGAAACTTGGCCACGATATTACCGTAGATCAGGCCCGGACGAAGGCTGACGCCGGTGGATCTCTGGCAAAATTGGATCCAGTAGCTCAGGGCCGTGTGCAGATCCTTGAGTGCCCCGCTGGTAATGAAGAGCAGGCTATGGCCGCACTAGACGAGTTGATCCGCCTCTCTCGTCTCGACCCAGATTGGACATGGTCACGCGCCGCGATTATCTCGCGCGATTGGCGAAAGCTGATACCGGTGCGCGATTTTGCCGAAAACCTCGGAATACCGGTTGAAATGGCTAACGAAAACATACCTAGCCTATGGCGGATGCGCGAGATGCAGTCGTTTGTCAAAGCCCTGCGCGAGACACCCTCAGAGCTTTATTCGATCAATCAGTTGACCGAAGTGCTGAACACACTTTCGCATTCGCGCTGGACCGATCGTATTGGTGAAGGACTGGGCCTACTGGCACGCGAGGTTGGATCGCGCAGCCTACCCGTCCCAGACATTGTCGAATGGTTCGCGGAATGGTCCCGTGATAGCTGGGATGAACAAAGAGGGTTAAAGCTGCTGACGGCCCACCGCGCAAAAGGCCTGGAATTTGACGATGTAGTTATACTCGATGGCGGGTGGGAGAGGCCCTCGCGGTCCGAAGATCAGGACGCACCCCGTCGACTGTTCTATGTGGCTATGACACGTGCCCGCCGCAGCCTTGTAGTAATGAGCAACGACAACCATGAATACCTACCAACAGGAGCACCTTCAGTTCTCACCCGTAGCGTGACGCCTGACATGAACGCGTTGCCTGGTCCCCGTCGTTTTTTTCAGGCGGCTGAGGCGCGGATGGTTGATCTTTCCTATGCTGGACGCCTGCATCCAGGCCACTCTTCTCTGAGTGCTGTTAATGCGGCACGCGTCGGCGATGCAGTGTTATTGGTAAAGGACGGCGACCGCTGGTTGCTACACAACGAAAAAGGGCAAGTGCTGAGCCGTATGTCCAAATCCTTCACACCCCCGCCAAATACCAGATTTGATAGGGGTGAAGTCGCCGCTATCCTTACATGGCGAAAGGAAGACTCAGGTGAAGCCTTCCAGCACACTCTCCGCCGCGATGCATGGGAGGTGGTTTTGCCGGAGCTCGTTTTCGTGTCCGTCAACTAGGAAATCACCAACAGTTTTCATGCCTCAAGAGGGATCCAACGAAGCTCAGCACTTCAATCATTCCTCACCGCCGTCATGCTATGGGTTTTCATCGAGCCGCCTGAGGCCCGCATAGACGCCGAAGTAACTGCACCCGGTGCAAAGTAATGCCGGGATCACTTTCATTGCTAACATCGCGCAGGAAGCGCAGCCAGGCGCGTTCGTTAGGAGTCAAATCGTCAGTCTTATCGCACATGGTTTTATCTCCCGAAGATCGCGTTGATCGCAGCCTGGGACCTGCTCGTCAGCCTTGGATCGGTATTATTGGAAGCCTCACGGATCGCTTGCAGCCAGCCAACTTCATTTGCCGTGACGGGCTCCCCGAATACCTCCACGACTGCTTCAGCTGCCGTCCGACCAATTGCCTGCTCCAGAGCGAGCTGCATCACGAAAGCAGGGTCCGCATCAAGCGCAATCGCCAGCGCCGGGACGCGATCGAGTGCCACTTTGGAGCTACCCTGCTTGATCATCGTGATCATGTTCTGGTTCACATAGCCGGCCAGGGTGGCAATCTCAGCCTGGCTCTTGGTCGGTTTCAATTCGAGCACCCTGCGCTCGACGTATTTTGCCAACCTTGTTTTTTCGTGTGGTTTCTTGGTCATCGCTATCCTCTCAGAAGTGATGCAGCAAGCGCTGCATGTCTTTGATATAGCGACGGTGAGAATGGGAAATTGCGGAGGGAAAAAATCAATCAGCTAAAATGTTCAGCCGATTGGCAACAATTCATTCTAACTGGGTCCATCTATCCGGGTGGAAAAATTGCGGTCTTTTTTACCGTTCCATAGACAAAGCTGGTATCGATCGAGGCTATCCCACCGATAGGATGAATTCGGTGACGAATAAATTCCTCGTAGGCTTCGAGATCCGATACCAAAACCCGCAATTGGTAGTCCATTGCACCGGTCAGCACGTGGCATTCAAGAACTTCATCGATCATCCGAACGCGTTTCTCGAAGTTCTGAACGTCCGTTTCGTTGTGTCGCTCCAATCTGATACGCACGAAGACGGTAATGGCCATCCCATACGCGGCAGCGTCAACGTCGGCGCTGTATCCCTTTATCACTCCGTTGGCTTCTAGGTTTTTGACCCGGCGCAAACACGGTGAGGGAGACAGGTTCACCTCGTCGGCAAGATCCTGGTTCGTCATGCGCCCGTCCCGCTGAAGCGCTCGAATGATCTGCCTATCCTTAGCGTCCATTTATCCCTCTTACTTAGCAGAATATGCCAATATAACCACTCATGTTGGTATATTTCGCAACCATTAGCCCAAAGTAAAGGAGCAAACTGGCTTCAACATGAATCAGGAGCTTGCAATGACTCGTTCAACCGGATTTGCCACCCGCGCCATTCACCATGCTTATAACCCGCTGGAAAATGACGGCGCTCTGACACCACCGCTACATTTGACGTCTACGTTTACCTTTGAAACCGCAGAGGCTGGTGGAGAGATGTTCGCGGGCGAGCGTGAGGGTCATATCTACAGCCGTATTTCAAACCCCACATGCGACCTTCTTGAACAACGCATTGCCGCGCTTGAGGGGGCCGAGGCCGGGCTAGCTCTCTCAAGCGGCATGGGGGCGATCACGGCAGTGCTTTGGACCCTGCTGTCGCCAGGTGACGAAGTCATCGTGGACAAAACGCTCTATGGCTGCACCTTCGCCTTCATGCGTCACGGTTTGGCGAAATGGGGGGTCGCGATCACACACGTCGACATGACAGACCCTGAGAACTTGAAAGCGGCCGTTTCTGACAAAACCCGCGTTGTCTATTTCGAAACTCCGGCCAATCCGAACATGCGCTTGGTGGACATCGCCGCCAGCGCCGAAATTGCGCACTCGGTCGGTGCAACGGTCGTCGTCGATAACACTTATGCCAGCCCCTATCTGACCCGCCCGATCGAGCATGGCGCAGATATCGTCCTACACTCCGCTACCAAATATCTCGGCGGGCATGGAGACGTGGTTGCCGGTCTGGTAGTAGGAACCGCCGAACAGATTGCGGAGATCCGCCTTGTTGGGATGAAGGATATGACCGGCGCGGTAATGGCGCCTTTCAACGCGATGCTAATCCTGCGTGGTCTAAAAACACTGAACCTGCGTCTGGATCGTCATTGTGACTCTGCCAAAGTCGTCGCGGACTTCCTCGAAGCGCACCCCGCCGTCGGTGAGGTTTATTTCCCCGGTCTTGAGAGCTTCGCACAGCACGATGTAGCGCAGCGACAGATGTCCCAACCGGGCGCTATGATAGCGTTCGAGATAAAATCCGGTCTGTCCGGAGGAATTGAATTCATGAACCGCCTGATTATGATCCAGCGTGCGGTGTCGTTGGGCGACGCGGAAACACTGATCCAACACCCAGCCTCAATGACTCATTCGACGTATACCCCGGAAGAGCGGGCTGAGCATGGGATAAGCGATGGCCTGATCCGTCTGTCTGTCGGGCTAGAGGATGTCGAAGATATCCTTGCAGACCTAGAGCAGGCTTTGCCCTACCCTGCTCGCAGCGCCGCCTAAACCCGGAGACAACCATGCACATTGATCCCACCCAACTAAAGATCGTCGAACAGCGCCTGCTGTGGTTGTCTCATTGGATGATCCACCATGCCAACCATGTTCGACCAAAGGTGGATGGGATCAAAATCGGTGGCCATCAGGCTTCGTCAGCGTCGATGGTATCGATCATGACCGCGCTCTACTTCTCAGCCTTACGCCCTGACGACCGGGTTGCAGTAAAACCGCATGCGTCGCCGGTGTTTCATGCGATGCAGTATCTCATGGGTAATCAGACACGCGAGAAGATGGAGAATTTCCGCGGATTTGGCGGTGTGCAAAGTTATCCCAGCCGGACCAAGGACATTGACGACGTTGATTTCTCGACCGGGTCTGTAGGTTTAGGTGTCGCGATTACCTCGTTTGCCTCGATCATTCAGGACTACATCAAGGCCAAAAGCTGGGGTTCAGACGCCCCGATGGGGCGTATGGTGGCACTTGTTGGCGATGCCGAACTGGACGAAGGCAACGTCTATGAGGCGTTGCAGGAAGGCTGGAAAAACGACCTACGAAACACGTGGTGGATCATCGATTACAACCGACAGTCGCTGGACGGTATCGTCCGGGAAGGACTGTTCGAACGGATCGAGAAAATCTTCAATGCATTCAGTTGGGATGTCGTGCGCGTAAAATACGGAGTTCTTCAACGCTCGGCCTTTGAAGAGCCCGGCGGCAACCGCCTACGTGATTGGATCGACGCTTGCCCCAACCAGGACTACTCGGCGTTGACTTTCATGGGTGGTGCGAATTGGCGACAGCGTCTCATGGACGATCTGGGGGATCAGGGGGATGTGACTGCCTTGATTGAAAGGCGGACGGATGCAGAGCTTGCAGCCCTTATGGAGAACCTCGGTGGCAACTGCGTCGAGACCATGGCCCAGACATTTGCCGCCATCGATCATGATCGCCCGACATGCTTCCTGGCCTACACCGTCAAAGGATGGGGCACCCCTATTGCAGGCCACAAGGACAATCACGGCGGGCTGATGAACAACAGCCAGTTCGTCGCATGGCAGTCGCATATGGGTGTGCCGAAGGGCGAAGAATGGGAGCCCCTCGCGACGGTGCAAGATCCAGACGTATTCGAAGGTTTTTTGGCCAGCACCCCGTTCTTTGCCAAAGGTCCGCGCCGCTATTTTGATGACAAATTGGATGTGCCGCCAATCGAAATCGACACCAGTCGCGAAATCTCGACCCAGATGGCGTTTGGCAAGATCCTAGACGATCTATCAAAAGGCGACAGCCCATTGGCTGAACGCATAGTGACAACCTCTCCGGATGTGACAGGCACGACAAGCCTTGGTCCTTGGGTGAACCGGCGCAAACTGTTCGCCCGATCCGAGCAAGCCGACGCCTTCATAGAACACCGGATCCCTTCGACGGCGAAATGGGAATTCACGCCGGAGGGGCAGCATATCGAGCTTGGCATCGCCGAAATGAACCTCATGTTGCTTCTGGGAGCGGCGGGTCTGTCGCATTCCCTGTTCGGTAAGCGGCTGATCCCAATTGGCACGGTCTATGATCCATTCGTCAGCCGCGGTCTCGATGCGCTAAACTACGCTTGTTATCAGGACGCGCGCTTCATGCTGGTTGGCACACCATCGGGTGTCACACTCGCACCCGAAGGTGGAGCACACCAATCCGTTGGAACACCGCTGATAGGGATGAGCCAAGACGGGCTGGCCGCATTTGAACCCGCCTTTGCCGACGAACTGGCGGTGATCATGGAATGGGCCTTTGATTACATGCAGCGCGACGGCGAAGGGCAACCGGATGAGCGCACATGGCTGCGCGATGAAACCGGAGGCTCCGTCTATATGCGCCTGACCACCAACCCGATTGAACAGCCCGGAAAACGTGTCGACCAAGAGTTCCGCCAAGGTGCCATTGATGGGGCCTATTGGTTACGAAAACCCGGGCCCAATTGCGAAGTTGTAGTCGCCTATCAAGGAGCAGTCGCGCCGGAGGCAATCAAGGCTGCCGGTATTATTGGCGAAGGCCGTCGCGACATAGGTGTATTGGCCGTGACATCCGCAGATCGCCTGAATGCTGGATGGACCGCCGCTCAACGAGCGCGTTCGCGCGGCAATCGAGCAGCACGCTCTCACATCGAAACCCTGATGTCCGACCTTCCACCACACTGCAAGCTTGTCACCGTTATCGATGGTCATCCTGCAACTCTATCCTGGCTCGGGGCAGTGCTTGGACATCAGACAATCCCCATGGGCGTCGAGCATTTTGGTCAGACCGGAACAATCGGCGATCTCTATCGCCACCACTGCATTGACGCAGACGCTATCCTGGAGAAAGTGAATGGCCTGACCCATGGCAGAACTCTTCACCGTGCATAAGTGGGCTGGATCTGGGCAATAATGCGTGGAACAAACTATCACTGAACATAGACCAAGATAACTAGCGGACCATGTAGACAGTGCTCTTGGGTTCAATGAACCTGCCGAACCTGAACTTGGCTGGTTTGATTGGAGACGACGCCCGAAAAAACATGGCTCCTTTGGTTAAAAATCAATAAGTTGGCCGTCTGCGCCGATCTTCGGGAGGCAAGGGGCGGAGATTCGAACCCTTTCACTCTGACCAATAAAACAAGGTGCACTAGAGCGCCTTATAACTGGCTAAACTGCAACGAGAAATCTCGCATGAGCTAATTCAATATGTAGTGAGGTAGTCTGTTGATTGCGTCGATCTTGGTCTTCTGCGTCACGTCACCGTAGTCATCACCTGCCGTTTTCCCCGCATGGCCCTGAATGGCATCGACAACACGATCAGAGATACCAAGTTCACGGCACTGCGTTTTGAAACGGTGCCGCCATGCATGATTGGGCAGCAATCCTTCTGGCGCCAGCCCGGACTTGCTAAGCCATGCTGCAATCTGATTTGCGACACGCTTCGCCTTGCGTGAGTAGTCCTCTTGTCTCGTGCCGCCGTGAAACAATGGCCCGGGCTTCGCAGCTTCGACAAAGCCAATGAAGCCCTCGCTTATGATTTGGGGATGCAGCGGAGCGTCACGATATCCACCTGTCTTAACCGAACCGGCATCTGGCGTAATCCTAATAACCCAATGCTCATCGATCTTGCGCACGTCTTCTTTGCGGAGCTGAGTAACCTCTGAGACGCGCGCACCAGTGAAGGCGCATATTATTGGTGCCCATCTTTTGGCCGCAACCAGATGTGATTTCTCTCTGATGTAGCCGCGCTCATCTTCGTTGGGTTGGTAGGATCGGCTTGCCTTCAAGACCTTGTTTGCCTCTGGATCTACATATCCACGTTCCCGAGCGTGCTGTTTCTTAGGTTTTGCCTGCCGCACGTTTGCTGCCGGATTCTCATCCAGTAATTCATTCTCTACCGCCCACGAAAACAGTGACCGGATGGTTGAGAGATACACATCGCTAACCGTCTTGGCCGACAAGTCACGCATCAGGTGATCACGCCACGCCAGCAGGTTTTTCTTTGTTACTCGTGTTGCGTCGTTGTGCTTTAGATATTTGACCAATTTATCGATGACTGGCTGTTGTCGACCTGTGCCAGACCGCATGAACCCTGCTTGTTGGCGGTGCGCAACGTAGTCTTTCCAGAGCTGTTTGATGCTGACCGGCTCGGGGACGTCTTCCAGAGGTTGGGCGTTTACAATGATCGGTGCGGTGGGTGTGCCTGTAAAATCTCCTTCATCGCGCTCTGCGGAACGCGCAAGAGCCTCAAGTTCTGCTTGGCAAAGGGCACGGGCTATCGCTCGCCATTCGGTGCTACCCGTTGCCGCGTCCAAATTGCCAGCAGCCCGGAAGCGTTCAATCTGCGCGCCGACCAACTCACATAGCTCAACGTCATTGGTATTCCCTGCTATGGCAGCGCGTAGGCGGCCAACTAGCAGATCATCAATGCCGACGGCAGAGTAGCGTGGATCATTTCTGAGTTGATCATCAAAGGCCATGCGCTGGTGATAGTGGCTGTGTGCGATCTGATCCGGTGCGAGAGGGAAACGGGCAGAGGCGTTTTGTGGTTGGTTTGGGTTCGCCTTTTGCTCTGCCACCGCGATCTGATGCTGAATCTGCGTAACTGCGCCCGGCAAAAGTTTGAGCGCTTCGCGGTAGTCACCACCGAGAGCGATGCGCAACTCGGTCTTCCCTATGATTCCGCGCAGGTCTTTCGGAACCACAACACGTGCATGATACCGCCCGGAACGGTTAACGAGGTGACGAATCTTACCTGCCATGGGAACACCTTTTGTAACCAAAGTTGTAACCTTCAAACGGACATAGCGCCTTGTTTGCAAGGGTTTTCTTTTATTTCAAAAGGTTAGAATGGTGGGTGATGAGAGACTCGAACTCCCGACATCTTCGGTGTAAACGAAGCGCTCTACCAACTGAGCTAATCACCCGTGAGGGCTCATGTAGCTAAGCCCGTGCGTGGGTGCAAGAGGGTATGGCACAATTTCTTTTGCAAAATTGCGCAAGGTTTCAGATCAGCGTTTAGGTAACTGGGCGCGGTTACCAATCGAGCAAACTCGTGTGTCATATCGTGGTTGAATAGCGAAATGCGAATATCGCTGTTCAGACGAGGCGGATCAGACACGTTGTTTAGCGATTGAGCGCTCTACCTCGGGAGTTTTCGGTTTTAGAGAAGCGCGACAGCATATTGATCTTGGGTTGGGCGATTCTCGTTTTCCACCGAATTCTGAGTTCAATATGGGCCGTAGCTTTGGTTGTAAGGCCAAAGGGCCTTGCCTGCCACGTGTTGCCTCCGATATGCCCAGAGGGATTGCAACCCTCTGATCCGGAGGCAAAGAATGACGGGCGCCTGTCGCAGTCTGATCGCAGCTTTGGCCTTCTGCGCGATACTCGCTGCCCCGGTTCGGGCCGAGGGCGTGCTGGTATTTGCCGCCGCCAGCCTCAAGACCGCACTGGACGGGATTGCCAGAAGTTATGAGGCTGAGACCGGGCAAGAGGTGACGGTGTCGTACGCGGCCTCCTCGGTGCTGGCGCGGCAGATACAAGCGGGGGCGCCCGCCGATCTGTTCATTTCGGCCAACGAGGATTGGATGGACGTGCTGCAGGATGAGGGCCTGATCGATACCGCTTCACGTATTGAGTTGCTGGGTAACGGGTTGGTTTTGATTGGTGCGCCGGGGGCTGACACGGCCGAGATTGAGGCGGGGTTTGACCTGAGCACCCGTCTAGGCAGTGGGTATCTGGCCATGGCTTTGGTCGATGCGGTGCCTGCGGGCATCTATGGCAAGGCCGCGTTACAGGGTCTGGGACTTTGGGGCGATGTTCAGGACAAGATCGCCCAGACGGATAATGTACGCGCCGCGCTGGCGCTGGTTGCGACGGGGGCGGCGCCTTTGGGGATCGTCTATCGCTCGGACGCTGTGGCTGATGAGCGGGTCGGGGTCATCGGTGTCATCCCGGCAGATATCCACCCGAAAATTGTGTATCCAGCAGCCCTGACTTCTACTGCAGAACCTACGGCGCACGCGCTTTTGACCTATTTGCAAGGCAATTCCGCACAGGCCGAATTTGTGAGGCAGGGGTTCTCCCTGCCCGAAGGGTAGTACGATGGGATGGTTGGGCCCGGCAGAGATGGAGGCATTGCGCCTGTCGCTGCGCGTATCGTTCTGGGCAACGCTGATCACGTTGCCCTTTGGGATTTTCATTGCCTATGCGCTTGCGCGCTGGCGGTTTCCGGGGCGCCAGTTGCTGAATGGTCTGGTTCATCTGCCTCTGATCCTGCCGCCGGTGGTGACCGGCTATCTGCTGCTGCTGACCTTTGGGATTCAGGGGCCGTTGGGCGCGCCTTTGGCTGAGCTTGGGATCGTTTTTGCTTTCCGATGGACTGGCGCTGCGCTGGCTGCCGGGATCATGGCTTTTCCGCTGATGGTGCGCGCGATCCGGTTGTCGATCGAGGCGGTAGACCCAAAACTGGAACAGGCAGGCGCCACTTTGGGGGCCTCGCGTCTGCTGGTCTTTGGAACGGTGACGCTGCCGATGATCCTGCCTGGGGTCATTGCGGGCGCGATCCTGGCGTTTGCCAAGGCGATGGGGGAGTTCGGGGCCACGATCACCTTTGTTTCGAACATACCCGGTCAGACGCAGACGTTGCCCTCGGCAGTCTATGCGTTTTTGCAGGTTCCAGGGGGTGAGGCGGCGGCGACTCGGTTGGTGATCATCTCGATCATCGTCGCCATGGGCGCGCTTTTGCTGTCGGAATATGTGGGCCGTCGTGTGGCCAAACGCGTGGCCGGATCATGAGCCTGTCCGTCCGCCTGCAACACCAGCTGCCCGGGATGAAGCTGGACCTCGATTTCGACGCACCTTCCGGTGTAACGGTTCTGTTTGGGCGTTCTGGTTCGGGAAAGACGACGGTGGTGAATGCAGTCGCGGGGCTACTGAGACCCGAGGCCGGGCGGGTCGCGGTTGGCGATTGGGTGTTGTTCGACACGGATCGCGGTGCGTGGCTGCCGCCACATAGACGGCGCTTGGGCTATATCTTTCAGGAAGGCCGTCTGTTCCCGCATCTGACCGTACGCCAGAACCTGAATTATGGTCGCTGGTTTGCGCCGCGCGGGGCACGACGCGAAAACCCGGATCGGGTGATCGAGATGTTGGGTGTTGGCCATCTGCTGGACCGCCGCCCAGCGATGCTATCGGGGGGTGAGAAACAGCGCGTCGCCATTGGCCGCGCCCTGCTGGCCAGCCCGCGCCTGATCCTTGCGGATGAGCCTCTGGCCGCGCTCGACGACGCGCGCAAGGCTGAAATCCTGCCCTATTTCGAACGGTTGCGGGATGAGGTCTCGGTCCCGATACTTTATGTGACCCATTCGGCGGCCGAGGTTGCCCGGCTTGCAACGTCCGTGGTCGCGCTGCAGGACGGGCGTGTCGTGCGGCATGGTCCCGCGTCCGATGTTCTGTCGGACCCATCCGTGGCCCCTGCAGGCGTGCGCGCGGTGGGGGCCGTTCTGCGGGTCCGTGTTACGGCGCATCACGACGATGGCCTGTCCGAACTTGATGCCGGTGGCGCTCGTCTTTACCTGCCTCGGATTGCCCATCAAATCGGCGAAGAGCTGCGTATTCGTATTCCGGCGCAAGAGGTGATCCTGTCCAGTAGACCACCCGAGGGTCTTTCAGCCTTGAATGTGTTGTCGGGGCAGGTCGAGGCGATCCGGGCAGGTGAGGGGCCCGGTGCAATCGTGTCGGTCAAAACAACTGCGGGTGTTGTGCTGGCGCGCGTGACCCGACGCTCGGTCGCGGCGCTGGGTTTGCAGCAGGGCAGTACATGCTATGCGGTGATCAAGACCGTCGCGCTGGCTCCGCAGGATGTCGGGGGGCGGGTTGTCTAGGACCTAGGCAAGCGCACGCGCCTCATGTTCGCGCAGGATCAGCCGCGCAGCAAGGCCGAAGCCGATATGTTCGTCCGAGGCGCGCTCGGGGAATATCTCGGCGAGTTCCTGCAGCGCGTCAGAAGACAGCGTGTGGAGGGTTTCTTCACCCAGAAACAGGCTTTCGGCCTGAGCCCCTTCGGCAAACAAAATCTCGTGCCTGTCCAGCAGGATATGCAGGTATTCGACCGGCTCATCACCGGTATCAATATCTATTCCCGGCCACGAGCACAGATGTTTGGCGGCGACCAACACTTCGGGTGCGCCAAACAGAATCTCGACCTTGGGGCCGTGGATCAGGAGGCGATGCTGTTGAGACACCAGCAAATCGCGGGATGGAACACCAGGTCCCAGACTACCTGCGGTCACACGCACCGGGCGCATCGCAGGATTTGCGCGCAACCGCTCGGGCGACATGGTGCTGCTTTCGATCCAGCGGATCGGCTGTATTCCGTGATCGGCAGTCAACACGTCGTCATCCACGCGCAGGGTCTCAATGGCGCGCTGGCCTTCCGCCGTTTCAATCAGAGTACCTGCGGTAAAGCAAACGCCTTCGATCGTGATATCAATGATCTGGGTCTGGGTTCCACTGAAGGTGAAGAAACCATTGGCGAAATTGGCGGTGACCGTCACCTCGAACGAGTCTAACTGGATCACTCCGTCATCAAGGCTATCGAAGAAGGCCGGGTCGACGGTGTAGGTCCACGTTCCGTTCGCATCTATTGAGGCGGTGCCGAAATCCGGTTGATCGGAGATTGCCCAGGTGGCCCCGGTGAAGGTCCCGAAATCCGATGTTGCGGTGACATCGAGGTCACCCGAGGCGACATTCGGAGGAAAGCCGGTCACGTCGCCCGTGATATCGCCCGATATGGTTACAACCGAAGTCATCCGTTTTCCTGCTCGAGCGTTCTGGCGAATTCGGCATCGCGGTAAAGGCGCATATGCACCTGTTGCTGGTCATCGCGTGTCCATTCGACGATACGTTTTGTGGATAGGTCGCTGCTGAGGCGATTGGTGCGCACGCGTGGGTGCGGGATGTCCCGTTTCAGCATGTCGACGATCTTACGAGTTTGGCCGAAGGGTGCCACCATATCGATGATCCAGAAGGATGAGCCACTGGCGAAATCGACATCTCTCAGCGGCTCTTCCTTCACCGCATAGCGATATTCGGCTTCCGGGCTGAGACCGGCAAATGTCACGAATCCGCGCGGAAAGCCGTTTTGGCGGAAGATGTGATACTGGCCCAATCTCAGCGGCGTTTCGAACGCATAGAGAACCTGTGCCAAACTGCGGTTACGATGCGTTTTGGTCAGGGCAGCCAGATAAAATAACGCACCGAAGTCGGCGTATTTTTCACCGGAAAGATCGAACCAGTCTTTGGGAAATGACTTTTCCACGGGCCACTCTGGAAACTGCTGATGCAGAGATCATAGCGCACCACATATTCAAAGAAAGAATTTTCACTCAAGTTGATGTGTTACGGGTTGAGTTAGACCTGAGGCCCGGTTTGACTATATTGATTCGTATAGGCTGGTTGGTCCCACGTCGTCTCAGCCGTGATCGCGTTTTTCATAGGGTGTTTTATATGCGTTTTCTTACATGCCTCTCTTTGACAGCCATCATACTGGCCCCCACCATTGCGCAGTCTCAGGGCGTTGGTTTTGGCTATAAACTAAGACCGCAGTTCAGAACCCAGATCACGCCGCTTAAGGATGGAACCTACGAAGTGAAGCCTGTCGGTGGATCCTCGGCTGCGGTCACCTATTGGTGTGGAATTGGTGATTATGCAGTTCGCACATTGGGAGTTTCAAACTCGCAGCGGATTTATGTTTCCAAAGCTTACGAGAAAGGTGTTCGCACAGTGCAGTTTTCGCTAACTCCACCGCCCGGCGCGGATACCAATCCGGGGTATTCTTTGACCGTCAACAGGGTGGGTGAGAACCTGTCCGCCGCTTCGGCGCAAAACTACTGCTTTGATAATTCCATCGATATGGGGTTTTAGCGGTCAGACCCATTTGGCCAAGGGCGGCAGACTCATCAGAACAGCATCGGGGTCGTGCCCGGTTTCCAGACCAAACTTGGTGCCCCGGTCATAGACCAGATTGTATTCGGCATAGAGCCCACGATGCACCAGCTGGGTGTTTTTGTCCGCGTCGTCAAAGCTTTGCACCCGGCGTTTTTCGACCAGAGGCAGAAAGGCGGGCAGGAAGGCGCGACCGATGTCCTGAGTCAGCGCAAAATCCGCCTGCCAGTCGCCGGTGCAATAGTCATCCATGAAGATCCCGCCGACACCCCGAGCGCGCTTTCGGTGGGGGATATAAAAATACTCGTCAGCCCAATCTTTGAGGCGCGGGTAGTGGCCGGGTCCGTGCGGGTCGAGATGCGCTTTTTGGGTGGCGTGGAAATGGGCGGTGTCGTCGTCATATTCGATGCAGGGATTCAGGTCGGAGCCGCCGCCGAACCACCAGGCATGTGGAGTCCAGAACATCCGGGTGTTCATATGGACCGCAGGCACATGCGGGTTCTGCATATGGGCCACAAGGCTGATGCCCGAAGCCCAGAACCGGGGGTCGTCCTTCATCCCCGGAATACCCTTGCGCGCAGCCATCGCGTTTTGCGCGCGCTCACCCAGCGTACCAAAGACGGTTGAGACATTAACGCCCACCTTCTCGAACACGCGGCCCCCGCGCATCACCGACATCAGCCCGCCGCCCGCGTCGGAGCCATCGTCAGACTGCCGTTTAGTTTCTTTGACTTCGAACCTTCCCGGCTGAGAATCCGAGAAGGGGCCTGAGGTGTGGCTGTCTTCCAACGCTTCGAAGGCGGTTACGATGTCATCTCGCAACTGGCGGAACCAGGCAGAGGCGGTGGCTTTTTCTTTATCGAACATTGGGATCAGTGGGCCGGGGCTGCGACAGGGTCCAGCAGGGTGCGGCCTCCGTCAATGGTTAGAATTTGGCCTGTCATGAAGCCCGCAGCGTCCGACGCGAGAAATTGCGCGGTTTCGACCAGTTCGTTCGGAGCGGCAATCCGGGAAAGCGGAGTATGTTTTTCGATGTCGTCCCGGAAATCTCGGTTTTCTTTCAGCGTTGACTGCAATGAGGCGCTCATGACCGATCCCAGCGCGATGGAGTTTACGCGAATACGGCTGGGCGCAAGTGCAACCGCCAACGAACGGGTCATCTGATCCAGCGCAGCGGTCGAAACGGAATATGCCATCAGATCGGGATGGGTGCGGCGTGCGGCAATCGAGGACAGGTTGATGATCGACCCGGCAGGGTTCTCATCGTCTCCATCAGCCTGTTTGATAAATCGCTTAGCCACTAGTTGGCTCAGTCGCAGCGCGGGCATCAGGTTCTGGTTCAGCAATGTGCGCACCGAATCGTCATCGGTGTCCAGCGGGTCCGACGGGATCACCTGCCGCGCACCATTGATCAGGATATCAACCTGATCAAACGCATCCAGCGTGGCCGAAAGCAGATTGGCGATGGTCAACTTTTCACGCAGGTCACCGGCGAAATAACGGATGTTGCTGTCATCCGCCTGTTCGCCCAGCTCATCGGACAGGCGCTTTTCATCCATATCGGCGAACATGACATTGGCGCCTGCATCGGCAAAGTGCCGTCCGATGGCCAGTCCGATGCCGTTGGCACCCCCGGTGACGATTGCGGTCTTGCCCGCGATGGAAAAGGACATGCGAATCCTCCTGAGTTCTGGCGCAGGTTAGCGGGCCTCAGCCCCGAGGGCGAGAGGCATGGAACACCTTGAAGCGGTTGTCTCCTGCCACTTCGTCAACACGGGCGAAAGCCTCGGCCAGCGTTGCCTCGTAGGGCAGGTGGCGATTGGCGACCATCCAGAGTTGACCGTTGCGGGTGAGGTTGCGTGCCGCACTGGTGATAAAGCCCTGGCCCAATGTCGGGTCGGCGCTGCGCGAAGTGTGAAAGGGCGGATTCATGATCACCATGTCCAGCGGCTCGGGCGCGCTCCATTTGGTGGCGTCGGCCCAGTGGAACTGCGCACGGGGGTCGGTGACGTTGGCGCGGGCACAAGTAAGGGCGGTGTGGTCGGCCTCAACCAGATGCAGGCTGCGCAAGGTGTCGTCGATCAGCTTTGCGGACAGAAAGCCCCAACCTGCACCCAGATCAGCGATGCGCGTGCCGTGCTTGGTTGGCAGAGACTTCAGCAGCAGGGCCGAGGCAGGATCGATACCATCGGCGGAAAACACACCGGGCGCGGTATGGAAGCCGTCAACCATTTGGTTTTCAGGCGCAGCCCAGTCGGCAAAGGCGTCCGCATCAGACTGAAACCAGAAAATCTTGCCATGTGCCTTCGAGATTGGACCCTCGATCGCAACCCGCTTGCGGATATCTTTCAGCAAACTGTCGACGCCATCGGTTTTGGCCCCGTCCACCACGATGACCCCGCTGGCGCGGCTGCAGGCCTGATGGATCAGCGCCCGGGCCAGCGCCTTGGCGCGCGGTAGAAACACGACCGCATCCTGGCAAGGCGCGTCACTATTGGGCGTTGCGACAAAGCCCTGCGTGGCAAAGTGATCGTGGAATGGTTTGAACGGTTGCACCATCTGCGCCTCGCGCGGAAGGTCCGACAAATCGTGGTCCAGGGTCGGCGCCAAGACAGTCAGCGGTTGCGACAGGCTGAGCCCGCTGTTCAGGGCTAGATCAAGGCGAGAGGACATGGCCGTGCGTTATTCTTCGCGTTCCATGGTGCATTGCAGCGGGTGCTGATGCCTGCGCGCGAAATCCATGACTTGCCCGACCTTGGTCTCGGCAATCTCATGGCTGAACACGCCAACCACGGCGACACCTTTCTTGTGTACGGTCAGCATGATTTCAAACGCTTGCGCATGGGTCATGCCGAAGAACCGTTCCAGCACATGCACCACGAACTCCATCGGTGTGTAATCGTCATTCAGCAACAACACCTTATACAGCGGCGGCCGCTTGGTCTTGGGGCGCGTTTGCACCAGGACCGACGTGTCGTCGTCTTCGTCGTCCTTTTCAGACATGATCCACTGGTGTTTGCGCATTGCTGTAAGAGAATCTCGATTAACACTACGAATTGTTTCCCGGCTTATATAACGTCACGGTGGCCAGAGAAAAGAGCAACCGGACGGAAATGCGACGCGGGACAAGCTGACAACAATCGGGTTCGATGCAGACGATACCCTTTGGCATAACGAGCGTTTCTTCCAGCTGACTCAGGCATATTTTGCCGAATTGCTCGCCGATCACGCCGATCACGATCACCTGATGGAACGTCTACTTGCCGCCGAAAAGCGCAACATCCAGCACTATGGGTATGGCATCAAGGGCTTTACCCTGTCGATGATCGAGACAGCGATTGAGGTGACGGAAGATCGCGTACCGGCGCGCGTCATCCGCCAACTTGTTGAAGCGGGGCAGGAGATGCTGGCACATCCCATCGAACTGCTCCCCCATGCGCGCGAGGCCATCGAGGCGGTGGCCGAGACGCATAAGGTTCTGCTGATCACCAAGGGCGACCTGATCGATCAGGAGCGTAAGCTGGCGCAATCCGGATTGGGTGAGCTGTTCGATGGCGTCGAGATCGTGAGCGAAAAAACGGCGGCGACCTATGCGATGATTTTTGACCAGTATGGTGATGGACCCGACGCTTCGATGATGATCGGAAACTCGATGCGTTCTGACGTGGTGGCCCCAATCGAAGCCGGGTGCTGGGGCGTGCATGTCCCGCACGGGTTGGTATGGGAGGTCGAGCAGGCCGAGGTCCCAACTTCCAACCCACGGTTCCGCGAGTTGAAGGATTTGGGTGATCTTTCAGCTTTGATTGATCAGATTTCCTGACCTGTTGCCGTTTGACATCAGTCACAAAAAATTCGATGACACGGCTTGCCTCAAATTCGGCACAATCGCCGGTATGGTGTCCGGGCGCGCATGAAACACCATATGTAGCGTGAATCTGATCGTGTATATGATCCACTCAAACGCAGCTTTCAGTTTCTTTAAACCCGTCCCTGTGTTAGCCTGAAGAATATCAAAATAAAAATTGCTGACTGGGAAAACCCGGCGGCGCGAGGCAGACAGAGGCAAAGATCGTGCAGATTCGGCGGACAGTTCCGGCCCGAATGGGCTTTTTACTTATAGCATTTCTGTGGCTGCTTTCATTTGCACCACTTCAGGGCATGGCGGCCCCTTACGCGGCCATGGTGATCGACGCACGCACCGGAGAAGTGCTGCATTCCCGCAATGCCGACACGCGGTTGCATCCGGCATCTCTGACCAAGATGATGACGCTGTATATTGCGTTTGAGGCCGTGCGGAATGGTGAGATCACGTTGGACACTCAGGTGCGCATCACCAAGGCGGCAGCGGCTGAGCCGCCCTCGAAGCTGGGTTTGCGCACTGGGCAGCGAATCGCGTTTCGCTATCTGATCCGGGCGGCGGCGGTGAAATCCGCCAATGACGCGGCAACCGCGATCGGCATCGCCCTCAGCGGGTCCGAGGCGGCGTTTGCTCGTCGCATGACCCGCACAGCCAAGGCGATGGGGATGAGCCGGACCACCTTCAAGAATGCCCATGGTCTGACCGAGTCGGGGCATTTGTCGACCGCGCGGGATATGACCACGCTGGGCCGTCACCTGCTGTATGATTACCCGCAGTACTACAACCTGTTCTCGCGCCAATCGACGAATGCCGGGATCAAGACTGTACCGAACACCAACCGCCGCCTTTTGGCAGCCTATCGGGGCGCCGATGGGATCAAGACCGGCTATACCCGCGCCGCAGGGTTTAATCTGGTTGCTTCGGCCAAGCGCAAGGATGAACGTATCATCGCGACCGTCTTCGGTGGCAAATCAGGTGCATCGCGCAACGCCCGGGTGGCCGAGCTTTTGGATATGGGTTTCCGCCGTGCCCCCTCGCGTGCGCCAATCCGTAAGCCCGCCCGCCCGGCCTATGCAGGGAATGCTGGTCTGGGTAGTGCACAAGTGGTCGCCCAAGCGGGCCCGCCGAAAAAGAGCCTGCGCCCGGTGTTGCGCCCGGTGGCGAGCGAAACGGTTCAGGTCGCGGGGTCGGTCGCCGCAACGGCTGAAAAAGACAACACCCGGATTCAGGACGGTATCGCTGCTGCGATTGCAGCAGCAGACATAGCACCGTCGGATGGCGCCAAGCCTTCCGAAAACGTGGTGCTGGCCTCGGTCGAACCGGCCAAACAGCCCGAGCCTGAACCCGAAGTTGTGACCCGCTTGTCCACTTCCGGCGGTCACCTTTGGGGCGTCAATGTTGGCCGCTACACCACACGGTATGAGGCCGAGAAGGTTCTGTTGAAAACTGCGCTGTCGGAAATGACCACTTTGGAAGGCACTTTGCGCAAGGTGAATCAAAGCTCGCGTGGGTTTGACGCGACATTTCAGGGCATGACCCGCGAGCAGGCTGATCTGGCCTGTCGTCGGTTACAGGCGCGCAATGTCACGTGTTTCATGATCGGGCCGTCATAAGACCCGGCATTCTCTCCTGGATGGGCCTGGGCTGCGATGACCTCGCAGCCCATATTTTTTGGCAAATCAATCGAAGACGTGGCCGTGTTTGTACTGTTCATCTTGCCCGGCCGCCGCAGTTAAGGCTGCAACGTTATCCTTGGTGAAGAAGCCGTCGTAGTGATGACAACGTTCGATGTATTCGGTGATCAGCAGCGTGTGTTTCGAGTGCTTTGAGAAGATCTGTTTCAGGTTCGGATCATCTTTGCATTCCCCGACCACATGGGCCAGGAACGGAACGCCCTTGTCTTTAAGAGTGTTGACCACGAAATCGACATTTTTCTCACCCGCGCCATGGTCGCCGTCCTGAATTTCAACCGCCATGTGGTGCAAGCGTCGTCCGAAATTACGCACGAAATCCTCGGTTGGCATCGGCAATTGCTCGAAAGAGTTCACGAATGAGGGCGTGTTGTTTGCAGTAAAGACCTTGGCAGGGGATTTCTTGTCGTCATCCACATTGGCATTGCGATTCACATTGGTCGACGAGTTCATGTCGAAGATGTTGTACGCCCCCCAGAAGTAATAAGGCACCATGGTCAGAAATTCGAGGATCGCGTCCTCACGTTCCCCGGCCAGAATGCGTGTCGCCAGATGATCGATCCCCAGCATCAGGGGTGCGATTTTGCTATCCGTCCCAAACGCAGCGGCCTGATCCAGCTTGGCTTGTTCCACATCGCTCAGCAAAACACGGTCGCCTAACCCCAAACTGTCTGTGTCGTTGAAATCCAGCGTGGAATAGCCGACGCGATTGCACGTGAAATCCGATGGCGTCGTAAAGCGGTATCCTTCCAGCGTGTAGAACGGATTTTCGGTGTCCCCAGAATATTCGAACCGAATATTCTGATCCTCCAGCGATCCAGTCAGCGCCTTCAGGTCAGTGGCACCGTAAATCTCACCTACATATCGCGTCTGCGGCTTACCGCGCGCCAGCGGGTACATACGATTGATACGCGGGATGAAATCCTCGAATGCCGGGCTGAGCGGAGCCATCAGGATCAGCGCCGGATAATCGGCATGTGAATGCATCACCGAGAACTTGTGTGTCTGTCCCAAATAGCTGGCGGTGTGGCGATAGGGGGTCATCACATAAAGCTCGACCAGCGTGTCAAACAGCGCATCTGTCTCGACCTGAATGACAATGGCCCGCATCGCACCGACCTGATCCGCAATGCCCGAGCTGATGCGGCGCTCGTAAATCCTGGGAAGATATTCGGTGAAGAAGTCCGAGTTCTTCTTGTCGCCCCTTGGCTGGTAGGACATCAGATCAAAAGACATAGGCTAACCTCCTTGCGGCGCGTTGCTTGGATTTGTGGTAGTCAGATCATGCACTTGCCATGCATGCTAGGCGCTAAGGCCTGCATGGGCAACAGTTTGGAGATGGGGTGCCAAAGTTACGTTGTTGTAACTAACGGATGAATTTTGTGACCTCGACTCCGCCCGCGATCAGGTTCTCGCGCACCGAGTGCGCGATCTGAACTGCTGTCGGGCCATCACCATGCAGGCAGATCGTATCGATTGAGGTCTCAAGGCGTTTGCCGGATTCGGTGATGATGGCACCTTCCTTCACCATTTCCAGAATACGTGGTCCGGCCAGTGCAGGGTCGTGTATCACGGCTCCCGGCAGTGACCGATCCACCAAAGTGCCATCGTCGTTATAGGCACGGTCGGCGAAGATTTCGCCCACCCACTTGCAGTCCAGCTCGCGCACCGCTTCTTCTTGTTTGGTGACCGCCAGCACCATGATGATGATGTCCGGGTCCACGTCCAATGCGCCCTGATAACAGGCCCGCGCCATATCGATATCGACCGAACACATGTTGGCCAGCGCTCCATGTAGCTTTAGATGGCGCACTTCAGTGCCCATCGCCTTGGCCATGCCGATTGCCGATCCAAGCTGATAACGCACCAGATTGCGCAAACTGTCATGGGGCACTTTCATGTTTCGACGCCCGAACCCCTGCAGATCAGGAAAACCGGGATGCGCACCGATGCCCACACCGTTCTGAGCTGCCAGAGCCATGGTCTTGGCCATCACATCCGGGTCACCCGCATGAAAGCCACAGGCGATATTGGCTGATGTGATGATCTTCAGAAGGCTTTCATCATCACCCATCTTCCACGGGCCAAAGCTTTCGCCCATATCGGCATTCAGATCGACGCTCGGCATCGCAATAACTCCTTATTCGGTGGCAGAGATCATTCCGCTGATCAGTTGGTAGGACAGGAGGTCCGGGATGTCATGTGGATCGCGGACCAAGGGTTCAACACGGGCGGGCAGGCGGGCAAGATCGGCCTTAAATGCGGCTTGCAGAGTGATGGCTTGTTCCAGTGTTACGAATTCGAAGCGCACCTCGCCTCCCGCCGGGGTCTGTGCAGCACGAGGCAGATCACAGGGCAGAACGGTTGCGATGCGCGGGTAACCTCCGGTGGTCTGGCACTCGGGCAGTAGGATGAAGGGCGCACCGGTGCCGGTCATCTGTATATCGCCGGGGGTTATGACTTCGGACAGTATGTTCAACTGACCCTTGGCCGCGAAGCCGTCACCTTCACTATCCAGCTGCATGCCCATCCGGTTGGCTCGGGCGCCGCGGCGGAATGTCGTTTGCGTAAACCGTGCCAGCGTCTCGTCATCGAACAGTGCAGTTTGAAAGCTGGCCACAACCCGCAACATCCCACCTGAAAACCGATCCTCCGAACGCAGCTTCAGGCCGGTCTTGCCGGTTTCCGTCGAAGGCAGGTGATCACCCGCTTGAACGGCGCGCCCGATCCTTGCGGTCAGATGGGCCGCGCGTGAGCCCAGCGTCACGTCGGTCTCGATCCCGCCACCCAGATTCAGATACCCGTAACTGCCCTGCAGCACCGACCCGACTACCAGCCGCTGCCCAGCCTCCATCTGATGCGAGGCATTCCACAAGACGGGGCTGCCATCGATACTGGCCTGCATCGGTGCGCCGGTCAGCGCGATTGCGGTTGGTGCGGTTGCCTCAAACTCGCCACCCATCCCCGCCATTTCGAGGGCGGCGCTCGTTGGAGTGTTACCAAGCAACGCGGCCCCTTCATAAAGCGCAACTATATCTGCGGCACCCGAACGCGACAGGCCTTGATCCAGATACCCGGTGCGCCCTTGATCCTGAACCGTGCAAGCTGGGCCGATGCGATGGACGATCAGCGTCATGTCGTGATCTCCTCGCAACTCGCACCACCAGAGCCATCAGTGCAGGTTGTACGGATATCCTCAAGCTCTTCGCGCGTGACTGAGATGAACTGCATCTCATCACCGGGGTTGAGGGCAAAACTTTGCTCCATGTCCGGACGAAAGCAACGAAACGCGGTTTGTCCAACATGACGCCATCCAGTTGGGGTTGGCCCCGAGAACAGGACAAATTGCGAAATTGCCAAAACCAACGCCCCTTCAGGTACCATCGGCGTCAGCTCTTTCAGGCGTGGAATGTTGAATTCGGGTCCGAGTGGCCCGAGATAAGGTTGGCCCGGCGCAAATCCGATGGTTAAAACCCGCACACGCGATTGGCTGAGACGATCAATGGCGTCCGCTGGTGACAACCCTGCTGCCAATGCCGCGTCTTCTAGCTGTGGCGCGAGATCGGAACCGTAGACCGTCGGCACTTTCCAGAATCGTCGCCCCACAGGCAAAGGTGCAGCGTACCAATCGCGACTGACCAGCATAGCCCGCAGCAACTCTTCGATGTCATGATGCGACAGGCTTAATGGATCAAACCTTATAAATGCAGATGCCAGCGAGGCCGAAGTCTCAAGCACGCCGTCAATCTGCTGCGCCTCGACTGCGCCCCGAAATGCCAGGGCGGCGCGGTTCGACGGCTCGGACATGGTTTGCGCAAAGGTCACCAACAGACCGTCAAATCCAACGGTTCGCAGCAAGGGAAACTTAATGTCATTCGTCATATCAAGGTCACAGGCGTATCGGGTTTGCTTTGAAAAGACCTGAGCCTATCCATAGACAATGCGCAAGGCCCTGTAAGACCAACTTGCATTGCGCCTGGCGGAGCCGATATCGGGCGCGATTCCGGGATTGGAAATGAATCGCTGATTGCCGTCGAGTCGGTATAGTCTTGTGGGTGACTGTAATGTTCTCACTATATGTTGGGTTTGAACCAACAAGCACTGAAACCTAGGAGGTATATCTGATGTGCTTGAAGGATGATTTTCGCCGATTTCTATGAGGTGAGTTCCACTCAACTATCAGAAATTATTGTATAAAAAATGATTTTGAAGTTTTTTGCGATATTCTTGAATTTTCCACTTGCGCGTTGAATGCGTAAGGCATAGAACGCCCTTCACCGGCGCTGCTGAGGTGCTGGGACGCGGTGGAAGCTGCGGAGACGCTC